>CAYGTS010000017.1:0-28694 GCA_964352905.1 uncultured Legionellales bacterium | reverse complement strand
CGCCGTTTTTAGCCCAAATATGGGCGTTCCCATCTACATGGTGAATAGTTACAAAGCAATAATCCAGAATGTCGAGCGACTGTGAGCCACCTTCTGGTATATTGAAACAGTATTTATCTTTCATCTGTGTTTCCACCTTTGTTTTTTGTGGCATTTGACTTCAATGCTCATCAACCTTTGCACATGCAGCTATAAATTTTTTCAATGAAGCACTGAGCTTTCCATGCTGAACTGCCATCAGTTTTTCTTTGCCACATGCTTGCATTAATCTATAGTAGGCTAGCAGGACATAAACAAACGATAATAACTGCGCAGTCGCAAATGCATCTCGCACATTTTCTTTTGACTCAAAGCTCATATAATTTTTAAGGCATGAATCCTTGATCTTTAAGTACGACTCATCTTTATCTGTTAATCCATGATGCTTTTTTATGACATGCAAACAATTAATCAACGAAAAAAATGGGTGTGAAATTGCTATTTCGCCCAGATCAATAAATGTTATATCTTGCGTCTTATCATCTATCAGTGTGTTATTGTCATTAAAATCAGGCTGAACAATTGTTTGTTTGATAGAGTAGCCAGATAATTTTTGGCATAAGTTAGCAACTTTAGGAAACAGCCTCTCTAATTCACAAACTTCCATTGCTGATAATCCATCCGCCATCAGAAAGTCTTTTTGTGAAATTATTTCCTTGTATAAATTGGGTATTTTATTAAGTCGCCAATCAGGAACGCCAATATTAATAAAAAAATCCACATGATCTGCAACAGCTATCTGAAGAGATGTAAATTGATCAATGGTTTTGCAAAGCAAAGTGGCATCAAATTGCTGTTTTAGAATGCTGCGCAATGTTTTTCCAGCATCTTTCATTAAAAAGCAGTTTAATTTAGCATTGCGGGCAATGATTGTAGGAACAGCCGCATGTAATTGATCATGCAAAATCTGGATAATGCTGGCCTCCAATGAAATCAGTTCTGGGGTGTGTTTTAAATAAATGTAACCGCTAGAGGTTTCAAAGCGTATCACATAGGACCAAGGCGTGTGTTGCACCTTTTCTGGTGTGTTGCTTTTAAATGTATATCCATGAGATAGAAGTTGTTTGCAAGCCCACTGAATAACATCTTTAAGCTGATTTTCAGTTTGTGATGTGGGCTCAGTTCCCATGTCTTTCCTCTCTTAAAATAGCGTTCTGAATAAATTCAGCTCTTTTGTTTGGAGATTCCATAGGAACGTCAATAATGCTGTAACCTAAGTCTTCGTAAATTTTTCTTATATCATCACCAAAGCGCAGCGCTTGATCAAAGGTCATTTTGCGCTCATCATCAGTTTTATAAATTTTTTTCCAAGCCGGAAGAAAGAATATGCGTTTGTTATATCGATATTGATTAGCCGCATTGGTTACGGATTTTTTATCTAAATCAAATAGGTTTGCATAACCAATATTATCAGGAACACCGCGATCATAAATGACAGGCCCTTTATGATTTTCCATTTGCTTAAATTGATAGATTGATCGTGATAGCAACAGATCAGTAAATAACTTCGGATCTCGATCAGGCACGCCGTCACCGATGATGCCTCGTTGCTCTGCCAAAATTTGTCTTGCAGGTTCATCAATGCAGGTAATCCCAAGGTTTCTTAAGTTTTTTAGTATGGTTGACTTACCCGCGCCCATTGCGCCAGTTAGAATAAAATAATTGTCTTGATGGAGCTTAGTCATATTGAGGGCCACCTATTTTTTTTCAAATATAGTCTTGCGTTCATCATCATTTCCGTAAATATTTTTTCAGCCTGGGTTATTTGGCTGTTTTCGAGCACCATGCTCCCAGCTAACCGCAAGCTCCGGTAAAACATCCGCATCGCAGCAGGCAAATATGTAACTATCGCAAGGCAAGCCGCTAACGCAATCCAAGCGATCATTTTTAAGTGTGGCTTCACATTCATACGCATTACGTTTTGCAACGAGAATGCTGCGTTCATTTTCAACCTGCGTGCAAATCTGAACACGAGTAGCATGAAGTGCCTGTAAGGCATAGCGAGTTAAGGCATTCACGAATTCAGTGACCAATCCTTGTCCTTCATAGCGTGAATCAATCCAATAGCCAATCTCAAAATAAGGCTTTGTTAAATCACTTTTTTCATTAAAGCCAGAGCCAGAAATTATCGTATTATCGTTTTTGTGAATGACTACCATAGGAAAGTCACGCGCATTTCCTGATGCCCACGCGTGTACCCCACGTTGTATATGTTCCCGGGTTGTTTGTATGCTCGGATCTTTAGACCATGGCATCCAGCGTTCTAATGATGGTAATGAGTGTTGAATCGCTGCATTGAGCTCTATTTCATCGCCTAATTCTACTGGGCGGATGATAAGTCGTGGTGTTTCTATTTTGGTTAGGTTATAGATATTCATGAAATTCTCTGTTGATAATAGGGTTACTCTAGCGCACTGATATTTTTTATAAAACAGCGTATGATTGGTAGACCGATTGTTTTACTGAACTGTTTGGCTAGCGTCGTTTTACCTGATCCGGCGCATCCAATAATTAATACTTTCTTGCCGAGATTATGCATTAGTTCTCTCCAACGTACCCTTTTAAATCAGCCTCCATTATGTTTATATTTTGCTGCTCATTTAACAGGGGATATATTGCCTTAGCAAGAAACAACGTCTCACCCGGATCCCCATTATCTTCAATAAACCATTGCGCTGAAATAATGACTCTCAGAAAAACCCAAGCAAGTAATCGATTTTTATCAATCTGTAGTGCATTTGCGAGCCAATTAATACGAGTGATCATTTTATCTTGAATTGTCTCAGGTTCAGCCAATTCATTTTTATCGATTAAATCAAACGCGGCTGCTTCAAATGCCATTTCGCCTATAATGCCTTTTGGGTCTATGCTTAACCACTTTTCACCTTGCGCAATGATATTTTCTAGATGTAAATCGCCATGACATAGGTATTCATTGTTAGCAGAACTGAGTAAAAAACCTTTCAGTTCTTTTGCTTTTTCAATGTAGCGTTTTTCAATTCTTTTATCGTTAATTCTATCTATTGCTTTGCACCAGTGGCTAACATGCGTGTAATCCTTTTTTGTTAATGGGCGGAAAGACAGTTCTTTTACGACGTGTGCGTAAATAGTAATGGTATCTTCTATTTTAATGGGATGATGCTTTTTCAACAGGTGGCCTGGAATCGCTTGCTCGAGTAATAGTGCATTATGTTCCGTATTGATGTCGAGTACTTTAATAGAGCCACTTCCATCAAAATGTTGTAGTGCTTTATATTCATCTGTAATCAGCTGTTCGCCGCAACTGATTTTTAATACGACAGGCGTGTTGTTATTTTGAGTGGTTTTAGCTACATAGTTGTAACTCAGATTAGTGACGGGTTGAATATCGGTCAGCGACCAGTGTTTTGATAAAAATTCAATAAGAATTGGTAATTGATTCAGCCAAGCTTTACCTTTATCGCCCCAAGTGTTTGTCACGTTTTTTATGAGTGTTTCCATGAGCTGTGCCTAGTTTTTTTCAACGGTTGCAATAAAAGTCATATGGTCGCTGCCATTTAAAAATCGTTTGATTTTGCGTATGTGTTTAAATCCGTGCTTCTCAAGCATGAGCGCCATTTCATAGGGGTAATACCACAGGATATCCATTTGCTCTTCTTCCTTGGCAATCACTTTTTCGCTTAAGTATTTGGTATAGAGTATTTTGCTTATGCTATGTTGTTCAAATTTATTGGTGGTTGTGTGATTGTCTATTTGAATGGATTCGCCTGTTGGTAATTTAACATCACGCGTGCTTGTATCTATTTCGCCGTGCTCATACATTGCCTCCCAGGGTACAAATAAATCCATCACTAATTTTCCACCGGGAGCTAACCATTGATGAATTTTTGCTAAACCTTCATAGGCTTTTTTGCGAGGATAAAGCAATTGAAATGATCCTAGCGGAATAATAATGATCTGATATTGTTTGCTAGTTGAAAAACTATCAATGGTGTCTTGATAAAGTCTAGGGTTAAGGCCGAGCGCTTTTGCACGTTGTTTGCAACTTTCTAGCATATATGCTGAATTATCAAACCCTTCGATATCATACCCCAACTGTAGCAATGGGATCAGCAATCTTCCTGATCCACACATAGGTTCAAGAATAAGTTCTTCTTTAGAAAATAGTTCTTGATAGAGCTGCAGTTCATCAGCATCCGCTAATTGCTTATCTGCATCATAAAATTCGGTGCAAAGTTTGCCATATGCGTTCATATTAATTCCTCGATCTATTTTTGTAACTGCTCACTCCGTAGCAGGGAACGTCCATCTTTGGGCTAAAAACAGCGAAAATCTTTTATCGAAATGCTCATTTATAACGCATAAACTGCGCTTTCTCAAAAATATTTTCGCCATTTTTATCGCCAAATCTGAACGTTCTTGGTAAACAGCAAGCTAAAGGGGCGAGCAGTTACCAATTTTTTTTAAAAAATAACCTATAAACTTCGCCAGTGTTTTTACTGAAGTTACAATTGTATCAAATGCCGAACTTTTGAACCAGGCATTACTTTCTGTTTGCCAAGCATCAAAGCACGTTTCATTTTTTTTCATGCAGTATAATTTTTTGATTAATAGCAATATTGTTTAAAAAAGTCTCATCATGGGATACTGCTAAAATGGCACCCTGATAGAGTTTTAGCGCATTTTCTATTGCGAGGGTAGCATCGAGATCCAAATGATTTGTTGGTTCATCCAGAATAATAAGCTGTGGCGGTGGTGAAGACATCAAACTAACAGCAAGGCCTGCCCGCATTCGTTCACCACCACTTAATTGCCCGACACATTTTTCAGCCTCTTTATTGCGAAACTTAAACGAAGCAAGGGCGGAATACGCATCGAAAGGTTGGGCATCTGGATTGAGTATTAGAAAATTTTCTACAATAGAAAGCGAAGGATTTAAAAAACTAACCGCTTGATCGAGATAAGCAATCGTCTTTACACCGATCGTTATTTCACCGGCATTTGGAATCAGCAAACCTCTGATGAGTTGAATTAAAGTAGATTTGCCACACCCATTAGGTCCTGTAATAGCAACCCGATCAGGTCCTAACAGGTGACAGTTGAAATTGTTAATAAGTTTGTGTTGTTGATCATAGCCAAAGCAAAGATTTTCAATATTGATAACCATTTTGTTATTCGGAACTCTCGTTTGTGCAAGCACAACATCCAGTTTTTCTTGTACTTCAAGTTGGCTACGGGCTGCTAATAACTCTTGATTTACGTTTTCAAGTTTTTTATCTGCTTGCAGTCGGATTCGGCGGTTTGTATTTTCACTTTGTCCTTTCTTTGCTTTAAGTTCAATTTTGTTGTAGCGGCCGCAACCCTTAATTTGTCTTATCTTTTCTTTTCGGCCGCGAGATTCGTTTTGTTGATGACGCTCCATGCGAGTTTGTATGGCTTTTTTAGAGTTAATCAGCGTTTCAGTACGCGCTTGTATTTCATGCTCAATGGCTAAACGTTTCAGTTCTTTTTGTTCTTTATAAAAATCGTAGTTGCCGCCATAAACATCGATCCCTTTTGAAGTGAGTTCAATAATTCGGTCGCATTTATTTAATAATTTTCTATCATGACTCACAATAATAACGCCTTTGGGAGAATTTTCAATATATTGATATAAAATATCTCGCGACTGGGCGTCAAGATTATTCGTGGGCTCATCAAAGAGAAGAAAATCTGCCGTGAAGATGAGCGTCTTAGCAAGCAGTGCTTTGGTTTTCTGACCGCCGCTTAATTGATTAAATAATTGATTTAGATCGATTGGCCACAAGTTAAATGTGCTGAGCGAATCTTGAATGCGTTTTTCAATATCCCAATGATCAGCCACGATATCAAAATCAGTTTCACCAACGCTGCCATTATTAATCCGCTCTAGGGCTTGCAGAATATGACTTACGCCCAGGACATCACTGATGCTTGCTTTACTATCAACAGACAGGTGTGACTGAGGCGCATCAATTATTTTGCAAGAACGCAGCAACGATCCACTATCAGGGATCAAGTCTCCTATTAGTAGTTTCAGGAGGGTTGTCTTACCAACACCATTGTGACCAACGATGCCGTACCTCAGAGATTCAAACATCAAATTAATGCCATTGAATCTAACGGGTGTATGATCTAGATGGAAGGATACATTGTTTAGGATAATTCGAGGTGATGTCGTCATGTGCAATCTCTTTTCATTAAGTTAATGCAGGCTTAGAGCCTCTCGGTGAAAAAAGATTAGTTGCGCACTGGACGAATACCTCATATTTCTGATTTGAATTGTAATTCTACTACAAGAAGGGGTTGTGTACAAGAGAAATGCTCATTAATCAGCGATTCCCGCCGTAATGTCTGATTACTCAAGAACGGTCAGATTTGAGGCAAGGTCACATTAAAAATTTCAAAAAATAGCGGAGTTTATACATGATACATGAGCACATTTTTTGGAATTTTTAACGTGAGATTGCCCAAATATGGCTGTTCCCAGCTACAGAGGGAATTGCTGTGAGCACGCAAAAGACAGGCGAGCTCGCAACATTCGCTTGAATCATTGCAGCATTCAGTTTATGATCCTGCACAAGCGGCCTGTGGCCACTTACCATGGTTAACATGCCAACCGGTTCACCTGCGCAAGCGCTGATAACGATGAAAAAAACTGATGCATAACGATCCTATAGTTTACGCTTTATTTATGATGTTCGCAGGAGCCGCAATTGTGGCGACGCTGGTGTTATTTACCCGCCAATCTTTGTTAGTTGCATATATGTTACTAGGCGCAATTTTAGGGCCCTGGGGTTTGGGTTGGTTTGCCGATGCCACGTTGGTATCACAAGTCGGTAACGTTGGCATTATCTTCTTATTATTCTTACTTGGGTTACATTTGCACCCACAAAATTTACTGCGCATGTTGCAAAAAACCACCTTGATTACAGTGATTAGCTCTGTGCTCTTTGCCATGATTGGGATCGGCATTGGCTATTTATACGGTTATAACTTTAATGAGTGTTTAATCATTGGTGCGTGCATGATGTTTTCCAGCACCATTATTGGCTTAAAATTATTACCCACGACAATCCTTCATCACCAGCATACCGGTGAAGTGATGATTAGCGTACTGTTAATGCAAGATTTAATTGCGATTATTGTTTTACTGCTATTACATGCTGGGCAAACTGGTAATGTTGGCTTTGCTAAAATTGGCATGATTGCATTAACCTTGCCGTTGCTGATTTTAGTCGCTTTCTTGGGTGGTAATTATCTGTTATTAAAATTAATTGCGCGTTTTGATCGTGTGCAAGAATATATATTCCTAATGTCGATTGCGTGGTGTTTAAGTATTGCTATGCTATCGGTGGCGCTCGGTTTATCCGCTGAAATTGGTGCCTTTATTGCAGGCGTTTCATTAGCGACGAATAAAGTATCGCTGTATATTGCTGAAAGTTTAAAACCCTTACGTGATTTTTTCCTGGTGATGTTTTTCTTTTCCGTTGGTGCCGAATTTAATTATCACTATTTTGGGCAAGTCGCAATTCCAGCTTTCATTTTAAGTGTTGCGATTCTAACCTTGAAACCGTATGTGTTTCGCTTTTTATTACAACGTGCCGGTGAGGCTAAACATGTTGCGATGGAAGTTGGTGTGCGCTTGGGACAAGGCAGTGAGTTTTCACTATTGATTACCTTTTTAGCAGCTTCATCTTTGTCAGGAGTTGCGTTAATCGATGATAAAACTTCGTATTTAATTCAAGCGACCACAATTATTACCTTTATTTTTTCTTCTTATTTAGTCGTGCTACTTTATCCAACACCGATTGCGCTAAGCGATAAAATGCGGCGTGATTAAATGGATAACATGCTGCAAATAAAAAATCACTGGCTAGAAAATGTTGAGAAATTATACTCACCAAACTTCAATGATAGGCCGGAAGAAACAGCTGTTGATCTGATAGTGGTTCATAATATAGCCTTGCCGCCGGGGGAATATGGCGGGCCTTATATCGCGCAGTTATTTACAAATCAACTCGATGTGACTGCTCATCCTCATTTTCATGGCTTAGCCGATCTCAAGGTGGCCTCGCATGTCGTGATTTATCGTAATGGTCATGTGCAACAATTTGTTGCTTTTGATAAACGTGCTTGGCATGCTGGTGTTTCTAGTTTTCAAGGCCGCAGCAATTGCAATGACTTTTCGATAGGCATTGAATTAGAAGGTTCAGATAATGTACCGTTTCAAGCTGTTCAATACGTACAGCTTGCAAGCATCATTCAATCGCTACTTAAATATTATCCTGCAATTACTGCAGATCGAATCGTTGGTCATAGTGACATTGCGCCAGACAGAAAGACCGATCCTGGTGTAAACTTTGACTGGAACCACCTAAAGGATTTATTATTAAGGGAATTTTGAAAGCTTAAAAGGATGCATCATGTTAAACCTACTGATCGTTATCATCGCTATTGTTTGTGATCGTGTGTTAGGGCTCGATCCCAAATTACGCTGCTACAAATGGTTTGACCACTATTTGCATTTACTTAAAGGTTGGTTTGAAAAAACTGCATTGTGGCAAGATTGGCTCGGCGTGATTGTCATCTTACTGCCACTCATTATTATTGTAGGCTTTTTCAACTGGCTGTTTAGCGGATGGTTATTTAATTTAATTAGCCTCATTTACGGTGTGGTCATTTTATTATATTGCTTAGGACCAGCGGATTTATACCAACAATTTGGCCATTACAAAGAAGCGCTCGATTTAGGCGATAAAGAATTAGCGACTAAAACCAGCACAGGTTTGGCTGAAAAAACTTTACCGGCTGATACCAATCAAGCCGCACGTACCTTAACAGAATCATTATTTGTGCAAGCCAATCAACGCATTTTTGCGGTTTTGTTTTGGTTTATTATTTTAGGGCCAGTGGGTGCGGTGTTATATCGCTTTACCGTGGTTTTAAAAAAACAGGCAGAACATCATGAGATTTACGATTGCTTTGAAACACCTGCTAGCCAATTACAAGCCGTGCTAGATTGGATCCCCGCACGTATTGTGGCGATTTTATTTGCGCTGGCTGGTGATTTTAAACGCGGCTTTACAGTGTGGATTAAGCATGTTTGGGGTGGTTTGCACAGTAGCTACCAACTCTTAACCGCGTGTGGGTTAGAGGCATTAGCAGAAAAAAGTAGCAAAGCAGATCTGGCAGAAAATCAACAAGCATTAGAGTTAATCGATCGCACATTGTGGATTTGGATGATCATTTACGCTATCGTTGCGATTTTTGCGTGGGTGTTTTAATTTCGCAGTGCAACTTGGTGACAGGCGTTGAGCCTCATTCCGTCATTGCGAGGAGCGTTAGCTTTGAGCAACGACGGATGGTTTCTCTGTCACCGCGTGTCGCTTCTAACTAATTTCAACGTTAGTTCGGTACGTTTTTCAGCCCCGGGATAATTGCTAAATGACGGAGATTTTCCCTATAACGATAAAACGAAAAACCATGAACAAATTTACCCTCATGATCGCAATAACACTCATCACGCTCACCCAAACGCTATATGCTCTTTGCGTGCGAGATGATCAAAACCATAAAATTATCCTAAATAAACCGGCAACGCGAATTATTAGCCTAGCCCCCAGTTTTACCCATTTGCTTACAACCATTGGGGCTAATCATCATATCATTGGTGTGGATAGTTTTAGTCATTCGCTGCCAATTGCCCAGGATAAAACAGTGGTTGGTGATTACGCGCAACTCAATTTAGAAAAAATCGCAGCATTAAACCCCGATTTAATTATCGTGTGGTATCCTAGTAATATTACTTACCAATTACAGCAATTACGCTTTTTAAATATCCCGATTTTTTACAGTAATCCACATTCCATTCCAGAAATTGCCAAAACGATGCGCCAGTTTGGCAAGCTTACCGGCCATAGCAAAAAAGCCAAGCAGCAAGCAACACAATTGTTGCAGCGCTACCAAGCATTAAAGCAGCAATATGCTAGCCAACCACCATTAAGGGTTTTCTATCAAATCTGGGATCACCCCTTAATGACAGTGGGTAATAAAAGTTTTATTAATCAAGCCATAAAAACCTGTGGTGGCCGCAATATTTATCAAGCAATTGCCAAACCAGCATTTGCAGTCACGCCAGAATCAGTTATCATGCAGTCACCACAAGTGATCATTACGGATAAGCACGCAAAAAATGGCTTGCAGCAGTGGTCAAGCATTCCAGCTGTGAAAAAACAAATGATTTATCACATTCCCGCACAGTTGCTAGCAGAGCCAGATAGTCAGCTTATTCAAGGTATAGCGATGTTATGCCAGGACTTACAACAAGCCCGGCACAGAATGAGAGAAAGGTAAAATAAATATGGTAGATAACATTCACAACGATATTGATCCAATCGAAACCGCAGAATGGCTTGAAGCGCTCGATTCTGTATTGCGTGAAGAAGGGCGCGCGCGCGCAGAGTATCTCATTAATGCACTATTGCTGCGTGCGCGTCGTAAAGGCGCCGATATTCCTTTCAAAGCAACCACGGCTTATGTTAATACCATTCCTGCGGCAAGCGAGGATCCACTTCCTTCCGATGGTGGTGCGGCAGCGCGCGTGAGTGCTTTAATTCGTTGGAATGCCATTGCCATGGTGTTGCGTGCCGGTAAAGTAGCCAAAGAGTTAGGCGGTCACATTGCTTCTTACGCATCAGCAGCCACGCTTTACGATATTGGTTTTAATTATTTTTTCCATGCACCAACTACCGCACACGGTGGTGATTTAATTTATATTCAAGGTCACTCTTCTCCTGGTATTTATGCCAGAGCGTTTTTAGAAGGGCGTTTAAGCGAAGAGCAACTTGCAAATTTTCGCCAAGAAGTTGAAAAAGACGGATTGTCTTCTTACCCGCATCCATGGCTGATGCCTGAATTCTGGCAGTTCCCCACTGTATCGATGGGGCTTGGGCCGATTCAATCTATTTATCAAGCACGCTTTTTAAAATATTTACAAAATCGTGAACTTATTAAAACCGAAGGCCGTAAAGTATGGTGTTTTTGTGGTGATGGTGAAATGGATGAACCGGAATCATTAGGTTCGATCTCACTCGCAGCACGTGAAAAACTTGATAACTTAATTTTTGTAATTAACTGTAATTTACAGCGTTTAGATGGCCCGGTGCGTGGTAACAGTTCGATTATTCAAGAGTTAGAAGGTGTCTTTAATGGCGCTGGCTGGAATGTGATCAAAGTCATTTGGGGGCAGCGTTGGGATCCGTTATTTGCACGTGATGACGCGGATGTATTAATTAAACGCATGGAAGAAGCGGTCGATGGTGATTATCAAAATTATAAAGCACATGATGGTGCGTATGTGCGCGAACATTTCTTCGGTAAGTATCCCGAACTTGCTGAAATGGTGGCACACATGTCAGATGATGAAATTTGGCATTTAAACCGCGGTGGTCACGATGCGCAAAAAGTCTTTGCTGCTTATTCGAGTGCCGTAAAAACCAAAGGCAAACCCACAGTTATTTTAGCCAAAACCGTTAAAGGGTTTGGTATGGGTGCTGCCGGTGAAGGTTTAAACATTACTCATCAACAAAAGAAAATGAATGTTGAGGAATTAAAAAAATTCCGCGATCGTTTCAACATTCCCATTAATGATGATGAAATTGGTGATGTGCCTTTTTACCGTCCTGCTGCTGATTCATCAGAAATGAAATTCTTAGCGCAATGTCGCGAAAACTTAGGTGGCAGCTTGCCATCACGACGCCCGAAAGCCAGCGAAAATTTAAGCGTGCCAAGTTTAGAGGCGTTAGATAAAGCCCTAGAAAGTTCCGGTGATCGCGAAATTTCTTCAACCATGGCGTTTGTACGAATTTTAAATATGTTGGTCAAAGATAAAACCATTGGTCAGCGCATTGTGCCCATCGTGCCGGATGAATGTCGCACCTTTGGTATGGAAGGCATGTTCCGCCAGTTGGGAATTTATTCTCAAGCCGGTCAGCTGTATACACCGGTTGATCACGATCAAGTGATGTATTATCGCGAAGATCAAAAAGGCCAAATTTTAGAAGAAGGCTTAAATGAAGCCGGTGCCATGTGCTCATGGATTGCCGCAGCAACCTCGTATTCTTCTAGCGATTATACGATGATTCCTTTTTATATTTATTACTCCATGTTTGGTTTCCAACGCATTGGCGATTTAGCTTGGGCTGCAGGCGACATGCAAGCACGTGGCTTCTTAATGGGTGGCACGGCAGGGCGTACCACGCTTGCTGGTGAAGGTTTGCAGCACCAAGATGGCCATTCACATTTACAAGCCAGCACCATTCCTAATTGTGTAAGCTACGATCCGACTTATTCTTACGAATTAGCCGTGATTATTCAGCATGGCTTGTATCGCATGGTGGAAAAACAAGAAAACGTGTTTTACTACATCACGATCATGAATGAAAATTATCATCATCCCGCCATGCCAAAAGGTGCAGAACAAGGCATTATTAAAGGACTTTATTTATTTAGAGAACATAAAAAGCCACAAAAAAAACATGTGCAATTATTAGGATGTGGTACGATTTTCAATGAAGTGTTAAAAGCGGCTGAAGTGTTAGAAAAAGATTATGATATCACCAGCGATATTTGGAGTGTCACAAGCTTTAATGAATTGCGTCGCGATGGTTTAGATGCCTTGCATTACAATACGCTTCATCCCACAGAAAAAGCGCGTGTGCCTTATGTGACTGAGTGTTTCAAAAATCGCCAAGGCCCAATTATTGCCGCAACCGATTACATGAAGATTTATGCCGATCAAATTCGTGAATTTGTGGATAATCCGTTTTATGCGCTGGGTACCGATGGTTATGGCCGCAGTGATACGCGCCAACAATTACGTCATTTCTTTGAAGTGGATTGCAAATTTATTGTTGTGAATAGTTTGAAAGCACTCGCTGATGCTGGCGTTATTGAAACTAAACTTGTAGCAGATGCCATTAAAAAGTTTGGCATTGATCCTAATAAACCAAACCCAACGCATGTTTGATAATACAATGGAGATAACCTTGGCTAATTTAAAAGATATAACCATTCCTGATATTGGCGGCGCTGAAAAAGTTGATGTCATTGAAATTTTTGTCAAAGCAGGCGATAGCATTACTAAAGAAGATCCCTTAGTCACGCTTGAAAGTGATAAAGCCACCATGGATATTCCGGCGCCTTTATCTGGCACAGTTAAAGAAGTGAAAATTAAAGTGGGTGATAAAGTCTCGCAAGGCAGTGTTGTATTAACCTTGGAAGAAGCAGCGGGCAGTGAACCACCAGCAGCACCCGTGAAACAAGAGCCAGCAGCAAGCAAGCCTGTTGAAAATAAATCCTCATCTGAAAGTTTAGCGCCAACACAACAAACCATTTACGTGCCCGATATCGGCGGTGCGAATAATGTTGATGTAATTGATATTGCAATTAACGTTGGTGATGAAATTAATGTTGATGATACCCTAATGACTTTAGAATCTGAAAAAGCTTCGATGGATATTCCATCGCCTTTTTCAGGTAAAATCGCTTCAATTAACATTAAAGTCGGCGATAAAGTTTCACAAGGCCAAGCGATTTGCGACATTATCACTAGCCAGGCGACCGCTGAAAAACAACCTGAGCCGCTAAAACAAACCACAGCTACAGAAGCTGCAAAACCTGCAGCTATTTCACAGGTTGCTGAAACCATTAAGCAAGAAGACAGCGGCAGTGATGTGCACGCTTCACCCAGTGTGCGCCGAATTGCGCGCGAATTTGGGGTTGATTTAAGCAAAGTCAGCGGTACCGGCCGTAAAGGGCGGATCATGACTGAAGACGTGCAAAAATTTGTTAAAAACGCCTTACAACAAGCTGGCAGTGGCGGTGGGTTTGCATTACCTAAAGCGCCGCAAGTTGATTTTACTAAATTTGGTGAAGTCGATATTCAACCGTTAAATAAAATTAAACGTTTAACTGGCCAAAACTTGCATGCGAGTTGGATTACCGTACCACACGTCACGCAATTCGATGAAGCTGATATTACTGAACTTGAAAATTTTCGTAGTGCGCATAAAAACGATAAACGTTTACAAGGTGCTAAACTTACGCCGTTAGTGTTTATCATGAAAGCGGTCGTAAAATGTTTACAGCAATTGCCGAAGTTTAATAGCTCTTTAGATCAAAACGCTGAAAATTTAATTATGAAAAAATATTTTCATATTGGCGTTGCGGTGGATACACCGAATGGCTTAGTGGTACCGGTCGTGCGCAACGTTGATCAAAAAGGGTTATTTGAATTAGCGATTGAGTTAAAACAAATTAGCGAAAAAGCGCGTGATAAAAAGCTGATGCCTAACGACATGCAAGGCAGTTGTTTTACAATTTCGAGTTTGGGTGGTATTAGTGGTACCGGCTTTACACCCATTGTAAATATGCCAGATGTAGCGATTTTAGGTGTTTCTAAATCAAAAATGCAGCCGGTTTATATTAACAATGAATTTATACCGCGTTTAATCCTGCCATTATCATTATCGTACGATCATCGTGTCATCGATGGTGCGGATGGCGCAAGGTTTACGCTGTTGCTGGCTAATTATTTATCGGATATACGGGAATTGTTGTTGTAACCTCTCGTCATTGCGAGGAGCGCAGCGACGAAGCAGGAGCGAGAGCTACTGAATGAGATGTTAAGGTGATGTTAGTTAATACGGTGGCGCGTAAGATTTTGCAAAATCGCAGATCCTTTCTCTGGATTGCCACGCGCTTCGCGCTCGCAATGACGGAGATGAAGATCTTCCGTTCTTGTGAGCTGATGCTCATCGCAATGACGAAAAACAAATCACCCAAAAAATACTATGATTTAATTAAAGAGGCATACTATGAGTGAAAAATTAAAAGCAGAAGTCGTCGTTTTAGGATCAGGTCCTGGCGGTTACAGTGCGGCATTTCGCGCTGCAGATTTAGGCAAAAAAGTTATTTTAATCGAACGTTACCCCACACTCGGTGGCGTGTGTTTAAACGTGGGTTGTATTCCCTCCAAAGCTTTATTACATGCAGCCAAAGTCTTAGATGAAGCAGAGGCAATGCGTGAACACGGTATTGATTTTGGTAAACCAAAAATTGATGTGCCCAAAATTCGTGACTGGAAAGATAGCGTTGTGAAAAAGTTAGTTGGTGGTTTAAGTGCCATGGCCAAACAACGCAAAGTCACTGTCGTGCAGGGCGAAGCTGTTTTCAAATCGGCCAATGAATATGAAGTCACCGACGAAAAAGGCAATAAAACCATGGTTGAATTTGAAAATACCATTATTGCTGCCGGTTCACGTGTGGTGAAGTTACCTTTTTTACCCGATGACCCACGCATTATTGATTCAACGGGGGCTTTATTATTAGAAAATCCCAAAGCCAATATGTTAGTTTTAGGCGGCGGTATTATCGGTTTAGAAATGGCAACCGTTTATCATGCCCTAGGTGCTAAAATTACGGTGGTTGAGATGCTGAATCAAATTATTCCCGGTGCCGATGCCGATGTGGTGAAACCACTCCATCAGTGGATCAAAGCACGTTATGAAAATATTCTGCTTGAAACCAAAGTCACCAAAGTTGAAGCGAAAAAAGACGGATTGTACGTGACCTTTGAAGGCAAAAATGCCCCAGAAAAACCACAAAAATTCGATATTATTTTATCAGCAGTTGGTCGCCGTCCCAATGGTGATCAATTAAAACTGGAAAATGCCGGTGTTAAATCAGATGAGCGCGGTTTTATCCCGGTTGATAAACAACAACGCACCAATGTGTCACACATTTACGCTATCGGTGATATTTGTGGTAACCCAATGTTGGCGCACAAAGCGGTTCCCGAAGGGCGTTTAGCGGCTGAAGTGATTGCGGGTAAAAAACATTTCAACGATGTAAAAGTTATCCCATCAGTTGCCTATACCGATCCTGAAGTCGCCTGGACAGGGCTTACCGAACGCGAAGCCAAAGAGAAGAATATCGCTTACGAAAAAGGTGTTTTCCCGTGGGCAGCTAGTGGTCGTGCCTTAGGTACTGGCCGCCCTGAAGGGTTGACCAAATTATTGTTCGATCCTAAAACCCATCGCGTATTGGGAGCAGGTATTGTAGGCCCTAATGCCGGTGAGTTAATTTCAGAAGTGTCACTCGCGATTGAAATGGGTTGTGAAGCTGAAGATATCGCGTTAACCGTGCACCCACATCCAACCTTGTCTGAAACTGTGATGCAGGCGACAGAAATGTTCGAAGGTACGATTACCGATTTAATTGCGCCGAAGAAAAAGTCTGAGAAATAAAGAAGTTATCACTCTTAGTGTACCGTTCGCCTTTCGTACTTGAAAAGCGAACGGTATACAAGCCTCATAAAAAACCGTACAATGTCACTCATCACCAAATCAATAGATTCAAACAATCATGTTAGGAAAATTATTTCAGCCCCAAGTACCGTACCGTGTCGATAAATTCCCGTTTTTTTACGGCTATATCATTATTATTGGTTCTATCATTTGTGCCTGTATCACAGCGCCTGGGCAAACCATGGGTGTGGCGGCATTCACTGATTACTTTATTCGCGATTTTCATCTCACGCGTGTGCAATTAAGTACCACGTATATGCTAGGCACTTTAATGAGTTCGCTGGTGATTATGCGCGTGGGTGGTTTAATCGATCGTTACGGCTCACGCATTGTTGCTGTGATGGCGACAATTTTATTAGGCATTGCACTCAGTTGCTTAAGCCAAATTGATAACATTACCCAAGCATTGCGGTTTTTACCGGTGAATATAATGTTACTGCAAATGGCATTGTTGGCTGTTGGTTTTTTTTTATTACGATTTAGCGCCCAAGGCGTTTTAACGTTAGTTAGTCGCACCATTACCTTAAAATGGTTTGAAAGCATGCGTGGTCGCATGAGTAGCATTGTAGGGATTTTTTTAACGGTCGCTATGTCGGCAGCGCCAGTCATGTTTAATTCATCAATTCACAGTATCGGTTGGCGTGAAACTTATTTAGTTACCGGCTTAATCATTGGCGGTGTTTGTAGCGTTGTATTATGGTTTATTTTACGTGATCTGCCAGAGCAATTTGGCTTATTACCAGATGGTAGAAAAATCAACCCACACCAAGCGCTTAATAGTAACAGCGTGCCCCGCAAAGAATGGGAAGCCAAAGAAGCGCATCGTACTTTTATATTTTGGATTTTTAATTTAAGTTTTGCTTTGTATGCGTTTTTATCAACAGCCGTTTCTTTTCATTTAACTTCAATTTTTGATTTGGCTGGCCTTTCACGTACCCAAGCTATCGATATCTTTTTTCCTGCCGCCACTATTTCCATTGCTGTTAAAATCATTAGTGGTTGGGTTTGCGATATTCCGCATTGGCAGAATAATTTAAAGTATCAGTTGTTCATTTTTCTCATCGCATTAATCACACTTTGCATTAGCTTGTTATTTTTACAAGACCATTGGGTTTATTATGTGATTATTGTTAGCTATGGCGTTGCTACAGGATTATTTGTTACCGTTTCTTCCGTGTGTTGGGCACAATTTTTTGGCCGCAAACATGTTGGTGCGATCAGTAGTTTAAATAGCGCCAGCTTAATTTTCGCCAGCGCCATCGCCCCATTATTTTTTGCCGAAATTTTCAAACACACCGCAAGCTACAATTCAGCGTTAATCAGTTGTTTAATCCTAGCTAGCGGCTTGTTTATGTTGGCGCTCAAACTAAAACAGCAGAGGTGATGTTTTATTATCGCCACGATAAACGACCTTATGAAGACAACGATGTCATTTTTAAAATGTTTTGGTTATTAAGGCGCGAACTTGGTGGTATTATGTCTCTTGACAGAGGAGATTTAAAGAATGGCGGGCTTCTAAAGCGAGGTAAAGGAGCTGACTTGGAACTAAATTGTGGTAATAAAGATGCTAAGCTCTTCTGATATATTTCCCGACGACTTGTATCCCTGATTTTTTTAATAATTTCAGACCATGTTTCATTTAATGTACTACAATTCTTGCCATGCTTAACAGCGCTGTATTTGAGTGCACTGGTTAAATCAAGAGGTTCAGTTTCCAATATACTTAATGATTTTATTTCATTTAATATTGCTTTAGAAACATCGTCACTTTCAATTCTACTTAATCTTAAAAGCAAACTTAAATAGTATTCTTGAGTCGGTTGATTATCTAGATTATTATCAATCTTAGCAGCATTCCAAATTTCGGCGAGTTTTTTTTCTAAATTATTTTTAATTCCTTCTTCAGGCAATGCTTGAATACTTTTAGCCCACAAACTGTAAAGTGTAATATTGCTTTTTCCGGGGAGAGTGAAATGTATTTGATGCAAAGGATAGCGGGTGAATTCATCATGAAATAAATTTAAATCTTTAAGAGAGATTGCTATTTCTGTAATGTCTTTATTTAAAAGATTGTGCAATTCTTCATGGGTGATACGTGCACCCAAGGCAGCAATGAAACACTGTTGTGGCTCGTTTCTCAAATAACAACCAAGATTGTAAAATGCATCTTTCAATGGGTCGTTATAGGTTTTAACAATTGTTTTGCCATTTTCGGTTAATATTTCAGGGGGTATTTGGTATGCAATTAATAGCTTCGCAATGTTGTTAATAGTTACCGAAGGGTTGTTAAATAATAAATCATACTTTACAGAAGTCTGAAGCGGGTTCGATGCAAAAGCATGATAACGTGAATGAATTTCCTCATTTGCTTGTTCTGCGGTTTTTTCAGGGTAAAGTGTTTGGAGAATTGTATTTTCAACGGTAGTTATATTTTGCGGTGTAAATGCAGTATTTGTAGCTTTATTATCTAAGCCTTGATAAAGCTGAAATTCATCCTCTGCAGAATTATCTACGGCATCAGAATGTGCTAACATTGCTTGAATTTTTTCTGTCGATTTTGCTTCATTCGATTTTAGTGCGCCATATTCGTCATTGTCTAAATCTGTTGCAGTACGTAGATCTGTCACTGTCACTTTACTTAGGATAGTTTTCCTACTAGCAGGCGATGCAATTGGAGAGGCAGCATGACCTGGTTGAGACTGCGTTAATGTCGCAGCAGTTGGGCGAAATCGATAAAGTTTTTTTCCTGAAATGGAGGCTTTCGGTGGTTTTATGTTGTTAGCGCTTTGTATGTTTTTCTTTTCATTTTCATGCGTAAGGGTGTTCTTTCTAGGAAGAGATTTTTGTGTAACACCTGGAGGTGGCGGTAATGATGCATCTGAATGATTAATATTATTGCGATTATTGCGGTTTTGGTCGTTAGGCGTAGCAGGCTTTCCTGTCTCCCCTTTTCCTCTACTCAACATAATTACTATCCTTAAACTTATTATTAAAATGGAAGAGCGAGTATACCGGTAATTATTTGTTTTTAAAGAGTAAAATTTTTTATGGCGGCACAAAAAATTTTTTTCAGCACGATGTCACAACCAATGACTCGTTAGCGTTGGCGTTGCCACAATACTTCGCTACCGCCATTAAGTCGCGCCAACACGCGGCCAACTACAAATAAGTAATCAGATAAGCGATTAACATACGTTAAAATCGTGGGGTTAATAGGCGTTTGCTGATGTAAGGTAATTAAACGACGTTCAGCGCGGCGAGCAACAGTACGTGCTAAATGTGCAATCGCTGCCGCTTGATTACCACCGGGTAAAATGAATTCTTTCAATGGTGGCAAATCTTGATTCAATGCATCTAACGCGTTTTCTAAACGATCAGTATAAGCAGCAGTGACAATGCTGTAACCCGGTACCGATAATTCGCCGCCAATATCAAACAAATCGTGCTGAATTTCAGTGAGTAAACTTAAGATTTCAGGTGTCACCAAATCTTGTTGTGCGAGTAGTGCAATCACGCTGTTGAGTTCATCAATCGTTCCATACGCTTCAACCCGCACATCATCTTTCGCCACACGGCTGCCATCACCCAAACCAGTGCTGCCGTTATCGCCGGTACGCGTATAGATTTTTGATAAACGATGACCCATAATATGACAACCCGAATGAATGAACGATGACAGTAGCGTATTTTGGATAATTTGACAATGATCACACCACACAATTCAAGCTTGCCAAGCAACGTTGCAATCCGCCCTATGGCACAATTTGATATCAAACAAGTCATTGCGATTGAACAACAAGGGCATACTTTTCCGTGGAGCGAACAAATCTTTCAAGATTGCATTAGTGTGGGCTATTCTTGTTGGGTGATGACTTGTGAACATGAAATGGTTGGTTTTGGCGTGATGTCGATGGCGGCGGGTGAAGCGCATATTTTAAATATCACGGTTGCGAATAAGGCCAAACGACGAGGCTATGGCCGCGCGTTATTATTGCATTTATTAGAAATCGCTAGGCGCAACCAAACAACGCGCGCCTTTCTAGAAGTGCGTTTTTCCAATGATGCTGCGATTAAACTTTACAAAAAAATGGGCCTTAGCGTCATCGGTGTCCGTAAAGACTACTACCCACATGAAAATGGTCGTGAAGATGCACTCGTATTAGCCTTTGATTTTTAAGCAATGAACCCGTTAGGGCAGGCCTGGTGGGTTCAGTTGGGTCACTTTATAAACAGGATAAAAAAGAAAATGTTACTTGAAAAAGAAATTGCCAAACGTCGTACCTTTGCGATTATTTCGCATCCGGATGCGGGGAAAACTACGATTACTGAAAAATTATTATTGTTTGGCGGCGCGATTCAATTAGCCGGCTCTGTTAAAGCGCGTAAATCCAGTCATCATGCAACTTCAGATTGGATGAAGCTTGAGCAAGAGCGCGGGATTTCAGTCACCACTTCAGTGATGCAATTTCCGTATCGTGAATGCCTTTTTAATTTACTCGATACGCCAGGGCACGCGGATTTTTCTGAAGACACTTATCGTACTTTAACCGCTGTTGATTCGGCGTTGATGGTGATTGATGCGGCGAAAGGGGTCGAGGAACGTACGATTAAATTAATAGAAGTGTGTCGTTTGCGTGATACACCTATTATTACCTTTATTAATAAAATGGATCGTGAAACTCGTGAGCCTATTGAGTTATTAGATGAAATTGAATCGGTTTTAAACATTGAATGCTCGCCCGTCACATGGCCAATCGGTATGGGTAAACGTTTTAAAGGCATTTATCATTTATTAGAAGACTGTGTTTATTTATACGAGCCTGGTAAAAATGCCATTGCTCAGCAGGCAACCGCGATTCAAGGTTTGGATAATCCAGAGCTTGATCAAAAAATGGGTGAATTAGCGCAAGAGTTACGCGATGAAATTGAATTAGTTAAAGGTGCATCGCATGTTTTAGATAAAGAAAAATTGCGTACAGGTAAGCAAACGCCGGTGTATTTTGGATCAGCACTGAATAATTTTGGTGTACGTGAATTGTTAAATGCCTTTGTTGATTATGCGCCGACACCATTGCCACGCCAAGCCGATCAACGCCAAGTTGCTGCAAATGAAGATCAATTTTCAGGCTTTGTGTTTAAAATTCAAGCTAACATGGATCCAGCGCATCATGATCGCATTGCTTTTTTACGAATTTGCTCTGGCAGCTATGAAAAAGCTAAGAAAATTTATCATGTACGTGAAAAACGTAAGGTGCAAATTAGTAATGCCTTGCAATTTATGGCAGGTGAACGTGATCATGTTGAGTTAGCTTGGGCTGGCGATATTATTGGTTTGCATAATCACGGTACCATTCAAATTGGTGATACTTTTACGGAAGGTGAAGAATTAAACTTTATCGGTATTCCCAACTTTGCGCCAGAATTATTCCGTCGCGTGATCTTAAAGGATCCTCTTAAAGCTAAAGCGCTATTAAAAGGCTTGCAACAATTATCCGAAGAAGGCGCGACGCAATTATTCCGCCCCATTCTTTCAAATGATTTAATTTTAGGTGCAGTTGGTATATTACAGTTTGATGTAGTGGCACACCGTTTAAAGTTTGAATACAAAGTTGAATGTAAATATGAAACGGTCAGTGTTGTGCAAGCACGTTGGTTAATTTGCAACGATCGCAAAATGTTGGAAGAATTTAAAAATAAAAATAGTAGTAATTTAGCTATCGATGGCGCAGATAATTTAACGTATTTGGCCCCAACGCGGGTGAATTTAAATTTAACCATTGAGCGTTGGCCTGATATTCAATTCCATAAAACACGCGAGCATTGAGCATGAATGATCCGATTATCAGCACGATTAATACCTTACTAAAATTAATTGAACAATCCAGTTTTTCACCGGAATTAAAAGTACAATTAAAACGAGGTTTACTCTATTTTTTATCAAACCAAAGTGCAAGTAAAGAACAGCGTGAAGAATATTTACGAAAATATTTAGAAGAATATGCTGAAAAATTACGATTAATTAGCGCCGATGCCGGAATATTAGTTGAAAGATTGGAATTACAAGTGGCAATGCCGGCTAAACGCTTTATACCTAAACCAACCCCGGGGGGTGGTGGTAATACCAAGCCTTGGGAGAGCTAACACTCGTCATTATAAAAAAATTGGTAACTATTCACCATGTAGATGGGAACGCCCATATTTGGGCTAAAAACGGCGAAAATCTTTTATCGAAATGCTCATTTATTCGCATATAAACTGCGCTTTCTCAAAAAGATTTTCGCGGTTTTTATCGCCAAATCTGAACGTTCTTGGTAAATTTACAATTAAACTTACTGAGTAGTTACAAAAATGGTAACTATTCACAGTAAACTTAACTGTGAATTTGCTGAATAGATACAAATGTAGTAGGCTTAAAGCAATGGCAAAACAATTAAAGGATTAATGATGTTTACTGCCAAAATCAAACAATTCCGCGATTATATTCACAAAACCATGCAACTTTGGGGCGTGCCAGGACTTGCGATTACTGCGATTAAAGACAATGAAATTTTAATGCAAGAAGGTTTTGGTGTTGCTGATGTTGAAACCAACAGCAAGGTCACCACGCATACCTTATTTCCAATCGGTGCAATGACTAAAGCGTTTACTGCAACAAGCATTGCGATGCTAGTTGATGCAGGAAAACTGGGTTGGTTTGATAATGTTGCGTATTTTTTACCAGATTTTTATCTTTATGATAGTGCGGTCACGGCCGATATTCGCGTCTTAGATTTGCTTTATCATAATAGTGGTTTAGGTACCTTATCCAGTTCATTTTTAGGTTTTTTAGGTTATCCTGAGCACGATATTATTCACAAGTTACGCTATTTGCATCCTACGGAAGAGTTTCGATCTTTATTTCAATATCATAATGGTATTTATTTGGTTGCGGGTGATTTAATTGAGAAAGTATCTAAAATGCCTTGGCGTAATTTTATTAAAAAAAATATCTTTGAAAAACTTGAAATGACAAATAGCTTAGCTGTGCTATCTGATCAAAAACCTGAAGATGAAATTGCAGCGCCCTATGCTATCGAAAATAATAAAATAAAATTACTAAAACATAATTATTTTACGGAATCTTTCTCTGCAGCGGCTGGGATTTACTCTAACGTAAAAGATATCACACATTGGCTACAGTTTAATATTCAACAGGGGCGTTACAATCATCAAGATATTGTTAGTCGCCAAGCGATGGCGAATATCTTTTCACCGCATATCACGATTAGTTTTTCACCGATCTTATTACCGCATACCGTTAAAACAGTTGATGCGCGGGCGTATGGTTTGGGCTGGTTTGTGGTTGATTATGCGGGGCATCAGGGCTTAGAACATGCAGGTAGCGTACCTGGTGGCAGTACCTTTATTTCTTTTCTACCCGAACATAACCTTGGCATTGCATTAATGTGTAATGCCAATGCTGTGCGTTTCATGTTAAGTGCTTTGCGTATTTATTTTTATGATTTAATGTTTGATCTTGAACCGCAAGATTATAGTCGCGTTTTCTATGACGACCATGAAAATTTAATGCAAAATTTAGCCAAGCAAAAAGCAGTTCTCATGATGGAAAACCAAGGAAACGAGATCATTTTAGGACGTTTTGTGGGGTTTTATCAAAACACGATTTATGGCGAAGTAGAAATTTTCTTAGAGCAAGATCAGTTGTTTTTAAAAATAGGCCCACATGACATGATGATATCTTTGAAATGTCTTGCAAGTAATAAGTTATGCTTTGCTGATGATAATGTGCTTGGGCTTTTCCTAAATGGGAGTCAATTACACTTTTCCGAATTAACACGTGGTTGTTACTCAAAGATGGATTTACAATTAGAAGCTGATGGTGGTTTTGGGCAATTAATTAGCATTGATTTGGCACCTTTTTTAAGGGTAGACTAGGTCTCTTTAAGAGACTCCCAATAGAGGAACAACCATGTCAGAAACCATCGTGTATCCAGGTACCTTTGATCCCATCACCAATGGTCATATTGATTTAGTGCATCGTGCCGCTAAAATTTTTAAAAAAGTGATTGTTGCAGTGGCCGCCAATCCTGCCAAACAGCCTGCCTTTAGCCTTAGGCAGCGTGTTGATTTTGTTATTAAATCCTTAAGTGACTGCGATAACGTTGAAGTGAAAGGTTTTGATAACCTGTTAGCAGAGTTTGCCAAAGAGCAGGGTGCTAAGATAATATTGCGTGGCTTGCGAGTCGTTTCGGATTTTGAATATGAATTCCAGTTGGCCAACATGAACCGTAAAATTGCACCTGAGTTAGAAAGTATTTTTTTAACGCCGGCAGAGCAATACTCGTATATTTCATCAAGTTTAGTTCGCGAAATTGCAGCGTTGGGTGGCGATGTGACACAATTTGTGCCCAAAGTGGTATCTGATATATTATACAAAGATAAGTAGGTGTAAACGTGGCATTATTTATAACCGAAGAATGCATCAATTGTGACGTTTGTGAGCCCGAATGTCCTAATGAAGCCATTTACCAAGGGGCTGAAATTTACGAAATCGATCCCACTAAGTGTACGGAGTGCGTGGGGCATTTTGATGAGCCGCAATGCCAACAAGTGTGTCCTGTAGAATGTATCTTGGTTGATCCCAAGCATACGGAATCCAACGATCAGTTACAATTAAAATACCAACACTTAATGCGACAAAAACAAGCAGGCGAATAATGAAAAAACTTTTACAAGGATGTGTATTGTTATTTTTCACAAGCACACTTGTTGCCAAAATAGCACTTTTACCACCTGAACTGGCCATATCCACGAGTAGTGTTGAAGCTACTTATGCCGGGCTTGCTGTTTTAAAAATGGGTGGCAATGCCTTTGATGCTGCAGTTGCCATTTCGGCTGTGCTCGCTGTCACTGAACCGTATAGTTCAGGTATTGGTGGTGGTGGTTTCTATTTAATACATGATGCTAAAACTGATCAAAATAGTTTTATCGATGCCAGAGAAAAAGCCCCATTAGCTGCCAATAAAAATATGTTTTTAAATGATAAAGGCGAAGTAAAAAAAGGCAGTTTATCACTGAATGGGCCACTTGCAGCGGCGATTCCGGGTGAACCTGCTGCATTAATTTATCTTAATCAACAGTACGGGCTTTTGCCGCTTGCAGAAGATTTGCAACCGGCAATTCATTCTGCCTTGTATGGTTTTAAAGTGAATAAACTCTACCGTGAGTATGCAATGCTGCGCTTGAGTGTCTTAAGACGTTATCCTGCCAGCGCCAAAATTTTTCTCTATAATAATCACGTGCCTGAATTAAATACTGTGATTCGGCAAATTGATTTAGCCCAAACCCTGCAAAATATTGCAAAATACGGTAGAAGTGGTTTTTATGCCGGCAAAACGGCGCATCAATTGGTACAAGGAGTTAGAGATTACGGTGGAATTTGGGATAATCGTGATTTGCAATTTTACCAAGTCATTGTGCGACCACCCTTAATGGGTTCTTACCAAGGTATAAAAATTATAACTGCGCCCCCACCATCAGCTGGGGGTATTGCACTATTAACCATGTTAAATATTTTAGCGCATTATCCGCTTGCTAAATTAGATCAATTGCAACAACTTCATTTTATTATTGAAGCAATGCGTTTAGCTTTTTGGGATAGAGCGCGCTATATTGGTGATCCTGATTTTATCAGTGTGCCCGTTGCAAAATTAATTTCCAAAGAACATGCTGAGCAATTGCGCCAATTTATTAGCCCCAATAAAGCCACACCGAGTCGCTCACTTACCCCAGAAGTGGCTATTAGAGAAGGACATGATACCACCCATTTTAGCGTATTAGATACAGAAGGAAATATGGTGAGCGCAACCTTAAGCATTAATTATCCGTTTGGCTCGGGTTTTGTTGTACCTAAAACAGGCGTGCTACTTAATAATTCAATGGATGATTTTGCGGTTAAAGAAAATAGTCCGAATGTTTATGGTTTGGTTGATTACGGTAATAATTTAATTGCGCCGCGTAAACGACCTGTTTCAAGCATGACCCCCACGTTTTTATTTGGGCCACAAGGGGTGGCTATTTTAGGCACACCAGGCGGGAGCCGGATCCCAACGATGGTGTTATTAGCCGTTTTAAATTATGTTAAAGGTAATAAACCAGCTGAATGGGTGAATCAAAAACGCTATCACATGCAATATTTACCCGATGAAGTGCAGTATGAAGCGCAGGCATTAGCACCCCAACTGATGACAGGTTTAGCGCAAATGGGTTACACCTTAAAACAAACTCACCCTTACGGTAGCATGCAAGCGATTTTGTGGAATCAAAAAACTAATCAAGTGTTTGCAGCGGCTGATCCGCGTCGTGATGGGTTGGCAGTTGTTAGAGAGTTACCGCGCGAAGCGTATTAAAATTTCTAGCTGCAATTTCTAATCGCGAGGCGGCAAATCCTTTGGTAAATCCCGACGCGGCAATTCCTTCGGCGGATCTTCTTGTGGTATTTCAGGTGGTTCTTCTATGGGTATTTCTTGCGGCGGTTGTGATGGTGGTGCCTCTTGTGGTGCGTCATCGGGGATTTCTTGTGGCTGATCGGGGGGGATTCTGTTTCTATCCATGCTAGTTCTCCTGTTACTATTTTTGGCAACGTTCACAAAAAACAGTGTTACGTTGTGCAATGATCTGGCTCACTAATGTTGATTTGCATCGTGGGCAAGCTTGACTGGCTTTACCGTAGACTTGCAGTGATTGGCTAAAATAGCCGGGGTTTCCCTGACTATTTACAAAATCTCGCAACGTGGTACCACCAGCATTAATGGCAGTTTGCAATATTTCACGGATCGCTGCAACCAATTTAGCTAATTTAGCTTTGCTAAGCTGCGATACAGGTGTGAGAGGATTAATTTTCACCGTGAATAATGCTTCTTGGGCGTAAATATTGCCAACACCAACTACCACATGATGATCCATGATAAATTGCTTAATTGGTATGTGGCGTTTTTGCGCCAAGGGGTAAAGATAATCCACGCTGAAAGTATCAGATAAGGGTTCAACGCCTAAATGTTGTAATAATTTGTGTTGTGCCAATGGTTTTGTTGTCCATAAAATCGCACCAAAACGGCGTGGATCATGATAATGCAAGCAATAATCATGATTAATTTCAAAAACAACATGATCATGTTTGCGGATTTGTTTATCGGTTACAAGCCGTAATGATCCAGACATACCTAAATGAATCAGCAAGTGTCCTTGGTTAATCGCAAACAATAAATATTTGCCACGACGAGAAATCTGGCTAACGTGCTGGCCTTTCAAAATGGATGGTAGCTGCGGATGAATAGCAAAACGTAATTGTGACTGATGAACGGTCACATTGGTAATGCAACTATCTTGCAAATAAGGCAATAAACCGCGTCTTGTTGTTTCAACTTCTGGTAATTCAGGCATAATAGAGTATAGCTGGCTGTCATGAGAAGGACAAGTATGCGAGGATTATTGTTGTTATTACTTTGCTCATCCTTAAGTGGATGCTTCTATGCCGGCTATGCGGCAGGAACAACCGTGAAATACGCAGGTGTAGGTATGAGCCTGGCGCCTATGCTTTAAGCAGTTAAGGTTAACGGATAGAGAAATGACTAAACGATTGCCATTAGTAAGTTTGATTGGTTTAAGTTTGTTGTTAAATGCATGCTGTTTGCCAACACCCATTACCGATCAAGATCCCGCGATCACCTTATTTAAAGGCCATGTTATCGTTGAAAAATGTGAGCAAGGTCGCTTCGAATGGCTTGCCTCAAAATTTTATACGGATAACTTTTGCCCTAATCGACAAAGAGTCAAACCAGTCAATCACAAACTGTTTAGGAAAATGCCAGTGGATAAGTAGGAGGGTTTCTCCAATATATGCCCAGAGCGATTAGAAAATAGGTCAACAGGGGTTCCGCCATTGCGAGCAATTATCCCGGGGCTGAAAAACGTACCGAACTAACATTGAAATTAGTTAGGAGCGACGCGCGGTGACGGAGAAACCATCCGTCGTTGCGAGCCAGTGCGCTCTTAGCGCACTAGCGCGGCAATCCAGAGGTAAAGAACCACGATCTTGCAAAGTTTCAATGGCTTTTTCAAGATCGAAGATCCTAACCCTGGATTGCTTCGCTGCGCTCGCAACGACGAAGATACCCGTCACTGCGAACGAAGTGCGGCAGCCGCAATGACGGAAGAAGAGAGAACCTACTTTTAAGCAGCAATTCCCGGTGTAGCGAGGAACAGCCATATTTGGGCAATCTCACATTA
>CAYGTS010000016.1:0-30463 GCA_964352905.1 uncultured Legionellales bacterium | reverse complement strand
CCAAATCTGAACGTTCTGGTAAATATAAAGCTAAAGGGGGTGAGCAGATACAATAGTTTTATAAATATGACGTGACATTTTATTCCTTATACATTAATACTACAGCATTGATAATTTGCAACAGCCTTCTACCTTAAAATAGAAGGCTGAGAGTAGACGCTTATAAAATACTACATGAGATATGAGTGCGACCATCTGGAAGTCTGCTAACTCCAATAGGCAATGCTTGATTACGCCTATAATCAGAAACTTCATCTGAAGTAATTTCTGAAAATCTTCCATATAAACGACTTGCTAAATGTTGGCAATTATTTGTTGCTAAATTATAATTTTCATCCCCAACTGCATTTACAATTTCACGTAATTTTAAAGAGCGAGAAATATTTCTTTCCGGATGAATAGTTTGATAACTCCGATTTGAACCAGCTATACTTGCACAATAATGGTTAGCTTGCTCATAGGTATCAAATATATCAACCTCAATTTCAGGGCTGTTTTTTATGGCGCCTGCAAATTGTAGGGTGAAATATTTAGCACCAGCACCACTGCCTAATCTTCCGATAAGCCATTGGTGAGATAGGTTGCTACCAGAAAGTGCTGCTGTGAAAAAGCCACCAATCTGTGAAAAGGAAGAGACAACCCCTCGTCCAAAATCTGCTTTACGGACTTCTAAAGTATATACTTCATAACCGAGATAATCTTTTGCTGTACCATTTAATTTTGGCATGTTTTCTCCTATAATTTACCTATTTTTAATTGAGCACTGATCAAAACCAGGCCCTCATCGTGGGTGCACTTAAGATAAGATTCTTTTGCGTAAATTCTTCTTATTATTGTATTCACACAGAAGTCCGGTAATCTTAATGCTTAAGTACACCCACTATGTGAGCCTAAAATTCGTATTATTATTTTAACCACCGTTGTATGACTTCTTTTAATTTTAAAATAGACAATGGTTTCTCATAAAAATCATTACAACCTGCTGCTAAACAATCATTTTTAATTGAGCTATCAAATGAAGTTAGTGCGATAATAATGCTTGGTTTAACATTATGCTTTTTTTCATAGTTTCGGACTGATTTGGCGACATCTAAACCATTTTTTGATATGCCATTATGGCTAGGTAACTCAATATCCAGCAAAATTAAATCATAACTATTTGTAATTTTTCTTAATGCCTCAAAACCATCTATAGCTAACTCTACTTCAAAGTCTAAGCTTTTTAAGAGATATAAATTAACTTTTCGGATTATTTCTGAGTCTTCAACAAGTAATACACGTAATGGTTTTAATCTATCTTCATTACATTTTTTATCTTTTGAAGTAATAGTTGTCGCTGCTTGCTCTAATTTTTGAAAACTATTCATAAAATTTTGATTAGCTGGCGTTTTAGCCGTAATTAACGTCTCCAATATCTACTCCTTATGCTGATTAATTAAAATTAACGATAATTGTTTTACACAGTAACTATTTTTGTTACTGAAAACTGGGGAAATAAATTAATCTGCAGTATAAAGATAATATTTTTTTAAAAGTAAGATGCTTCGAATGCTTCCTTCTGCCAGTTAAAATACGATAGATAGTAGAGTAAGATAATTGCAACTTACATGCTAAGGTACTTGAACTGTACCCCGAAAGTGCAATAATATCTTCTAAGTAAGATTGGCAAACTAAAAGATCTGTAGTTTGGTTTGTCATGGGCACCATTTTTTCCATGCCTAACTCCTGTTTAAGCTCATTTAACAATTAATATCTAATCACGCCAAAACGACGATATGCCTATGAAAACACATTGATTTTTAGATTAATATGCTATATTTAGTGTTAAATTTTTTATCCAATAATTTCCTATGATTTTTTTAGGAAAAAATAGAGTAAAAAATTAGTTATGAGCAAAAAAAATACTATTGTTGAATGCACAAAATTAAGAGTGAGTTAAACCAAAAGAAAGAGCTAGTAACACCAAGAGCATGCCAACAGCTTGTAAAGGCGTTAAGATTTCATGTAGGAAGAAATAGGCTAGTATCGTTGTGGTAATTGGCATTATGGCGATAAACAATGAAGCGGTGTTAGCTGGCACAATGGCTAAGCCCTTGTTCCATAAACTCACATATAAAACATTAGCGGCTAAACTATAGAAAACAATCAAAACCCAAGTTGATAATGTAATCATGCTAAATTGAAAGCCTGCAATTTCATGCACTGTAAAAGGTAAAAACAAAATTAATCCAAATATATTAAATAACAATGAAATAAGATTGGGTGATACTTTGTTTGCTATCGATTTTACGCAGATTGGAAATAAGGCACCTGATATTACTGCAAAAAACATTAGAAGCATGCCTAATATTATTGGGGGTTGAGCATCTATTATTAAGGATTGGCAGGAGATTAAAATCAGCCCTAACATGGAGACAATGATTGAAACTATTTTCGTCTTGGTAATGGTTTCACGTAAGATAAAGTATGAAAATAGCATGATAAAGCCAGGGATTGTGCTGGTTACTATGGCGGCATAGCTGGCGCTAATATAATGCAAACCCCATAGCATAAAAAGGTTAAACAAAAATGCACCAAAAAAAGCTTGCAAAAATAATATGCCAAATTCTTTTTTAGTTAGCCTATCAGCTTGACTCTTTTTTTGCTTTTTTATTATGAAAAAAACACTAAAAAAACTACTGCCAATAAAAAAACGAATGCTAAGTAGTAAAAATATTGGCATGATACTGATCAAATCTTTCCCTAAAACAAAGGTTGATCCAAGAAAAATCATCGATAAAATTAAATAACTATAAGCAACAGCTTGTTTTTTTATTAACATAATAAATCCATCTAATTGAATTTAGCTTTATTCAGCTTAAAACTGACTTGCTTCTGCTATATTAACAGAGCTTAATTTTAATTGATTATAAAATAATCCTTCTGATTTGCTTTTAATCCAGTTAATATCATCAAAATGATTAATTAATTCTTCTGGTATTGAATCAGCTAAATTTAATTGCTTCCAGCTTTGCACAATAAGATGTTGCATTTCTGGCAAGAGCATAACGTGGCTCTTAACGTCATCTTTCAGCATAGCATCTCGATCACGCGCTGCTTGCATTAGTGCAACAAGCAATAATGCTCTAGTGAGTTGTATTTTTTCTGAAGGAACTGATTCACCGGAGTGATCAAAATTAATTGGAAAACCTCCTTTTCTCAAGGATAAAGTAGCACCATTTTCAAGATTCCATGTCAAATCAACTAAGGGATCAAATTTAGTATTAACATTGTTTTTAATCAGTTGTAGAAATGTTAAAAATTCCTTGTCTTCAGAAGAACAACTAATAAAGTGTTTGGCATCTAAAATACTATTTTTAATATCAATATCTTTGGCAATATCTTGTCCTGAGCAGCCAAAAATATAACTTGATTTAACTACAAGCTCATTAATACTACTGCATAAAACAGCACCTGATAAATTAAACGCATTTTGTTGGTCAACATCAAATAGAAAAACTTGACAACCAAGTTGCAGCAATTTCCTAGCAACTGCTTGCCCAATCACCCCAACCCCCACAACACCACAGCATAAACCGGTTTTTTTAGTAGGCAAATTAAAGTTAAGTTTGTTTACAACCGCTTCTGCAATCAAATAAGATTCCAGTTGTGTTTTAACAGCACTACGAGCAACATTTATAATGGGATAGGGTAAGGCATTTTTATTTATACCAAAAAGGCCAAAACTTGTTTGTTCAATGCCAATAATAGAGTATTTTTCTAACAAATCCCGAGAAATGGTTTTGTTTAACCGTCCACCTTCGTCCAAAATAATAATAGAATCTATGCACTTACTCTTTTTAAGAAAGCTTATTACTGTTTCCCACAGTGTTAAAATATCATTATTGAACGTGTTAGCATACTCACCTAACATACTTAATGGGGTCGATTTTTGCAAATTTATACCCATTTTAACGAGATGATTAGCTACGCTGTCACAAGTAGAATATGCTTTTCCTATTAAAAAAATATAACTTGGGTTTGCCCCTAACTGTATTAAATTTTCAAAGAGATTACATGTCGTATATAACAGGTGTTGTACACAAACAAAGATTGTTCTACTCATATCAGCTGGATATGCTGATTTGAATTTATTTACAACTGCTTCTAGCACAGGCAGTTTCTTGTCCTTTATCATATTTATTAAACCTTGCAACTTGCCTACCGGATCGGACTATGATTGGTTGGTTGAAAATACAATTAAAATTTTCTGTAAAAAGGAATACTAAACTGATTTATTTCTTACTAATATCCTTTACAGTAGATCTTCTACAGGCGTATTAAAACAGATTATGAAATAAAATCCTAGAGAATTTATTCAAAATAGGCACTAGCAAACTTTATTGTTAAATTACAAAATCTAATAAAAAATAGTTAGAATTGCTTTAAATAGGTCAGCTTATCTATGTAATAAATTAGCTATTCTTATACATCCCCTAAAAAAAGGGCCTTGGTATGGAAATAGTTTATTTTTAAAGCGTTCATTGCAAGCTTGAACATAAGAATCATTATTAATCAGTTCCTTACTATTTTGGATCTCTCCAAATCGATCATCCTCATTGTGGAAATATTCAAAATTTGCCCATTTAACGAGGTTATGCGTTAATCGCCCTTTTTTCCTTAATACGTCTTCAAAGGTTTGCATTAATTTTTTTACTTCACGTATTTCAGATATAATGCTAGGTGCATGCCTTATAGCAGGCGAACCTTCTAACATAGTAGGATAAGCTAATGAATAATAAACGGGTTGATCTGAGTTTACAGCACCTAGTCGCCATGGATGCATGATTACAGGCGTATACTCTTTTAACAGATAAACATTTTCATACGCATATTCTACTGGTTTTGAGGGTAATAAAAGTTCATTAGTATCAGCAGGGATAAAACCAGGAAGAAAACTATTTGCTAAAAATAAGTTATGCATGATATTAGCAAAAATATAAGGATTGGGCTTTAAATTTTTATTACGTATTGCCGCTGAAAATTCTTCTAACAAAAGGCTTAATTGAATTTTACTTCGCATATGACTGGATTGCATCCAGCCTTTTACGAGTAAATAATTGTGAAAAGCTATCCAACCCAAGTCGTTTTCTCGTTTTTCTAACCAATCTTTTGTAAAAATTAGAACAGTGCAACTCCAAGGTGATTCTGAGTTACTCCTATTAGCAATAGTTTTGATAATATCCCACTGATCAATAATACGCTTAGGAGGCTCTGCTAAAATACCATATTCTGATCGAAGCCGTTTATGACCGATGGCATCACTTACGCGAGCCCCCATAAAAACAGATCTTGCACCCGCTGTTACATTCCAACATGGAAGAAAAGAAGATTCAGTTAAAGGTATAACAGCTTCAAATAATCCAAAGAAATCACCTGGCGTAAAAACATTTAATGGAATAATTCGCTCACCTGTATCCACAAAAACTTCACTACCATTACTAAGTTGCAAAATTAAGGGGGTAGGACCGTAACCTAATTGTTCACGATAAACATTGGGCAGCTTTGGATCATCTAAGCGTAAAGGTCGGCCATCTTTTCCAGGCAAACATACCGTGCCTAAATCAGTAATTTTTTCACCATATAAATAAGTTACTTCAAATAACTTATAGTGTTGATCAGGTGCAATTTTTTCAATAATATCAAATAATTCAAGATTAACCTTTTTTACCGATTCACGAAAATCGAGCCACGTACCTTCTTTAATACTACAAGCAGGATGCATCATTGTTTTAGTCACTCTTATTATTCCTTTAATGAAAAAATTAGATTACCAAGTCAATTTTTTTCCTGTATAGGAAAAAAAACAACCACTTTCTTCAAACGTTAGCTGATCAAGTAAAGATTTTATGCCTGAAACACTTTCCGTTGTTGAAATCAATGCATCAGGCCCCCCCATATCAGTTTTTACCCAGCCAGGATGTAGTGCTATCACTTTTATTTGTTTTTCTTTTAAATCGATTGCCATATTTTTGGTGATCATATTTAATGCTGCTTTGCTTGAACGATAAATATAATAATCACTTTCATTATTATCATTGATGCTAGCTAAATTACTACTCATGTTAACAATAATTTTTAACTTGCTGAGCGCTACGTTTGTCATTAATGCTTGCGCGATTAAAAAAGGCGCAATGGTATTAATTTTAAATGTTTCCAACCAAATGTCAGGTTGCACTGTTGCCAATGTTTGTATTTCACCACCTTTTACAGCGGCATTATTAAATAAAATATCGATGGGTTCTTGGGCAATTTGGCGCGCAAGATTTTTGATGCTTTCAAGATTATTAACTTCTAATTGCATTACATTGACTGCTTTATATTGAGTTTTCAAAGCATGTAATTCTGTTGCTTGCTCTGGTGAGCGACAACAAGCCCAAACACGCCAACCTGCGTGGGCATATTGTTTGACTAATTCTAAACCAATACCTCTGTTAGAACCAGTTATTAAGATACTTTTCATCATATGCTCCAATATTCAGGTAATTTAGGCTTAATTTGTCTTTAATTTACTCGTATCCGCACGGTAAAATTACTTGAAAAATAGATTTTCACCTTCTTATAACATTCCTTGCTACTGATGCAGACATATATATACAACCAAAAGTTGTTATTTGTCAACTCACAAGACGCATTCTGTAGTTGTATCTATTATGCTAAAGCCCTATGATGAGTTCTTTGTTTATAATACAAAGCTGAAATGCTATGGCTGATGAAAAGAAAAATTTTGCACAACGGCTCAATAAAACACTTGATCTAGCTGGACTTCCTCCAAAAGGAAAAGGGAGACAAATACAATTAGCCTCATTATTCAATGTCAGTCAGGAAAGCGCTAGAAAATGGTTAGAAGGTGCTAGTTTTCCTGATACAAAACGTATTCCTGAAATAGCAAAACAGTTTAACGTTAATGCGCAGTGGTTATTATCTGGGCTTGGTAATATCAACCCTGCATCCACCATCAAAGATTTACCCACTCAAACTTCGCCCCATTGGGTGCAAGTTCCTCTGCTGAGTTGGTCTGAAGCTGGCAAATGGGATAGCGTTGTGCCTAAAATTTTGGCAACAGATCAAAATCGCAATTGGGCGTGGGCTGAAACAGAAATTGGCCCAAATTCTTACGCATTAACTGTTCAAGATGATAGTATGTTGCCTAGATATGAACCTAATTCTATTCTCATCATCGATCCTGATTACAAGTCAGCGCATAAACATATTGTAATTTATCTCTTAGCTGGTGAAAAACAGGCCACTTGTAAACAATTAATCATTGAAGGTAAACGTAAATATTTAAAACCGCATAACCCTAGTTATCCTGCTTACCTTATTCGCAAAGATGATAAATATTGTGGCTCCATTCGCCAAGCACGAATGATCTATTAATATTTTTGTTGTATTCATTTAACGATTAATTTATTCTTTTTCGCTATTTAATTAGATTTTAGGAAATTCAAGATGGATCAATTAGCAAGACTACAAAAATTAAGTGTTACACAGCTATGTGATGCTTATGATCAAATCAGATTAATAAGCGCATCGCTGCAACCTTTATTTCATGATATTAAAATGATAGGCAAAGCATTTACGGTACAAAGTGATGGTGACTTGTTGCCTATTATTAAAGCGCTTGATATTGCTGAACCTGGCTCCGTTATTCTAATTGATTCAAGTAACACTAACCGTGCTTTAGCTGGTGAAATATTTGCCACTACTGCCAAAAAGCGTGGTTTAGCAGGGATTATTATTGATGGGTATTGTCGCGATATTGATGCGATCCGAAAGATCAAATTTCCTTTCTACGCCAAGGGAGTTTGTGCAAAAGCAGGCACAAAAGAAAAACCAGGTAAACTGCAAGTGGCTATCCAATGTGGTGGTGTAAAAGTTTCACCAGGTGAAATTATTTTGGGTGATGAAAATGGCATTATTGTTTGTAGTGAAAATGAATTAAACGACATTTTGCCTTTAGCTGAGCAGATTAAAGCAAAAGAAGAGGAAGCACTTAGGAAAATATACCTTGGCGCTAATCTTGTTGACATGTTTAATTTTGAAGAGCATTATCACAATATTTTATCGGGCAGGGAAAGCAAATTTGGATGGTCCTGAATAGATAGTTAAAATATCATGTCTTTTGTTTTTGATGATAGTGATATTGGTCAACATCAAAATCATTTTCATAGATCCAATTTACAAGATCTCTATCAGGTTGATCCATTTCATCGAGCATTGCTTTATCTTTTGCTGCTTCACGTATTGATATTTCCCAAACTACTTGTTGCCCGGCAGTATGAATGGTTAATGTTGGCTCACTGTTCAAATGTAACTGACGGCTCAACAATTTATGCTTTGGCTTGGAATTTAGATCCATTCTGGTTTCAATCCAAGGACGATATTTTTCTAAGTCTGATTGTTGTTTATTTAATTTCATAATGGATTAGCCTATGTTTAATTTTATTGAAAACAATTTTATCTGGGTTATCGTTGCTTTTTCAACTGTTGCATTAATTGATCCTTTACTCTTTACTTGGTTAAAACCACTCCTCCCATTTTTATTAGGACTCATTATGTTTGGAGTAGGTGTTAATTTAAATAGCCATGAACTTCAAAGAACATGGAACAATAAATGGCTTATCGTAATAGTAATTTTTATAAAATATACTGTAATGCCGATTATTGCTTATATTACAGGTAAATTATTGCAATTACCATTACCCGAATTGATTGGCATCGTTATCGTTGGTGCCTGCCCAGGCGGCACTGCTGCAAATGTTATGGCATATTTTGCTAGAGCCAATATCGCATTAACTGTCACATTAACATTTGGCACAACATTGATTGCACCTCTAGTGACGCCGGCATTAGTCTATGCTTTTCTTCATCAGCATATTACGATCCCATTCTGGGAAATCTTTAACAACATGACTTTAATAATTTTTTTACCGGTTGTTGCAGGACTAATAACAAAAAATTTATTTTTAAAGAAAAAAACTTCATTAACAGCAATATTCCCAAGTATATCCATTATTGCAATTGCCTTAGTTATTGCATGCGTGATGGCATTGGCACAAAAGCACATTTTATCTTTTCCCATTTTCACCATAACCGCTATTTTAATATTGAACTTAGCAGGATATTTAACTGGGTGGTCAACTGCAAAACTCCTGGGCTTCAAAAAAATGGAACAAAAATCAATTGTTTTTGAGTATGGTATGTTTGATACTGGGTTAGGTGTTGTTATCGCAGCCAGTTTTTTTGGCCCGCTTGCGGCTCTTCCTGCGGCCTTACTCAGCATTCTTCAAAATTTAACAGCAACCACTATTGTAAAAATAATAGCTTCAAATGATCAATTATTAAACCAAAGTGCAAAAATTACATAATTAACCCCGCAATCCATAGATTGGATGTTTATCGTTTTGTCATTATTGATGACAGAATATAACTATGTGTGAAAAATTGGTAATCATCCACTCGTTGTTTAAAAATTATACCGTATAAAAAAAGCTATAAAATACGTAGTTAATACTTAGTATCAACCACCACTATTTTTCTTTAGTCTTATATGTCTCAAGCGGAAATAAATCACCCGGTGCGACTTTTAAACCTTTGGCGATTTTGAGCAAGTTTAAGAGTGTGATGTTGGCTTCACCGCGTTCGACGGTACCATAATAGCCGCGGTTGATTTCGATGTGGTTAGCAAATTCTTCTTGCGAAAAGCCTTTGCGCTCTCTGAAAGAACGAATTTGTTGGCCGATGGAAATTAAATCTTTGTGCTTTTTCATGGGTTAAGGATAAATGCAATACCTGGTATCCAGCCACATGGTATATCTACCATTAAGGATATTTTTGTTACTTCCTGATTGAAAACAAGGTCGCAAAAACCGATTTAGCTTCTGGCTTGGGTGAGACTTTATTTTCTGGTTGGGTGATGACTGGTTGGGTTAGCACACTAACACTGATTTTGGTGAAATAGTGCTCTGCTTGTTGCTGTCTGTGTGCAGTATGTGAGTCGCGTGAAAACACCACTAATAACAAATCCAATTGCGCTTGCAAGGTTCTGTTAAGCTTTTCGCTTGAGGATAAGGTTGTTAGCGTTGCCAAGATCTCACTGCGTTCACTTTCAACAATTTCACTGTCTGAATAATCGATTAATGCGCTGACTTGTTGGCGTGTTAAATTTAAACTCAGTAACGTGTTATTACGTAAACTTTGCAAGGCTTGTTGCATTGCTTCGTAGATTTTTGCATTTTCACTTTGCTCACTTACCGAAGATAATTCATGATCGTCGCATGCATCCTGTTGCGCTGATTCTGCGGATGTTGTTATCAACAAGCTATTGGTTGTGGCTTCAGCCAATTGCAATTGAATTTCAGTGCGCCACATTTTACAGGCAAGTTTTGCTTGCTTGTGAAAAAAATGATTTAAAGATTGCAACGATTGATTTACTTGCAGTAATGCTTTTTGGTAGCAGGCTGCTAATAATTGCTGTTGCTTAACAGGATCGTGCTCTTGCCTGGCTTTAGCAATGTCATATTGTAATAAAGCGCGTTGATAAATTAATTGCGCGCGCGTACGCCTGCCTTTGAACCACGATTGTGAATCTTCCATAAGCTTTGGAATAGCTTGTGGTTCGATAAAAGCAGTAATGGTGTTAAGAGTCGCGTCTACAGTTTTGGCAATCGAAGATCCCCAAATCGAGTTGCGATTGCGCGTTGCCAATGATTGCAATAAATGATCAATCGTGTGCAAACTTTTAAAAAATGCTCTCTCTGTGATAAACGGTTTTTCTGCTTGTGACCAAGCTTGTAATTGTTGCGCCATGACATTAGCTAAAATCGCTTGCTCATTATTGACTTGACTATTTAACTTATTAAAGCGCAAGGCGACACTGCGTGGCATGCTTTTTATACCGAGAAAATTCGCTATTCGTTTGCCAAAAATTCGTTGCAGTCGTTGTTGGTGATTTAGCATTTTTTGTAAGGTGTTAACGACTTCCTGCAAATCCAAAATAAAATTACCAGCCGTTAATAAGCTGGAAATCGGTAGATCTATTTTAAGTAATTCATGTTTGCGATTAGATGGCAGGTTTAATAAATTCGCCGCGTTCTCTTGTGACAACAACGGTTCATATAATAAGTTCTCATAATCGGTTAGTGCCGTTTCAAAATCGAGTAGCGCTTGCGGCGATTTAAATAAATACAATAAATAATCGGTTTGCGTGGCGTGTAAACGCTGCCATGATGGCGTATTATTTTTATGGGTGCGCAGGCGAGATAGGATTTCGATAGTCATGATTGACTCCTTAAAAATAATATTGGTTATTCAACTAAAATGTGTAAACCTATTGCATTCGCGAAACTCGACTAACCGTCATTGCGAGGAGCCTGCGACGAAGCAATCCAGGGAACGAAGTATTTGAGCTTGATGGTTTCCTCCAGACTTTCTAGTCGCGTCACCATTTTTTCAAGATCACCCTTGTTATAACGCTCAATACCACTCGCCCCTGGATTGCTTCACTGCGTTCGCAATGACGGAAGATTTCTGTTGTTGCGAAGAGCATCACCTTTTAAAAATAAAAATTTATCCTATATAATTTTTAACGATCTGCTTTCTGGAATGCCCCAATTCCTCGGTCAGGATCATACGAGCTTGATGATCAATTGCTTTTTGGTTGGCGCTTAATTGTTTTGTACTCGGCCCACCATTAATTGGCGGATCCCATCCTGTTAATTCTTTATAACGGCGTTGCGCATAAGCATGGCGTAAACCATGCGGATTGCTGATCCCAGCAGCTTGCACTTGTTTGTCATAGCACCAACGTTGTTGAATATAATTTTTACCCACGGGGATCAGCGAATTACCAAATTGCCCGGCAATGCGTTTGGCTTGCTCTAAACAGTGGCGTTGTTCATCGCTGGTAATTGGGATCACACGCGCACGATTGCCTTTGCACCACGACGGTAATAATTCCAAACGATCGCCGCGATCGGCCATGTGCGGTTTTATTTTTAACGCTTCTTCGCGTCGCAAGCCAAACACACGAATTAAATCGAGTGAGGCTTTAATATAGGGATCGCTGATTTTAGAAAAATCCGGATTGACAATGGCACGATTAAACGTCACTTGGTATTGGCGTTTACCCACATTCAGTGCGGCGTTACTGGGAACAATTGCGGTTTTATTCATCAACAAACCGAGATGACGCACTGCCGCCAAGCGATTTTTAATCGTGCCATTATTTAATTTTTGATCTTGCCAATGTTTCACCATGGCGCTGATGTGTTTGCTCTGCAAATTTTGGATCCGTTTGACTTTATAACCCAGATCAACCAATTCGGCGGCAAAACGCATTAAGATCGCTTGGCGATCATAACGCGTTGCAAACGATCCAGCATGATTAGTTTGCAAAACTTGATACAGCGAGCGCTGCAAATTTTTTTTGATACTCATGTTCCCCAACAAACGGTTTTAAATGTTAAGTGTTAAGTCTCAGCCTTTGCACCGTGAGGGCAAATGACTGTGGTGAACCACTAAAGAGACTTTCTTTGAGGACAACTACTCACTGCGTAGAAGGAAACGTCCATATTTTGGCTAAAAACGGCGAAAATCTTTTATCGAAATGCTCATTTATTAGCTATATAAACTGCGCTTTCTCAAAAACATTTTCGCCATTTTTATCTCAAAATCTGAACGTTTTTGGTAACTTCAAAGCATAGTTGCAAGTAGTAACTATTGAGCAAAATCATGACCGTCATGCGGATTGCATGACGAGCACAAAAATAAAATGCTAAATAAATCAGCAAGATCGGATTAAAAATGCGTGAGCGCGGGTATCGTCACTGCGGAAAAACCGCAGTGACGATACCACGTCACGCTCAATTTATTCAACCTGAATCGGCCGCATGTTTTGCAATTGGCCTTTAACGTGAAGAATAAATTTGGGATCTTCTGCGGTTAAGCCATTAAAAAAACAACTTAAGCCAGAATACACCGCTGAAAATTGCAGATAAACGTTAGCAATGTTGTCTAACTGTTTACGCAATGAGCGCAGTGATTTTTTCAAATTGCTATCGACCACATCACAATTAAGACAAATCATTTCTGTTTCAGAAACGCTATTGGCTAATTTGTAAACGTGTAACACGATAGTGAATTTGTGATTGCGCTCGGCAATACTTTGCAATTGACCAACGCCTTGCAGCATTAATTGATCGTTTTCCATGGAAGCTCTCCTTAAAAAAATAAAAGAGAGCACCCAGAGGGATTGCTCCCTTTAGGGTTTAATGCGAACAATCTAACGATTGCGGTAAGTTTTTCATCGCACATACTTACCTTGATCTGCGCGTTTTGTGTCATGCAGGATCAGTGACAAAACTGTTGCATTTGACATTAAGAAAAATAGCGTCTTGTCAAAAATATTTTGATACTATAAAATCAAATCCTTAAATAAGGATGCACCAAATGGATTTCAAAAAACTGTGTACTTGTCTCATTTTTTTTAACTGCTTTGCCTTTTCACAAAGTTATGCAGACAATACCCCTCATCCCGATATGCCTCGTGTATACAGCATTGGCTCATATAATGACAAACTCTTTGGTTATCTTGATAATTTATTCCCAATAATTTCGACCAATAATCAATTGGCTTATACTGATCTTATAGCAAAAGGCGGAATTCAAAGAGGTTATCTGTTAAGTGTCGGTGGTGGTGAGCGTTATGTCATCGCAAACGAAAATATTTTAGGTGGTTATGTCTTTATTGATCGCGATCAGCAGTATGCTGAAACATTTGGTTGGTCTTTTCATCCTGGTATAGAGCTCATAACCAATCAATGGGATTTTCATTTAAACGGTTATTTGCCTTTTCAAAAAAGCAAACTAAGTCAACAAGAAAATGGTTTGACTATTTTTTCATTTCATCAGCAGTATGATGGCATACTAAACACTTACAGCCAATTTGCAAAAGGTATTGATGCAATTGTTGGCCTAAGAATTCCACATTTTAAATATTCTAGAATATACGGCGCAACTTATTTATATAACTATCGAAATGCTGAAAATATCCATGGTGTTGAGTTTGGTATAGAAACACCATTATCAAAATATGTTTCTTTAGTTGTGCGTGATAGTTACGATGACTTCAACAAAAATGAATTCAATCTCGGTTTCTCGATCACACTAGGTGATGTCCCTGAAATGAACAAACATGTGGCACGCGATCGCATACTTGAGCCAGTGCGTCATTTTATGGGTACCTTAAACCAAGGTACTGGAACACCTGTACAAACGTATCAAGAAATTGTGCGTGGTAATCTTGTTAGAGATAATATTTGGTTTTTTGATCCCAATAGCTCAACATTATTTAACCCAGCAAATGGCACACAAAATTGTACTTTTGAGCATCCTTGCTCGGGTAGTTCTTTTAGTCAAACAACGGTTGATTCTATTAATACCCTGGCACCCAATCCTAATCTTTATATAGACACAGGTACCATTAATTTTGCAGGGCAATTTATCAGTATTCCAAATGGTACGAATATTTTTGGAAGAACCAATAACTTTGCACAATCAGCTACGGGTAGCACAAGACCGTTATTACAAGGAACATTGCTGTTAAATGGTAACAATACCCTTGACAGCCTGAGAATAGCCGGTAGTGATTTGGTTATTCCGGGCTTTGGAGGAGTCCACGGAGGTATTGTCAGCCCCAGTGCAGCCAATGGTGCTATTACATTAAGTAATCTTGATGTTTCTGTATCAAGTTCAAATACTGATGCTATAGCAGTTGATTTGCGTAGTACCAGTGTGGTTACTATTACCAATAGCCAATTTTCAAGCAATGTTTCTAGTGCGACTGATGATTTTGCCATCGCATTAAGTTTGGGCTCAAATGTGACCAGCGCTAATATTAGCAATAGCATTTTCAATGCTGTCAACACCGGTGCGGCAGGCAGCGCACAAGGCATAGATATCAGCGGTAATGATGTTGTTACAATTAATTCATCGACGATTAATGTTTCAAATCTAAATGGTACCACTGGCATAGCTGATGACTCTACTATCGGTATATTATTGAACGATAATTCAACATTAGTCATGAATAATTCTACGCTCAACACGAGCCAACAAGGTGGCTTACGTGATTCTTCAGGCATAAAATTGGTCAATACGAGCACAGCAACGATTAACAACTCAACTTTTAATATTCAAGCCAACCAAGCAGCAGGTAGTGCAAATGCAACTGATATTTTAGCCGGCACAGGAGGTGTTACATTTAACAATAGTACCATCACTGTTACCAATCCGCTGGGAGTTGCTCAACTTGATAAAGATCAAGCTTCAACTTTAAATAATACAACCGCTACTTGTAATGGTGGTGCATGCTAACAATATTTTAAGCACGGCTAAGCTTTTTAAATACAGTTCAGCTATTGAATGCTATCAAGTATTTAACCAGTCCCACTACAGTCCCTGGCAAAACCAGCGACTCTTGCTTTGGCAGTGGGATCCGAATTTTATATAACTTACCGCCTTCTAACAGCACAAACGCTTGGCCTTTGGGTAAGTTCACCACATCATTAGCGGTGATTAATTTCACGTCATGTTGCGATAAACGATCTTCATTGCTGGAGTGATAGAAAACGCCTTTTTCAGCATGCGCGCTATCTTGACTGCTGGAAGCCGGTAACACGCGTAAGATTGGTACCTCGGGTAATTTGGATAATAAAAAATGTATGGTTTTTTCTTCATTGCAACGAAACATGATTAACGTGCCTAAGTTGCCGGCGACTTGACCGGTTTTCGCTTCCGATCCTAATTTGGCTTGCATGTCTGACCAGGTTTGTGTGTAGGCAACCACTGAAAATCCTGCACCGCGTGCTTTATTTAACAAAGGCACAAATTCATCGCCCATCATTTCATTCACTTCATCTGCATGTAAGCGAATGGCAGGTAAACTTTTATTCGGGAACCCAAATTTATATAGAAAACCGGCAACCGAGACTAAATCAGCCAGCATGGCATTACCCACACAACTGGCAACGGTTTGATCGGTTAAGGCATCCATGCCCACATAAACAATTTTGTTTTGTTTAATCACCTCTAACCAATTAAAAATTGGGCGTGGATCATCTTGAGTTTGATAATCCGGTGATAATAAATCACCGATTTCACCCGTGGTTAATTTTTCGAGTAATGGGCCAATTGAAGCCGTGATTTTATCGTAATAGGTTTTATCAAGTTTACAGGCATTTAATAATTCACTCAGTAAGTCATTTTGCAATTCACTTAACGTTTGATGATTACGCTCGGCCACCTTGTTTTCAGCATAGGCAAATAACGCTTCATCACGCGTGACAATAATTTCACGCCCGTTTTTACTGGTACGTGAATTACTGTCTTGATAGTTTGTGATCCATTTTTCAAACTCAGGATCGTGAATGGCCGCCACATTATTCATAAATCGCAAAAATAATAAATTGAGTTTTGTAATGTAAAACTGAATTAATTTATAGGTTGGGCACATCTCTAATGCGACCAATGCTCGCGTCACTAAATTAACATAACGCCAGGCAAATTCTTTGAATGCGGCAGCTTCACCACTTGAAGGCAAACCATTAGTTAAACGCGTAGCCACTTGCGTGACTTTGGTAAAGTGCGCAATCGGATTATAGCGACATGACACTTCGGGAAAACCTAAATGAAAAATCAACACGTCGTTTTTGCGACCGGCTAAAATCGCTTCCTGACAAATGCGTTGCAGTAAATCAAAATCCCCTTTGGGATCGAACACGATCACCACATCGCCGCGTTTAATGTCTTGCGCAATTAATAATTCCGCTAAACGTGTCTTACCCATGCCGGTTAAGCCCAATACCATTAAGTGACTGCCACGATCGGCGAGTTTCATCATCACATCATATTCGGTGTCAGCAACACCATGAAGACACGGCAAACCGCCGATGTCAGGGTATTTTTTATGACGCGCAGGGTATTTATATTTTTTATTCACTGCTAAATCTAAATCACGCAAGCGTTGGGTTAACTGTGTTGTCCACAAAAATCCTTTGCCGAGAAATAATTTATTTTGCTGTATCGGGATTTCATCTGAACGCATGCTATAGTGTGGCATTTTTTGCAAACGCCGATGGTAACGAAAAATTCGATAACCTTGTTTAAAACGCCACAGACTGAATAAAGTAATCAAAATAATGAATGGCGCCGTGCTAATCGTTGGCAAGTTAAAGAGTACTGGCCAACAGATCATTAAAATGATCAGCATCAATCCTGCGATACAACTTAGCCATTCTACGGGTGGACGCAGTAAGCCTTCGAGTGGTTTTGATTTAAACATGCAGGATGATTTCAAAAACAATTAACCACATGAAAAAGCGCAAACGTTGAGTTTGCCAGTAATGATTTTTCTCTTTAGACCAGTGTTTTTTATTGGCAATCAAAGTAATGATTTCTGGCCAATAATAAAATAATAAGCTGATGAGCATGAGACGAAAGTAAAATAACCCGCTGCTGTGTTGCAAAATGAATTCGTAGGATGAATTAAATATATTGGGCATAAATATATAACCTGCTTAAAAAACCGTCATCGCGAGCTGACTAATTCCCACGAAATTAGAATGGGTAAAAATACAGTAAAATTGCTTACTCGTCGTTGCGAGGAGCGAAGCGACGTGGCAACCCAGGGGCGAGAACCACTGTATTAGATGTTTTGGTGATGTTAGTTATGCAGTGGAATCGATAGCAAGAACAGTGAACTATGCAAAATCGCAGATCTTAACCCTGGATTGTGTCGTCGCAAGCTCCTCGCAATGACACCAGATCAAAACAACATTTTCCCAAGTGAGGCAATACCAGACTTGATCTTATTACTCATCATAGGCGCTAACTCTGCTCCCGATCGATTTAATCCAATAGCCGCCGAACTCACAAAATCACCCACAGCAACACCAATCGCGCCCATGAAAGAAAACCAAAACAACGGTGCCACAATAATTAAAGTCCCAGTAATTAAATCCGCCAATGTCGCACTGGGTGATTGTTTAGCAAACCAACTCTCACCGTATAACGCTTGCATGAGCGTGTGATCAGCAAAACCCACTAAGTGCCAAATAAAACTCCAAAAAATTAATGAAAAAATAATCATCGCACCGGTGACAAAACTACCGGCACGATAACTGCTAAACACTAAGCCTAACGGTAAGAACACATAGACTAATAATTGTAATAAGGCTTGAATAATTGGGGCAGCTTCAACCGCTGCGTATAATTTTGGATACGCATCAAATTGATTAATAAGTGAACCAAACCGCGACAAAGACCATAAACCCTGTTGCGCGGTTTGATCATTCGCTAATTGATAACCGAGATCGGTATTTTGAATTAAATGTTGCAATACATGATCTTGCTCAACTTCAGCGTTCACAAAATAATGACTGACATCATCCCAAAACGATTTTGGCATCACATCATATAGGCGTTTTTTTAAGCCCTGATCAACATCATTCCACCACGTATAACAATTGGGTGTATCAAATTGCGGTGGATGATCACGATTGAGATCGGCATTTAAATCATTGTTCGGATTATACGTAAAACCGGGGATGGGTGTTTGTGCTTTAAAATCAGGGTTTTTATAATAAACGTTTTGCAACGCGTGCGAGCCAAACCAATTTAAATCCGCAACGCCGTATTCTTTGAGTGCGGCTTGCACGGGTGTGACGGTGGCAAGATGATTATCTTGCACGTCGCGATAATATTGCAAACGCGCTTTGGCATAACACATTTGCGCAAATTGTTGTAATTCGGTTTTGATTTGCGGATCACTAATTTGTGCCATGTCTACTTGTGTAACATTTTTACGTAAATTCGGTACGCAACCGATCATCGTATTAGCAGCAGAAGTTACCCCTTCACTCACGGCAATCACGGCATACCACCACACCGGTACGCGAATTTCAGTTTGCGGAATAGCAAAGGCTTTATCCCAAGTCGTTCCTGTATCACCGGCATGCACGCTATTTTGCGCATGACAAAGCGGTGTGTAACTCACCGTGCTCGCGGTAATCGAAAAACACGGCACCACGCCTAATACGATTAATAATAAGGTTGCCATTAATTCTAATTGCATGCGTCTGAGTGAAGTGCCTGCGGCATCTTTACTTTCTTGCGATTGATAAGGCTTCGCGAAATTACGAATTAACATTGCAACAAACGGTAAAAATGCAATCCCCGTTTGCGTTAATACCGTCCAGAGTTTGCCGTATAAATCCCAGCCAATTAATAACGTGTATAATTCAGGATAGGATTGCACGCCTAACGTCATGGCGTTTTGTCCTGATTAGATAACGCACTGTCATTCATTAAAGTCGGTGAAACTTCAACATTGTGTAATTGATGTTGTTGTGTTTGTTGATAATTTAAAATATGCGTAAACGTTTGCGACATCACTTGTTTACGTAGCATCGCTTCATCGTTGATGGAATGCATCGCATGCGTTAATTGATCGATTGCGTGCTGAATAATTTTTTGTGCCGGAAGATTGGCTAAAATAATCGGCACTTGTGAGCCAATACGCAATAACTGCCGTGCCAATAACGCTTTTTCAAAGACACGTTGTGTAGCTACTTCTTCAGCGAGTTTAGTAATTAATAATTGTTGTTGCGTCGTATTGCTATGACGCAAAACGCTAATAATTTCAGGCGTAATCATTAAATCATTGCCAGAGACTGCCAATAAATTGTCTTTGGTGACGGGTAATGTGCCTGTGACTAATTGTGCTAATTGATCACGCACGGTGGTTTCGCAATCGTGATTTATTTTTCCTTCACATTGCAACAACAATGCTGCTAAACCGTGACCGGCGCTGCTCGCTTGATTGTTTTTACAATGGGCATCATTGCACGTGGTAATGCTTTGATCACCCACGACAAACGTGACCCAATTGGCTGCATCTTCTGGTGTTGCAAATACATTCGCAATTTCACTATCTAATGCTGCCGGCGCATGATCATTCAAATCACGTTGTAAGAACGCATTAAAACCGGCGATCATCGTATCGGCAATCACGTGGATCGGTGGTTGATTTAAACCACCGGCGTGTAATAAGCCTTGATTATTTTTACTGCCTTGCACCCAATTCACACCATGATCACCGTGATGTTGATCAATGCTTTTTTCAGCATCGTTAAGATCTTCGTTGCCACTTGCGGTTAAGGATAAATGTTGTTGCCAATCATCACCAACCGATAACGTCGCCCAATCTGTGTAAGGATTTTTACCTTGTCGAATATCAGCTTGCGCACGCTCACAATTTTTCACCGATAAAGCAATGCGTTTATTAGCTGATAAAATCGCATTATTTAAATAATGATAGGCATTCGGATTGGCTTTGGCTAACATATACATCGGCATTGCCGCTAAACTACCGGTTGCGGCAGCGACTAAGGCTTGCGGTAAATTAGTGGCATCGTTTTTAAGATCATTAATGCTATTGCTAATCGATAACGCAGGATTAAATTGCTGACAACTCAACCCCAAATTTAAATTCGCACCCGCATTAAAATGGATCGGCTGCGTGTTATTAAACGGCGGTAAAATAAAATCCGATCCACCACCGAGTTTGTAATACAATTTATTATCGCTATGGTTAAGCGGTATGATGGTATTAGCGAGGCAGAGTGGGGATGCAATAATTAAATTAATAAACATTAAACGTTTTAAAGAAAATAACGGCATGATTTTTCTCACTGTTGTCGTTGCAAGTGGCACTTAGCAAGGTCTCACCACCATCGTCATTACGAGCGAAGCGACGTAATCCAGGGAAAGGATCTTCGATAATGAAATTCTTGCGACACTTGCTAAAGGTTCCACTTTCTTTACAAAAATCACAGAGCTTATTTAGTTCATCACAAGTCGCCCTGGATTGCTTCACTTCGTTCGCAATGACGGAGGAGTTAAAAAACAATCTTCGCGACCAACTTACCCTCACCATCAATACAACCTTGATAACGTCGCCAAATCACATAAATATAATTTTGTTTTTCTGACTCAACCGCAACAAGATCATTGAGATTACGTCCTAATACATGACAACTATTTTCAGGTTGCGGATAAATGCGCTGTAATTGCGTATTGGGATCATTAACCGTAATTGGTGTTGCCTGACAGGCTTGACCACAACGTGTCGCAAGCGTTGCGGCAACATGACCAAACTTTAACGCCGGTGGCAGGGTTAACAAATGTGCGGCGCGTAAAGCAATCACACTACTCACCACCGCATCATCATTGCCCAGCATAAAACCTTGATGCGGAAAAACACCACCCCAATCCATCGGGAAAGTACCAACATGATAAATAGCATTCGTTACAACTGAAGATAATTCCTCAGCACGCGCAACAGGAGTGAATCCGCGCCACAACAAACTATCTAACATCGATTGAAAATACGGTCGTAATGGTAATGCAGTACTTGGCAATAAAATCGCTCGTGGTAACACGCTAAGTGCTGGATTACCTATTACATCCGCTTCTTTAAACAACACGGATTGGTCATCACCACCACCGACTTGATCGTTAGTCACACTTTTAATTAACTGTTGCTGTGCCTGGGTGGCACTTCGATCCAGCGTGGCATTGATTTCCGCCCACGGATTATCACCGACTTTGTTAAACACACTCACCACCAAATCAGGGGAATAATGATCCACATACACCGTTTTGTTAAAACCAGACCCAGGTGAAAACCAAATACACACACCACGCACGCGATAGTGCAGGCAGTGCGGTAAGGCTTTAAGGGTGTTATTAATAATTTGGGCTGAGGTTAAGCTAGAAGTAGCGAAAGTGTGTTGTGTTAGTAAGAATAAGCTAATGATGATTAAACGGAGCATAGTTTACTGCTAAAAATAAGATTGAGGTATTGATCTTAGTTTAAAAAATATACTCTCTAGTAAAAAAGCTTTTTTATGGGTAAAAATTACCCATTTTTTTTTAATCTTTTTTTATCATAATATAGTTAATACTAGAAATTGTAGTTGATTTCTATAATTGCATTTCCCTGCATTAACAAAATAACAATAATTACATGAGGTTACATATGAGTTTCAGTAAATTATTTGCTGCTGTAAGAGCTGCCAAATCCAAAGAAAGAGAAGATTTTAGTTTAATAACTGCTGTTCTGTTAAAAAGAGAAGTATTAGAAAGAAATAACACAAATTTATTGGTTCAATATACAAGTTCAACACCCGAAGAAGTTTTTGCTAAATTCCAAAATGATCGAGAAAAAGATATAGTAGACACTATCCGAAGCCTCAGAGAAAAAGAAACAAAAGACCCTGGTGATTCAGTTACTCTTGAATATCTAACAACACTACCAAGAGATAAAACTACTCTTGAAGCACTTTTTAAAAAGGAGGCAGAGACTAACCCAGCATTTCAGAATTTACCACGACTTGAAAAACTTATTTATTTGATATTGACTAATGAAGCTGTTGGTAACGCCTTTGAGTATCCACAATCTTTACGCCTGCCTCCTGGCATGATGTTTCTGCCACAGCAATTAGTATTAGTTTTCCAAGATAACTCTAATCTAGCTGAATGTATCAAAAATTTACCAAACCTATATTCAATAGATAATGTTCTTCACTGGCTCCTTTCTGTTGGTGCTAAAAATGCAGTACAGAAAATATGGGAACTTCATTATACAGATGACGAGAAAAAATCCAAACAGATCGATTGGTATTTTAATATTATACTAAGCAAAATACATACAGATGAAATATTAAGTGCTATTACCTTTCTCCAAGGATTTAAATTTTGTAAGCCACAGCTTTTCAACCAAATATTACAATGTAAAAAAGCTGGTTTACTAGCTGAAGCAACAGGAGCTGCTGCAAGAGGAAATTCTGATGTATTGAACTATCTTACTCAAGAATTTAATATGATTAAAAGAAATGCTATCTTGAATTTTTTCAAAAAGACTGAATGGTCTAGTTTAGTCAATCCCAGTACACAAACAGCATTAAGAATGAGCTTTAGTAATTTAGAGTTAGGAAGCTGTAATTTTAATTCTACAGAGAAAAGTTCTCTACGCCAAAATATACAGCAATACCCAACTTTATTAGGTTATATTTTGATACAAACTGGCTGTATTTCTGTTGAAAAAGATGGTACCAATCCACGCTGGAATGATCAAGCTACCAAAAATTTTGATCGCGATTTTTTAAATGAGTTATTAAATACCCTAGGTTTTGAAGCCATTCCAGACTCAGTTAAACCTTGTCCAAGTTCATCTCCCAGACCAGGAAGATAAAACCATAATTTATTTTTAGTGAGTAAATTATATCAACAAAAATTGCAGAGTGATTAATTTTTTAACCACTCTGCAACTTTTCTCTAATCATCTCCCTCGCCACCACCTCAACCGCCTCTAACTCACTGCAATGTAATTGTTGCATGATTTTCAAGCGTTGATGTTTTTCCTGTTGCTCGGTTTGCGCAAGTGCTAGGTAATATCGCGGTGGAATGTTGCGGAATAAACCTTGCAATAAACTGTTTAAAATCACGCCTTCGGTGTATTTGCCACTTTCTTTTTGCGCCGATAATAATAACGTGCGGCGTTCTGGGGTTAAGGTTTTAAAACGCTCGACTTGATCGATTTCATCCGGTGGTAGCGCTAAACAAATCCAATGTTCAATCATAGCCAGCATTTTGTGTGATTCATCGGCAAAGTCACGCATGTTTTGTGTCGCAAGCCATAGCCATAAACCTAATTTGCGGCCCATTTTAGAAACTCGCGTCAACATCATCGCTAAGAGTGGAATTTTCAGCAAAATGTGAACTTCATCACCAAGTAAAATCATCGGGCGTTGGCTGTATTGGTTGTGTTCAGCAAGCGCCAATACTTTGGCAATTAATCCACTAAAAGCAATCGCGCGTTGCGCTTCATAACCTTCTTGGGCAAACAAGCCTAAATCAACCAATGTGACATCGGCATTCGGCCAAGGAGTGCCTGCTTGATTAAAAAATTGGCTTGATACCGGATCATGCGTGAAGTAGCGCAAGCTATCGGCCATTTCTTTGGCACGTTTAATTTTGGCACGATCATTATGGGGATCTAACGTTTGCGCGATATTAATTAACGCTTCCACTAAATCACTGGCAAGCATTTGTGGTTTGGCATTTTCTGCAACAGTTTTAGCGGCTAATAAAATCGCATCCATGCTTAACATGCGATCGGCGCGAGTAATGCGTGCTTGCTCTTGTATCTCCCCACCGGTGATCATGATCATGGCTGCGAGTAACATTTCACCAAGCGGATCGCGACTATCTTCATCATGCTGATCGCCTTGTTGCAAAACACTTAAGGCATTAGCAAACGGATTTAAGGCAATTGGTTTTTTGGGATCGATTTTGATTTTATTAACTGTAAGCCCTAAGCTTTGGCAATAATCAGCTAATAAATCAAACGAGCCACCGGCTTCGATAATAAAAAAGCGCGGTTGGTATAAGGCGAGCGTTTGCATGATTAAAAACGCTAATAAATTCGATTTACCGGTACCGGTTTCACCGAGTAACAATAAATGCGCATTTTTAGTTTTGTCTTTTAAAAAATCAATTAGCCACGGCTCACCACCACGATTCCAAAATAATATGCCAGGGTGTTGCGTGCCGCGACTGCGCCCATACAGCGGTAATAATTTTGCAATGTCACTGAGTAAGATATAACGCGCGCGATATAAATATTTTTGATCAAACTGAAAGTCATAGCACATCGGTAAATAGCGTAAATAGGCATCAATCGGAAAAACATTGTCTTCACTCATGACATTAAAACCATTACTATTTAATAACACTTCAATTTGTGCTTGGTGTTGTGTAAGTTCGTCATGATTTTTACCGCGCAGAAAAACCGCCATGCTCATCGGTAATAAATAATCACCATTCACGATCGCAGATTCAGCATCGGCAATTTCTTGTTTAACAGCGAGTGCTTTGGCATGTTTGCCAATTGCGCTGTCTAACACGCATTGTAAATGTTGTTGCACCTGTTGTTGTGCTTGAAAAACAATGTGCAAGGAAAATACTGTACCGTGAGGTAGTTGATCAATCAAAGTAAATAATTTTTCGTCACTACCGCGTTTGCGCTCAGCGGTAAGGTGCCCGATTGCAGGTTCGGCATTTAAACTTTGAATGGGTAAAACTTTATGTGGCCAACCATCAAATAACCAACCGTCTTGAAACGATCCGGGATTATTAAAAAACAATTGCTCGCTTAAATCCCAGCCGGTGAGTTTTTTATTCTGGCTTTGCCGTAGTTTAATCAGCGCATCAACATCACCGTTGGTTTGTTTAGGGTTAGGATTAAACCAGGCGGTCATCCACAACAAAAAATCATGAGCCGTTAAAGGTTTAACTTTAACCCCACAGCTTTGTAATTGATCAGAAAGTTTACGACCCATTTTAACGATTTCAGTGAGATAATTACGCTGTTTCATTTTTTTGCTGTGATGCTTAGGGCGATACACGATTAAACGCGCCTCGGTAACCCCTGCACGAAAGGGTTGATTGGTGACTAATTCATCGAAAAAAACACCTTCTTCTTGACTCATCCACTCCAGATGTTTTTTTACATGCTCAAAATGCGCTGCAGTTACAGGATTAGCTTGCTGTGAAGGTGGAATATAATCTTGTAGATTTTTTTGCAAGGATTTTAACGAATGATTTTTACTGACATAAAATTGCACCACCCACGGATCGTCTTTTTCTAAGGGAATGGCATTTTGCAAGGCTTGCCGCACGCTGTTGACTAAACTAGCTAACACGTCATCCGGGCGCGCCTCACAAGGAATAGGCGTTAAATTAAAGCCCATCGCTAACGTTTGGTTGTCTTGCAATAAAAAAAGATGATGTTTGGCATTAAAATCACGCCACGGTAGAAAGTCGGTTAAGCTCGGATGACGTTCATAACCGCGCGCAATCGCTTTTTTAGTGATTTTCATTACGCTCACTCGCTAATCCATAATAATCATGTTCATAAGCACTAATAACCGTGTTATAACCTGGCACCGGTAATTGCTCTTGACCACTAAAATGCGGAAACACATACAGGGTTAAATCGGGGTTCGGTAATTTATAAAATGCTGATGATTTTTTTGCCTGGATGTTTTTTGATTGAGCCTGTATTTTTTTGCGTATTAATGCCAAATTATTTTTTGAATGTCCTAAACTATCATAAACCGTTTCCATACTCGGACCGTTCTCGGGTAATAACGTATTGGTTGTGTGACACGCCGTGAGACTAATCAAGATTGCGATTAAGCAAAGATGACGCATGATGATTCGCATAAGTTATTTTCCTCGCGGCTGGGTTGTAAATAAGATATTTACAAATAAAGACCAGCGCTAAAAGTTTTTAAATTATTAGCGCTGATCATTTGAAAAGAAAAGAATAGATAGTTATCGACGTAAAGATGTTGAAATTACAGCCGTTGATACTTCAGGCATTGTCTCCGTAAGTTGAGGAGTTGCAACGATACTTATAGAACGATCAAGTGCCTTAAATGACGTACTACAAGTACCAAAAGGTGGTCTATAGGATTTATGGCAATTAACCCACTCTCCATCTGGCGTTATATCGCAATGTTGCATATTACCTTGCTCTTGCATAAGATTAATAGCGTAGCGCATCAGTTGCTGAAAATCTTGATTACTTTCATCAATTGGGGTATCTAATATATCATTCATACTTCCAAAGGCACCAAAAAAATGCTCTTTACTATAACAACGTGGCAAATCAAGTTTATGAGCCATGCTTAAGATATAATAAAAGTAGCTTCTTGTTCTAAAATTATCCTGTTGCATCAACTCTGTTTTAGCTTCAAAACTAGGATAATTGGGATTACCCATATGTTGAATAACTTCACTCATGCTGGCAATTTCTTCTGCTTGTAATTTCTCCATACCGAACATTTCACTTGTTTGTTTAAAATAAGCTTCAAAATGCTCACGTGAAGCAACTCGATATTGATTATATAATTCTAAATTATCACGAAAACCAACTTCACTTTCACGCCCTGTGACACTAAATGCAGCGGCAATTTTGAGCAATTGCAGTTGTTCATGCGTTATGTCTCGGCAAAAATCTCTGAAACCTTCATCTTTTGCATGGATCTGAAAATATTCAATCACTAGTGGAATATAACTCATGACACGCGCAGTATGTGCTAAACCATGATTAGATCGAGCAACTTTTATATCTCCAATAGTGCGGGCATCACTTACATGTTTATATGCTTGGCTAAGATGATGTTTATAAGCATAACGCAAAGCATGTTGTGACCAATAATCATCACTTTTTTGGAATTTAGGGCTTGAGACAATACTAGCATCTAAAATGCCATCACTACTTTTATAATAAATAGCAGTTAAGCCTTGTGGCAAAATAACTTCACGTTCAGATTTCTCCTTTACTAAATGTTCGATAGAGAAAAGATGAGGTATATTATGAAAGCGAGTACGTTGAAATCCTTTATCTCTAAAAAAATGTGATCCATTTTTGTCATAGCTTCCACTTGTAAGCGCAGGAATCTTAATAATACGGCTAGCACATCTATCTTCGACTGTTTTTTCATCTAATCTTTCATCACGTAACAACTGAGTAAAATCACTAAATAACAAAAATAGATATTCATAGCGTGTATAGACAAGGTGGTATTCTTCTTGTGAAATAGTTCCTGCCATTAACTCTTGATTTAAAAGTTGTTGATACTGCTCTTCATCCTTTACTTTACTTAAATTTTCATTATCTATCTTTTTAAAAATAGCACGTTCATTTGGATAAATAGTGTCATCTTTAAGTATTATTGGCATTTGATTAATTGCAGCATGTATTATGCAGTTCAAGGCAAGGTTTAAAATTACATTTTCACCAACACTTATATGGTCATTCTCCTGTAACAACACTTCCCCACGAAACAAACGATTGCAGTTTTGATAAAATCTCAAGTTATAAATTTGAATGGCTCTCAATAAATAAGGGGGCAATTTCCCCGCAAATTGATCTGAAGAATCACAATGAAAAATTTGAGGATTTACAGAGTAATATGATCCTATCAATCTATTCAACATTTTATTTAATGTGGCTAATGTTTCACTCCCCAATGAAAAATGAGTCATATTAACATTACTTAGCAACAAAGTCAGATTAATTGGTTCTCCTGAGTCCATTGATAATATATATTCGTTATTTTCATTTAAATAACAAGAGTATTTTTTTTCATCAATATCAATAATCTTATTCATCAAAAACTCTAGATATAAAGTTGATTTATTTTTACTTAATGGGCCATGTTGAATTTGACAAGTTTCAATCTCTTCTTTTACAAAATTAAATAGAGTTTCTATATGAAAACAATTTTCTTTTATACCTAAAATTTTTTCTATAATAAGCTTTTTTTCTTCAGGAGAAAAAGCATGCGCAATCTCACCAATGTGGTTCTCATTGCTTTCTAAGAATTTTTTTGTTTTGGATAAAACATAAGAGCGTAAGCATGCCATAAAGTTTTCATCTACACAAAAACTAGAAAAATCTGTATGATTATTTTTTGTAAATCCATATTCAAAAATTTCTGGATATAATGAAATATGTTTTAAAATATTATCGCGCTCATCTTCAGAATAATCCACACCTAAAGTCACATGGATATATGCCTCATCTCTTATAAGATTAAACAAGGTTTCTACGCGACTGCAATTATCTGAGGCACCCAAAATTTCTTGTACCAAAGATTTTTTTTCTTGATGGCTGGATTTAAAATTAATTCTGGATAAAAGACCAATATCAGAATTTAACTCCATTTGTATTCGTCGAGAAACAAAAAGGCGTAAGATTTTTTTAAAATTATTACTTCCTTGTAAATCATACATTTCTTGGTAGGCACCCTCAGTAAAACCATATTCAAGGAAATTTTGATCGTATGAAAAAAATAAAATAATAATTTGGCGGATAGCTTCAGACGCAATCCCACTTAATATTTCACAAAGAGCACCCGCCTCTTTCACAAGGCAAAATAGAAAGTTTGCATTTTCATATCTTGCTGTTATACCAAAAACTTCTTGCACAATAGCTTTTTTTTCATCAAAATTATTTTCTGAAAAAATGAGCTTGTTAAGTTTGTTATTTCCAATTAATATTTTTATTGCTTTAGAAAAGGCCCATAACCGTAAGTTTTCTTCAAAGCCATTTTCGCTTGGCAGGCTAATAAACTCTTTATATAGATCTGGTGTAAAACCATAATCTAGTAATTTATTTATATTTAAAAGTGAATCACTTTCTGAAAATTTTAAGCTTGGATGATCGACTAGAATTTGTTGCATGAATTCATACAATGCTTTCCGCTTACGATCGTTTTCTATCATTGTTATAAAAAAATCAATAGAGCCTTTATCATGAGCTAAGCCACATTTTTCTCTAAAAAATTTAAAATGTTGAATTATCTCTCGTGTTACCGCATCGAAATCACTAAAACGGTAAGCATATTTTTTTTCCAATGCTGAGAATATTTTGACAGAAACATTATTCAATGGTAAATCAACTACCCCCAAAGTCGACATAAGATTAATGAGCCTTTCACATTGACCTCTCATGGCTTCACTAGTATGACAAATTTTAAACAATTCAAAACATATTCCAAAATCAGATTGAGTATAGTCCTGCTTTTGCGAGATAGAATCTATATTTAAAAGACGACAAAAATTAAGGATGATACTTGCATAAAATGGTTCTTTTGTTTTCTCAAGTGCCTCAAGCAGCTCAAAAAAAACCATAAAATTTTTACTGCTTTTGCTTGTGTCAAAAGTGGTTATTTCTAAACATAAATCTGTTGTCGTCTGGTAACTATATTGTTTCTCCTTAAAGAATTTTATTACACTTTCGAGGTCTTCTTTATTTTTGAAAGTAAGAGTAATTATATTTGGCTTGTTATAAGCATTTAATCTGATCTGAGGTAACTCACCAGAAAGTAAAGTAAACATTGCGCTTCTCTTCTTATAGTTTTAAATTGTGCCGACATTTTACTATCACTCTCAGAATATTACAATTCCTGGTTTTGCAACATAAATAAAACTTTTTACCACTAATCTTATGATTTATATCGAAAAATCACTTAATTCTAATCAAGATTACGCTGTAACAAAGATGACGCATGATGATTCGCATAAGTTATTTTCCTCGCGGCTGGGTTGTAATCAATGGCAATTTGTTTACTAAAATTGACGCTGATTTCGCGGTAATGATTAAGCGCATCAAGTGGCGCTACATAAATCGCATCAAAACTATTTTCTTGGCGCGCACTCCACCATTGTTGTGCGGCATTTAATCCATTAGCACTCGCTTTACCGGCAGCGTAATGAAAAGGAA
>CAYGTS010000015.1:0-30552 GCA_964352905.1 uncultured Legionellales bacterium | reverse complement strand
TTTTCGCCGGTTTTAGCCCAAATATGGGCGTTCCCATCTACAGGGTGAATAGTTACAAAAATATCGAGGTTAAACATGAATGAGTTACACAGTGTGAGCGTGCAAATACTCGATAAACGTTATCATTTTCGTTGCCAACCACAGCAACAAGAAGCGTTAACCAAGGCGGCTTTATTGCTTGATGCCAATATGCGCAAACTGCGAGATGCGCAACCGAATGCCAATGCTGAAAGCATGACCATTAATGCAGCCTTGAACATCTGTCATGAATTATTAGAGCTAAAACAACAACAAGAACAAACCACTGCAAATGCGAACAAAAAAATCAAGCTGCTTTGTCAAAAAATTTCTGAAGATTTAACCCAGCGTGAGCAGATTGAATTATGATATGTTCTTCTCAGATGGGTGTATTAGCTTTTAATCAATATTGATCACCTCTCCCTCGGCACCATTAAGGAAACTGATGTAGTCAAGATCCCATTGTTCAAGCTCACTATAATGATGAATAGTAATACCATCTTCTGACTCAACATGAGAATTTGGCAGCATTTCAAGGCCGGGAATTTTATCAAGAAACTCAAGGATTTCATCAAATCCTCTTCGAATTTTTATGCATACTTCTTCATTGTCATAATATTCTTTTGGCACTATTAAGACCATATAGATTTTATAATTTTCATTATCAGGCAGCTCGGATTTTGTGTTTAGGCGTATAAATAACCCCTTCGATTCTTTTGCTTGATTATTAAGAACACGTTTAATTTTTTTCATTGTTTTTGCATCAACACGGTGATTAAATGCATCGGGAAATGCCGGTCTTCTATAACGTTTAGTAATCCATCGAATTAAAATTTTTAATTCGCGAGCGTTAATTTTTGTAGGAGCAGCTTTTAATTCTTGTAAATATTCTCGATCAATAAAAACTCGATTGTGCGGTATCAGCTCATAGGCATGATCTTGTTCATCTTTTAGATGTAACTGTCGTGGATTTTTCCCTGTGGCTAGTTCTTGATTAACTTTTCCGATATGATCGGCATTAATTAATTCAATAACAGGTTCTTTATCTAAACGATGATTCAAGATGTCACAATCTTGGCTTAACACAATATAAACACCTTTAGTTAATCGATCTTGCTTACACTGGGTTGCAGCAAGCATCATCTACCAACAACAGTGCACCTTGGCACCAGCCATTTTCTACTATTTTATCTGAATCTATTGTCTTATCCTGCATTGCTAATCCATAAAATCAATATCGTCTATTCTATCCCCCCGATCATCCTTGCTAATAGGTTCAAAACCATGTTCTTTTAAGAGTGCATCATGAGCTCGATCCTTATCTTGCTTTGCCCTAAGATGCGTTGCAAGATCATCTAAATATTGGTTAATTTTCTTTAAATCCAAATATTCACTGGTCAATAAAGAAAAAAGTGATTTTTTATATTGATTTATTGTTTTATGTAAATAGCTACCTAACGAGCCTGCCTGTTTTACTTTCCATGCTTCACTAACAGCAAAAAGATTGTTTAATCTTTCTTGATTTTTGCTATGTAATTTAATTTCTTCTGTATTTTGCCATTCATAAATGGTTGGACGACTAACCTGTAAAACAGCCGCTAATTCTAACACATTTAATTCTAAAATTTGCTTTAAGTCTTGTAATTTTTCACGAGAAGATACTTTATCTGTTTGTTGAGATAACAACATATTGAAAGGGATAATAATTGATTTATTTTGTCCTGGTGATGAATAAAGATTTATCCCTTTTGAGCCTGTACTTGTTAACGATAAACCATTAAGTAAATCAAAAGCCGCACGAGAGTATTGAGGATCAAGATATTGCGATCTTAATGGTAATGGTTTCATTGTTTACTCCAGGCCTTTAAGTTCTCTTGCCCCACGGCTTGGCGAAATCCTTGCGATATCCCTTGGTGTAGATTAGAAAAAATTTGTGCAATTTTTTCAGTATTACAATCATGCTCATTCAAATTAAAATGATCCAGATCAAGCAATAAAAACTGCTGCTCTGGTTGATTGTGCTCAGTAAAAACTAACAATTCTGCTACATCAGTCAAATCGGGTGGGATAAAAATATTTTTTAAATCACCAATGATTTTTCTATCGCCCACATAAGTTGCTTGAATTTTTATAATACCTGCCTTACTAAACTGTGTTGTTTCCGTTTTCGATAAAAATTGATTTGGCTCAATGATATTTTCTGTCAATTGAAAACTACGCAAACCTGGCTCAACTTGCTCCAGGCCTTCTTCAATTAAATTAATATAGCGTAATCCTACGCGAGTAATCAGTGAAAATTTTAAAATTGCATGGAATTGTTCAATAACTACGATCAATTTTGCCAATAGTGTGTCGTACCGATCATAACGAGTTGTATGAATAGTGAGCGTTTGTTTATCTAGAATAATACCCGTTTGTTTCGTTTTATCAATAAAATGCCATTGAACTAGCTGTCTTGTGCATATTTCTTGGTCTTGATTTAGCTGAATCACCGAACTATGGGCTCTTGCATGACGCGGGAATAGTGATCGAATTTTATCTTGTAGTTCAGGCACATATTTCTCAATCCCTTCAATGCTGGTAAATTTAACTTGTGCCAAGACATAAGTCAGTGGTGATTGAATTAATTTTTTGTACATAAAAGGCCCAACCGTTAGAATATTTTTCATTATAAACTTTACACTAAAAGTTTACACTAAAAATTTGTAATTCACTATGCTGCAACGCATGTTCAAAGTAAAATCTCTGTAACTTATTCAGTAAATTCATAGTTAAATTTACTGAATAGTTACAAATCTCTTACAAAACATTTTTTGTCTTCAAATAAAGCGAGCAGCATAAACAATACGTTGAATATTTAACCACTCTTATCAAAAAAGTGTATAATTAACTTATCCCTGTTGCACACGTTTATTGGGCAAACGTATACTTGACCAACGTGAAAACCACAGGGGTTCATTGTGTTATCACGGTTGTGCAAGCCCATCGCGTAATGGGAAGCCTGATGTGATACTGCGATCCCCACCTGATGAGAACAGGCTCAAGTGGCAAACCCAATAACGCAACAGGGACCTATTTATGCCCGCAGAAATGAAGCAACTGCGACAAACTATCTTAGCGCAACGACGACAATTACCCACCCCCGCTGTTAAGCAGTTCTCCCAAAAAATTTGTCACACTTTTTTAAATTCTTCGTATTATTCACAAGCAAAAAGAATAGCGTGTTATCTTGCAGTTAATAATGAAGTTGATACACAGTTAATTATTCAACAAGCTTGGCATGAACATAGAGAAATTTATTTACCTGTGATCCATCATGATGTTTTGGAATTTGCGCGCCTACAGCCGCAAACTAAACTAAAGCTTAACCGCTTTAAGATTGCCGAACCGGATTATCACGCAAGTGATTTAATCACAACACAAGACCTTGATCTTGTGATCACACCACTGGTGGCATTTGATGAAAACTGCAATCGTCTTGGTATGGGTAAAGGCTTTTACGATCGTAGTTTTGCATTTTTAACACAAGCGCAACATACCAAACCACTTTTAATTGGTCTTGCTTATGAGATCCAGAAAGTAACACACTTGCATCCCAAACCATGGGATGTAAAATTGCATGCAATATTAACAGAAACAGGTTGTTATACCCTATGAATTATTGGCTCTTAAAATCAGAACCCGAAACGTTTAGCATTGATAAATTAATGAGTAACCCTAATAAAACAACGCACTGGGAAGGTGTTAGGAATTATCAAGCACGTAACCTATTACGTGATGCAATTAAAAAAGGCGATTTAGCCTTTTTTTATCATTCTAACTGCAATCCACCGGGTATTGTGGGCATCGTTGAAGTCGTTAAAGCCGGTTATCCAGATTTCACCGCAATGGATCCGGAAAGCGATTATTACGATCCCAAAAGCATGCCTGATAATCCGCGTTGGTTTATGGTGGATGTGAAGTTTAAACAAAAATTTAGCACCATTATTTCATTGAATGAATTGCGCCACGTACCTGCTTTACAAGATATGCTTTTACTACGTAAAGGCAATCGTTTATCGGTGCTGCCGGTGACTAAAAAAGAATGGGATGCGATTTTGCAGATGCAGGGTTAAACCAGCTGCGATAAAAACGTTTGCATAGAAACTTTCAGCGGATCATGTTGTGAAAAACAATCCTGATCAACATAGGGTAAATCATAAACAACTTGAAAGGCATATGGGCAGTTTAATTGCTGTTGGAAATAGCGCAAATTTGGGCTGAGTGGTTGCTGCTGTGATTTTTTTACTTCAACAATAAACCAGGGTTGGCCATTTTGTGTGACTAAAAAATCAACCTCATGTTGGTTTTTATCACGTAAAAAAAACAGATCAAAATCACCTAGGCCATAATCACTATAAAACTGCACGGCTTTTAATAAGTGTGATGCAACAAAATTTTCTAATTTTGCGCCTTCATCTGCGACCGTAGACCAATCCCATAAATAAACTTTTGGCATTTTCAATAATGATTTTTTAACATTCTTAAACCATGGTTTAATGGTAAAACAATAGTAAAGTTTTTCTAGCCATTTGATCCAACGTTTAATGCTGGGCATGGTAATGTTCACTGCATTCGCTAAAGTGGAATAATTCACTAATTGCCCCACTTGATGCGTTAATAAATCAGCTAATAATTCAAATTGTGCTAATTCTTGGATTTGACTTAAACTACGAATATCTTCACGCACAATTAATTGCTTGCGCATGCGTTGCCAGCGAAAATAAAAGCGTTGATCAGCTTGTAAAAATGGCTCAGGAAATCCACCAAATTGAAAAAGTCTTGCAAATTTTTCTTGTGATAATTGACTCGGTTGCCGAATGGGTTTTTCGGGTAGTTCATGTGTCATTAATTCCGCCACACTCAAGGGATGAACGCGATAAAGAAAGTATCTACCAAGTAAGCTATCACCCATTCTTTTATAAACATCAAGTTTGGCACTGCCTGTCACAACAATTTTGGTTAACTCAGAGTAATGATCATAGAATCCTTTTAAAAACACTTTCCAACGACTGTATTTATGAATTTCATCAAAAATAATAATTGGTTTTTTGGCTTGTTGCTGATCAAGGCGCGCATACTCGATAATGGCCGCTGAGCCACGCGTAATTAACTGGCGATCGGCTTTTTCATCCCAATTTAAGTAAACAAGATTATCGGTGAGCTCCTTGGCGGTTTTTGCGCAATAAGTCTTTCCCACTTGGCGTGGGCCAGCCAATAAGATCATTTGCTGAAAATCTTGCAAATGATTATCTAACAACGTTTCATAAAGCCTTTTCATATTTATATCAATTAGTTAAATAAGACTATTTTAACGACTATGTTAAAATAGTCCAGTCTATTTTAACACCCATGTTAAAATAGCCCTATTAATTTGCATTTTCTTTGCATGATAGCAAAGATGGCTAAAATCTGGCATGGCCCGGTCAGTCGGTAAGTTATTGTTTTTAATTGTGATTTAAATAACGATATGCCAAAATATTAATGTCATTTTGATCTGCTCAAATGTTGTTACAAATATGGGCGTTTCCGTCTACAAGGTGAAAGGAGAATGTATGTTCACAAGGGGTACCAAAGAGCACAACCAGCAATTTCGTCTGTTACAGGATACTATCAACTCTTTCAATGCCAGCAACCCGCTGAACTTAGATCTTTTCAAAAATAGCATACTACCATGCTTGGTTTATTATGAAGAAAATATGGATAAACTGCGTCATGATTCAAGATGGAATACTCTTCTTACAAGCTTTTTTAAGCTTTATGCTGGCCAAACTGTTTTTATTGGCAGAAGTAATATTCATTATCAGATTGATTATAACAATTCTTATGATCCAGAAAGTAGATCTGGCGGCTTAATATTTTTAGCTAGAGCAGTGAATAACAGCCGGGAGCACTCTGTTGATTCAATTAACTTAAAAAAGCTAATTGAAGAAAACTCACATAATACAAGATCTGCTTACAGAAATGTATCTGCTTAGCCCCTTTAGGTAACCTCTCAACTCCAATCCAAAATCACTTTACCAGATTGGCCGCTGCGCATGATTTCAAAACCTTGTTGGTAATCATCTACTTTAAAATGATGGGTAATCACAGGGGAAATATCAAGCCCGGATTCTAAAAGCGAAGCCATTTTGTACCAGGTTTCAAACATTTCACGCCCATAAATGCCTTTAATGAATAAGCCTTTTAAAATAATTTGGTTCCAATCGATTTTAGTATCGTGTGGTAAGAAGCCAAGCATTGCAATGCGCCCACCATGATTCATGCTATTGAGCATTTGGTTAAATGCATTCGGTGAACCCGATACTTCTAAGCCAACATCAAAACCTTCGGTCATGCCTAATTCTTTCATCACATCAGGCAAGGTTTGTTGCGTAACATTAACGGCTTTAGTGATCCCTAATTTTTCAGCAAGTGATAAGCGATAATCGTTTACATCGGTGATCACCACATAACGTGCGCCAACGTGTTTGGCAATCGCAGCGGCCATTAACCCAACGGGGCCTGCACCAGTCACTAAAACATCTTCGCCAACCAAATCAAATGAAAGCGCGGTGTGTGCGGCATTACCAAATGGATCGAGAATAGCAGCAATATCATCAGAAATTTTGTTAGAAATTGAAAAAACATTAACTGCCGGAATGCATAAATATTCCGCAAAACAACCTTGGCGGGTTACCCCAACACTCACTGTGTTGCGACATAAGTGGCGTTTACCAGCGCGGCAATTACGACAGTGCCCACAAGAAATATGACCTTCACCGGAAACGCGTTGCCCTATTTTAAAACCTTGCACTTCACTACCAATTTCAACGATTTCACCAACAAATTCATGGCCCGTGGTCATGGGCACAGGAATAGTGGCTTGTGCCCATTCATCCCAATTGTAAATGTGAATATCCGTGCCACAAATAGCGGTTTTTTTGATTTTAATTAATACATCATTGTGACCCACAGTGGGTTTTGCTTCTTCATGCCAGTCTAGCCCGATTTGCTTTTTTAATTTGCCTAAGGCGCGCATTTTATTTTATGACTCCTAATTCACGACCTACTTTCGCAAAGGCTGTAATCGCTTTATCAAGATGTTCTTGTTGATGCGCTGCAGACATTTGCACACGAATTCGCGCTTGTCCTTGCGGCACCACCGGATAGGAAAAACCTATCACATAAACTCCTTCTTGTAGCATATGATCAGCCATGCTTGCAGCTAATTTAGCATCGCCCAGCATGACAGGAATAATCGGATGATCACCAGGCACTAAATTAAAACCCAAGGCTTGCATGTGTTTCCTAAAATACTGGCTATTGGCATGTAATTGTTTTCTTAACGCGCTACTGCTTGCAAGCATTTCTAGCACTTTTAACGAAGTTGCTGCAATCACTGGTGCCAGCGTATTAGAAAATAAATAAGGCCGTGAACGGTTGCGTAACCAATCAATAATTTCTGCGTTAGCCGTCGTATAACCACCTGAAGCACCACCCAAGGCTTTACCTAATGTACCGGTAAGAATATCAACGCGATCTAATACGCCACAGTATTCAGGTGTGCCACGACCGTGTTCACCCATAAAGCCAACGGCGTGTGAATCATCAACCATGACCAATGCATCGTATTTTTCAGCTAAATCGCAAATACCAGGCAGGTTAGCAATAATGCCATCCATTGAAAAAACACCATCGGTGGCAATTAAACGATAACGACAAGCTTGCGCTGCTTGTAATTGTTTTTCTAAATCTGCCATGTTGTTATTTTTATAGCGCAAACGCTGTGCTTTGCATAACCGAACACCATCGATGATGCTGGCATGATTTAATTCATCGCTAATTAAAGCATCCTCTGGGCCTAATAAAGTTTCAAATAAACCTGTATTGGCATCAAAACAAGAGGAGTAAAGAATGGCGTCTTCTTTCTGTAAGAAGTCAGCAATTTTAGCTTCTAAAGCTTTATGAACAGTTTGGGTGCCACAAATAAAACGCACCGATGCCATGCCATAGCCGTATTGATCTAAGGCTTGTTTTGCAGCATGGATTAAATCAGGATTATCAGCCAAACCTAAGTAATTGTTAGCACAAAAGTTTAAAACTTCTAAACCATTTTCAACGCCAATTTGTGCTTTTTGATGTGTCTTGATAACCCGTTCTTTTTTGTATAAGCCGGTTTCTTTTAAGTTATTAATCGCGACTTTTAAATCATCAATCATTTTGGTACGCATATGGAGCAGTTTCCTCACTCTCAAAAAAATACGCCTCTATAAAACTATAGAGGCGTATTGATTACTTCTAAATCAAAGGTAACTATTCACCCTGTAGATGGGAACGCCCTGATCCCCGCAGAGGACTGGCGTTTGGGCTAAAAACGGCGGAAATCGCTGTATTTTCGCCGTTTTTATCACCAAAGCTGAACGTTCTCGGTAAATTCACCTTCAAATTTGCTGAGTAGTTACAATCAAAGAAAATTTAGCCAGCTTTAACACTGTCTTTCAATGATTTTAATGCAGTTACTTTAACGACGTTACGTGCAGGTTTTGCTTTAACCGTGATTTCTTCACCGCTGAAAGGACTAACCATTTTGCGCGCTTTAGTCGCTGGCTTGCGAATACGACGGATTTTAACACCTGTTTCAGGGATCGTAAATTCACCAAAGCCTTTTTTGTGCATTTGGCCATGAACACAAACTGCCAACGCTTTAAACACTTCAGTAATATCAGCTTTGGCTAAACCAGTATGTTCAGCAATCGCTTGGATCACTTGAGTTTTGGTTAGCTTGTCAGATAGAGGCTTAATCTTGCTCACATCGACTTTCTTCTTAGTTACAGCAGTTGCTTTAACTTTAGAAGGAGCTGCTTTTTTCGCTTTTACTGCTTTAACAGGTTTACGCTTGGCAGTAGTTTTGCTCGCTGCTTTACGAGCAGGTTTCTTTGCCGCTTTTTTAGGCATGGGACATTCTCCTATTGAATATTACAATACAAACCGTTAATAATTTAGCGCAACTATTCACTCTGTAGACAGGAACGTCCATATTTGTGCTAAAAACGGCGAAAATCTTTTATCGAAATGCTCATTTATTCGCATATAAACTGCGCTTTCTCAAAAACATTTTCGCCGTTTTTATCTCCAAATCTGAACGTTCTTGGCAAATTCATAGTTACATTTACTTAACTGTTACAATTTAGCAAGTATAGCTTAGAACGTAATTAAAATAGTTACAATAAAAAAAACAACTTTTTTTGCAAAAAAAGTCGTTTTTTTCAGTTTTAATCCTCTTTTTTAACCTTGTTGCAATTAAAATCGGTTTTTAATACTTGTAAACGCTGTGCTCTTAGCGCTTTTGCAAGATTTTGCCCTTGTAAACCTTGCTGCAACAGGCCTGTAATATCAACTTGTGCAATAGCATTTACCGCCTCTTGCAAGTACTCGCTCACTTTATGCTTACCACTTAAACCAACACAACTTTCAAGCAATAACGCAAAACGCTCTGGGCGGCGGATCACATCGCATTGTTCTAAAAACGTTAAGAGTGCTTCTGCTGATAAATTGGTGGCATTAATAAAATTGTCATAGTGTTTTGCAAGTAGCGTAGCTTGTTCTAATAGCGGTTTTGGTAAACAGAATTGCTGATTAACGTGTTTGATCAATGCCACACTTTTTTCAACACTATGTGACTGGTTAACACAATGCATTAAAACAGCAAACAAGACTGCTTCATTATCGCTTGCTAATCTGACTTTTTTTAAAGGCTGTAAAGATTGTAATGATACAAAGTCAGGAAAAATAATGGCTAATGCACTACACTGTTGTAAGGCTTCAAAAAATTTTTCAGGGCTTTTGCTTACTAAGGCGCGCCGCAATTCTTTAAGCACTCGCTCTGCTGTAAGGGCTTTAACTTCATCATTAGCAACCATTTCCTGCATTAATGCCATGGTTTCAGTTGCTATGCTAAATCCAAGATGAGCAAACTGCGCATAAAAACGTGCCACTCTTAATAGGCGCACCGGATCTTCAACGAAAGCTTTTGAAACATGCCGCAATAAGCGTTTTTTAATATCCGCAATGCCGCCATAAGGATCAATAAATTTGCCTTTTTCATCTTCAGCAATCGCGTTAATGGTTAGATCACGTCGTAATAAGTCTTCTGCAAGCGTGATTTCGGGGGTAAAGGCAAAAGCAAAGCCTTGGTAGCCTGGCGCTGTTTTCATTTCTTTACGTGCTAACGCATATTCTTCTGCTGTATCAGGGTGCAAAAAAACGGGAAAGGCATTACCAACTTGTTTGTAGCCTAAATTTAACAAGATTTCTGGCGTTGCACCAACCACCACCCAATCGATTTCTGTGACCGGTAAACCCAAGATTCTATCGCGTACGGCACCGCCTACTTTGTAGATTTTCACGTAACTACTCACTCCGTAGCAGGGAACGTCCATATTTGAGCTAAAAACGGCGAAAATCTTTTATCGAAATGCTCACTTATCACTTATAAACTGCGCTTTCTCAAAAACATTTTCACCGTTTTTATCGCCAAATCTGAACGTTCTGGCAAATATAAAGCTAAAAGGGGTGAGCAGATACATTTTCACAACGATCCCCTTTCTGTTTGTGGCAATTTTAACACGCTTCGATTATGATGGCCCATTATAAATATCAAAATTAAGCTAAAATCATGAAATCCTGTTTTTCTATACAACACCTTGTTACCCATTTAGTTGGATTGCTTGCAAAAAATCGCACGCGCTGGTTTAAAAATGGCTTTATTAAATTTTTTATTAAACGCTACCAGGTTAATTTACACGAGGCGCAATCAAGTAATTTGCAAGACTATGAAAATTTTAACGCCTTTTTCACACGCCATTTAAAGCCCGAAGCACGTGACCTTGCTAAACCCAGCAATATTGTGATCAGCCCCATCGATGGCACATTAAGTGAATTTGGGCAAATTAATCATGATGTTTTAATCCAAGCTAAAGGCATGCAGTATAGCTTAGCGCAATTGTTAGCAAATGATGATCTCTTTTGCCAACGTTATCAAGGCGGTATGTTTGCAACCTTATATTTAGCACCGAAAGATTATCACCGTGTTCACATGCCGTGTGCAGGTCAGTTGGTTAAAACCTGTTATGTGCCAGGTAAATTATTTTCGGTACACCCAAGGGTTGTTGCTAAAACACCCCATTTATTTGCACGCAATGAGCGTTTAATTTGTCATTTTAAAAGTCCACAAGGTAATTTTGCGCTGATTTTAGTCGGTGCGATGGTTGTTGCAAGTATTCATACCACATGGGGAGGTGAAATATCACCACCGCATCGTAAAGAAATTGTTGAGAAACATTATCATGACCAAACTATTCATTTAGAACGTGGCCAAGAAATGGGCTTTTTTGATATGGGATCCACGGTAATTTTATTATTTGAAAAAGACGCGCTACAATGGGATCCAATATTAACCGTTGCACAACCCATTCAACTTGGTAATAGCCTTGCAACGATCATTAAAGATTAGCTAAGCATGACCAAACCAAAAAAAGTATTAAGCATCTTCAGCTTAGTGATGATTAATGTCATCGCGGTCGATAGCTTAAGAACATTACCCATTAGCGCCGAATACGGCACCAGCATTATTAGCCTGTATTTATTGGCAGCGGTCATTTTTTTCATTCCAACCGCCTTAACTGCAGCTGAGCTTGCTACCGGCTGGCCTAATACCGGCGGTGTTTATGTGTGGGTCAGGGAAGCATTTGGTGTGCGTGCAGGCTTTCTGATTATTTGGCTACAATGGATTTATAATGTTGTTTGGTATCCCACCATTTTAACCTTTGTCACGGCTACGATTACGTATTTGTTTAAACCCTCGCTTGCTGATAATAAAGAATTTTTATTAATTTCCACTTTAAGTATTTTTTGGTTATCTACTTTTATTAATTGTTTTGGTATGCGAATTTCAAGTTTGGTGAGCACGCTCGGTGCAATTTTTGGTACCTTACTGCCGATGTTGGCGATTATTATTTTAGGCATTATTTGGATCATGACCAAACACCCCTTGCAAATTCATTTTACGCGCCAGGATCTTTTGCCGGATTTTTCACATATCCAAAATTTAGTTTTTTTTGTTGGGGTGTTGTTTGGATTAGTAGGTATGGAAATGTCGGCGGTGCACGCCGGTGAAGTGAAAAATCCACAACGCGATTATCCACGTGCTTTATTAATTTCCACCCTGATTATCATTGGCACCTTAGTTTTTGCCTCGCTAGCAATTGCCATCGTGGTTCCGCACAACGATATTAGCTTGGTTTCGGGTTTAATTTATGCGTTTGATCAATTTTTAACAGCTTTTCATTTGCATTGGCTGTTACCTTTTATCGTGATTGCCATTGTTTTAGGCGCCTTTGCCGGTGTTTCCGCCTGGATTATTGGCCCAACTAAGGGCTTAATGGTGGCAGCAGAAGATGGCTGCATTCCTAAAGTTTTTCAAAAAGTGAATCGTCATTTTGTGCCAACGCGTATTTTATTGTTACAAGGTGCTATTTTTACTGCGCTGTGTTCCGTTTTTATTTTGCTACCTACAGTTAATGCTTCGTTTTGGTTATTATCCGCAATGACTGCGCAATTAGCCTTAGCTGAATATGTTGGCATGTTTGCCGCGCTAATTCGGCTTCACCATCACAAAGCACATGTGAAACGCCATTTTAAAATTCCTGGTGGCACTTTCGGGATTTGGGTTGTGGCTTTAACCGGGATTGCAACCTGTATTGCCGCGATTATTGTTGGTTTTTTCCCACCGGCTGGCATGCAAATTGGCAGTATCGCACGCTATGAAACGATTATGTTTGTTGGGATTGCAATTTTAATGTTACCGCCAGTTATATTAACTTGGTTTTATCGCGGAAAGCGTTTTGTTAGTTAATTTTCTGCACTCACAAAAATTGTGACAACAAAACAATTACAGTAATTCCCGGTGTGATGTTGAATGACTCAAGAACGGTCAGATTTGAGGCAAGGTCACATTAAAAACACTAAAAAATAGCGGAGTTTATGCATAATAAATGAGCACATTTTTTATGTGTTTTTAATGTGACCTTGCCCAAATATGGCTGTTCCTCGCTACACCGGGAATTGCTGAAACAATTAACAATTTCGAATATACCCAAAGTTAATACGGTATCGTATTATTTTAACAGCTAAATCGTTTCGCAGCGTTCTAATAAATTCTCTTTCCTGAATCGCACCATATTTTTCAAATAAAAGTCGAGAAGGATAATTTTCTTTTACTATTTCACTTGTAGCATGATCATAACCATAATTTCTGATAACGTTGAGCCCATATTGAAGCAATTGAGAGGCGACTTTATTTCTTTGATGTTGTGGACAAACAAAGATTCTCTCAATACTGTTGTCACAAATGGATACCATGCCTACCGTTTTTCCTGAACTAACAGCGACCCACGTTTGATCAGGAGGAAGCAAGATACAGTTTTCAATCACATCCATCGTCGTTGCTTCTGCTAATTCATGCATGTTAAATTTGCGGTAGCCATGTTGATATGAATCATATACTAATGTTTTAAGTTCGGATAAATCTGCTAATGATGAAATGCGAATATACATAGTAGTCACTTTTTATAAATTAACGTAACTACTCACTCCGTAGCAGGGAACGTTCATACTTGGGCTAAAGGGGGTAAGCAGATACAAATTAACAAAATTTAATTTTAGAATATTTTTTAGATAAAAAAATAGCATCCTTTACAATATGATTTGATAACTCATTAGTCATGAGTGCTCTATAAATCAGTTCAGCAATAATTTTCATTTCACTCTCTCTCATTCCCCTACGCGTTATTTCGGTTGTCGATAAGCGAATACCTTTTCCATTGTTCTGATGTATATTTCTATCACCAGGAAATGAAACTGCACTGGTTATCATATTGCATTCAGCTAAGCGTTCAGCTGCATCACGACCTTGATAGCCAGGCATAGTGTTGACTAATAATTGATGTGTTTCAGTAAAACCTCTCTTTTTCGCAAATACATCGAAACCCAATTCATCTAACGATCCTGCTAGAGACTTTGCATTCTTAACAATTTGAGCCATATACGCTTGCCCATCTTGCAGCATTTCAACAGAAGAAACTGCTAGTGCAGCAACACGGTTTAATGGATAGGTTCCAACAAAGCCAGGAAAAGTTGTATTAACTATTTTGTGGGTGATCTCAGGCCTATTCCATAATAATAAACCACCTTGTGGCCCACTAAATGTCTTCCCTGTTGAACCGCTTATAATATCTATGTCATATTTAAATGGGTTGATAAATTGCTTACCAGCAATCAGACCTAATTCATGTGCAGCATCATAATAAATTAAGACATTATAACTTTTGCATAATTTTGTGATTGCACACCAGGGAATGTTAAATAAGCAAACCGAAAAGCCAATTGAAATTAGCCTTGGGCGGTGAGTGTTGATAAGCTGTTCAAGTTTTACGATATCGATAGAGACATGATCGGATTTAAATATCATAGGGATGACGTTTAACCCTAAAATACCTGGCATCGATTCTGATGTATTACTTGAATCACCGCCATATTCTGGTGTCACAGCAATAATAGTGTCGCCTGGTTTAGTTAAAGCAGTATAAACTACCTGACTTGCCTGGGTGCCACCTAACACTCTATGCTCAATATAGTTGCAATCAAATAAAGTTTTCAAAGTAGCGTGGCAGATCGCTTCTATTTGATCAATATATTGGGTCCCACAAAAATAACGGTTAGCTGCGCCAATGTGCCCACCGGCTGTGCGCGTACCTAAATCTGTTGATAATAGAGATTGCGCACTTTTACTCATAGGCGCTTCCGCAGCTACCATATTAATACACTGTTTTGATCGCCAATAATTATTTTTAGAAATCAAATTCAATAGTGTGTTTTTTACGTTAAGAGCAGATTGTGCTTTTATCAAAAAAATCCGCGCACTTTCTATCATGCGAGCATCATGCACGGATAATCGATTAAACATGCAGTGCCTCACTTGCATTTTTGTTATCCCACCAACGGTCATCGAATAACAGTGATGCCTTCCCTAAATCATTTTTATTTGCCCAAGTCATATTTAACATAATACGCGTAACGTCTTTATTGAGGGGTACTGTGCGATGCAATGTGGTATCGGCTTTTAATAAATAGATATCACCAGAAACGAATGAATAGGTAGAAATAGGGTTATCACACAAATATTGATTTGTGTTTGGATCCGTTTTATTCCAGCGAGTGTGAGGTATACATTGCAGCATGCCACCATCGTTAACAGGCGGCATTTCAACAAGCCATATTAACGCATAAGCATAATCACCCCAATGCCAACCGTGAGTATCACCTTTGAATTCTTGTTTGGTAATAACAAATTTTTCATCTTCACTCACAGCTGTTAAAAATTGGTCCTCAGCTATACTGGATAAAAATGTTAACAAGGCCTCTGATTCACGAATAGCACATAACATTTTACTTTTTTCTAATATGCGCTCACTCCGCACCACGCTCAAATGCCGAGGCGTATTATCGGTTGTTTTAAGCGTTAGATCACGCCTTTCGGCCTCATTTTCCAACAGCGCACGGATCTCTTTGTGTACTGTTTTTTTGAGTTCCTCACTCACTATATTTGGTATTTTAACCATCCCACAACGCGAAAACTGTTCAGTTAACTGTTGAATAGTTTTTGCATGAAACGTGTTTGTAATATGTTGGGTTATTAATTCGTTGATTGTACTCATGTGGATTATCCTCATATTTATAGATGTTATGTAGTAGCTACTCACTCCGTAGCAAGGAACATCTCCTGATCCCCGCTTCCATGTGGAGTAGCATTTGGGCTAAAAACGGCAAAAATCTTTTATAGAGCAATCATGTCAACTTCGTGCAATGTAAGATGATCTGATTTAAAAATAAAAATATTTTTAAATGAACCACCGTGCATATGATGATCAACATCGATCCATTTAAACTCAAATTCGGCTGTGATTCTTTCATTAAGTGGTAAATTTAAATTAATACCATGCAAATGAACTGAGCTTGATTGCATTTTTGCAAATAATTTTGGGAAAAAATCACTGGGAGATACTATGCCAGCACTATCCGTATGCAAAATCGCATCTTGATCAAGTAAACTTAACATTTGAGCCAGGTTTTTATTGTTAAGAGCCTGTAAATAGGAACGTACTACTTGAATTCGATCATCTGGCAACGAATGAGTTCCTGCATAAATAAGTTGGGAAAACAATGCTAGCGTAACAATGATAGCTATCGTTTTAATTTTTTTCATAATGACCTCTTAGTGTGGTTAAATATTAATGTGAAATAAAATCAAGTACAGTTTGGTTAAATAAAGGTGTTGCTTCAAGATGGGCAACGTGCCCTACATCTTTAAACATTTTGTATTGTGCATTTTTAATTTTTCTTGCAGCACTTATAGCCAGGTGTGGAATATTACCTAGTTTTTTCTGATTCGTTTTCGTTGCAAAACCTTTGCCAGGCGCAACGCTATCCTTTTCACCGAATAAAATTAATGTTGGCATTGCAAGTTTATGAATTTCATAAATCACAGGTTCCGAATAAAGCATTTCATAAATTAAAGCTTGGACACGTGCCAATTTTGAATAGTGCTGATTTAGTGTTACTCGATAAGCAACTTCGGCATATTTTCCAAATTTATTTTTCCATGTCGCATAAAGAGCTTTATGTTGATTTAGTATTTGCTGCCAAGAAGGATTCAATGACAGTTTATAAATTTGGTCGCTTGATTTATAGGGTATATATAATTGATAATCTTCCAGTCCAAGTGGATCTTCTAATACCAATTTTTTAACCATGTGTGGGTATTTCAAGCTAAATCGGATAGCTAACATACCGCCCATAGAATGGCCAATAAGCACCATTTTTTTCACATGCAAGTATTGTAATAATAATTTCGTATTATGTGCCAATAAATCAAAACTATAATCAATAATTTCTTTAGATGATTTTCCAAAACCTAATTGATCAGGTACGATCACTCTATAGCCCGCGCGCGATAAATAACTTATGGTATCTTTCCAGTAAGCACCCATAGCAAGCCCACCATGCAGTAATAGCACAACACCTTTAGTGTGATCCCCTCTTGCAGGCACATCCATATAAGCCATTTGTAAATTTTTATTTTCAACACGAAGCAGCATGAATTTCACAGGGTATGGATAGCGATATCCTTCTAAACGCAATCCCAAAGGCTTTGTAGCAGGGGCAGCAAAAGAAGGATAACTAATTGATGTAAGTAGTAACATTAGTATTAAATAACTTAATTTTCGCATAATTCAATTCTCGAATGGTTTAGGTTTAGATTTTTGTAATTTACAGAGGAAAGAGTTATATGTAAAATATATAATAACTATGTTTAATATAGGTATTATTTATGCTTCCATCACCCGCGGAATTAAAGTATTTCCTTGAAGTGGCGAGCTCGCTCAATTTGTCGCGCACAGCCTCAAAAATAGGGATCAGTCAGCCTTCATTGAGCTTAGCAATAAAACGATTAGAAAGATCGGTTGGCGCAGAGTTATTCATTCGACACCAACAAGGCGTTAAACTCACCCAGGCTGGTAAGCAATTACTGCTGCATGCGCGACAATTAATTCAGGATTGGGAAAAAGCAAAAACACAAGCGCTAGCTTCTCAACATGAAGTTCAAGGCTATTTTACGATTGGTTGTCATTCCACAATTGCTATACACACTGTAGCAGAATTTTTACCGGAATTACTTGCTAATAACCCAAAGTTAGAAATACAATTAAAGCACGATATTTCACCTAGAATAACCGATCACGTGAATAGCTTATCGATTGATATCGGCATTGTGGCCAATCCTATCCCACATCCTGATCTGGTGATCCGCAAATTATGCAACGATGAAGTCACATTTTGGATTAATGAAAAAGCCTATCACCCCACCCGTGCTGAAAAAAATCATCCGATTATTTTATGCGATCCTAATTTGACACAAACTCAATCACTTCTTAAGTCGTATAAAATAAACTCCTCTAGAATAATCAAAATGAATAGCTTAGAAGTTGTGGCCGCCCTAACAGCAAAAGGTGCCGGGATCGGTATACTCCCTGCTCGCGTAGCAACATCACTGTTCCCCAATCTGCTAAAACGTATTAGGAAATCACCTGTATATCATGATAAACTTTGCCTAATCTATCGCAATGAAAATAGGAAGTTATTTGCATTTCAAGCAATCACGCATGCGATTAAAGCATTATTTGTAACTATTCAGTAAAATTAACTGTGAATTCGCCAAGAAAGTTCAGATTTGATGATAAAAACTGCAGAAATTTAAACAGAAATGACTGGCTCCATATAACTCACTGAGAGGTAACGAAAGCGGTCATTTCTAACACGCTTAATAAGAGAGGATCATATCATGACAACATACCAGGGTTCTTGTTCATGTGGGGCAGTAAAATTTCATCTTGAAGGTGAACCCCTATTCACTCAATATTGTCATTGCAATAAGTGTCGAGAAATTGCCAGCAGATCACAAAGAGACAGTGATAAAATTGGTTATAATTTTACTGCTGCTTATTTAACACCAAAGCTAACCATGATTTCAGGTGAAGATGATCTTGAAATCATTAGCAGAAACACTTCTGATTTATTTTTATGCAAGCATTGTGGCAGCTTAATCTATGGAATTTCGCAAGATCCAGATAAGCAAGCAGGTATAGGTGTAAATATCAACAATATACCTTTTCCCAATAAAAGTTTTCCTGACTCATTTAAACCTGATAAACACATTTTCTATCAGGACCGCAGTAAAGATGTAGATGACGAGTTACCCAAATTTAAAGATGCTCCTGTCGAACAATTTGGCTCTGGTGAGCTAATGGAAAACTAAGCTATACTCACAGGATTTCATTTTGCGGCGCGGTGTGCGCGAAATTGAGCAGCGGAGTGTATACGTAATACATGAGCAGCGAGATGAGCGCACAACAAGCTCGCCGCATGAAAGCCGAAGAGTATATACCCAAAGCGATTAGAAATTAGGTTCTTTCAGCTTCCGCGCGTTAACTCAAGTATTGACATTAACATGGCAACGTATATAATATACAAAGTATATTATATGTCATGTAAAGTAATTGAGGTAACGTATGAAATTTAATAGTTTTGCATTTATTTTCCTTATGCCTGGCTTTAATCCACAAGAACATCATCAAACGTTTGAAAAAAATGGCTTTCGCTTTAAAACCGTTGCCATAGACTTTGCTGATAAATCGCAAGTAATTGCCGTTGCCAAACAACTAGCAAGCGAAGGATATCAAATGATTGAACTCTGCGGTGGTTTTGGGCCTGAGTGGATCAGTAAAGTTCGTGAGGCAGTTAAAGAAGACATCCCGATTGGCGGTGTTTTTTATGGCCCAGAATTTCGAAAATCACTGGTTGATTTAATGTCTTAGGAGCTGCCATGAAAATACATTATATCTATGCTCACCCGAGTACTTGCTCATTTAATCATGCCTTGTTAGAAGCAGCGAAATTAATATTATCACAAGATGATTCCATCACTGATTTATATGCTAGTAAATTTAAAGCGGTTGCTGATTGGGATGACTTTACAACAAAGGCCGCACGAGAAGAGACTAGCTATAATCATGCGCAACAAGTTGCATTACAAGAAGATAGTTTACCAGCCGATGTTGTAAGAGAATTGCATGCAATCGATGCAAGTGATTATGTAGTTTTACAATTCCCATTGTGGTGGTTTAGCGCGCCTGCGATTATAAAAGGTTGGTTTGATCGCGTCTTTGTTAAAGGTAAAACTTACGCACCAGGCAAATTGTTTAATGATGGTAGCTGTGTAGGAAAAAAAGTGATGCTGGTAACAACCACTCAATCACCAGCAAGTTCATTTACTGCAGGTGGTTTACATGGCCCCATCACACACTCACTGTTTTCATTGCATCACAGCTTAAGGTTTGTTGGTTTCACTATTCTTGAACCATTTGTAGCCTATGGTGTCTTGAATCAAACAAATGAGGAGCGTGAACACACTATTTTACACTATCAGGCTGTATTGAAAAATTTAAGTAATCGAGAAAAATTAAATGAAAGATGAGCGTGGTTTAGAATTTTTGCTCTGTGATTGCGCCTTATCGTGGCGAAAACTTTACACACGTTTTACTGAAGAACTAAACCTGGTTGGTTTAGAGCGGCGTATTATTTTAATATTATTCGCTCATCCACAGATTACTCAAGTAGAACTTGCTGATCGGCTAGAAGTAGAATCACAAAATCTTACAAGAGTACTAGATCGTATGGAAGAAAAAGGGACAATCGAGAAAGAGGCATCACAAAAAGATAGGCGAGCTAAATGTTTGCAATTAACCAAAGACGGTGTAGCCATTCATAAAAAAATTTTAAAAATAGCAGATGAAGTTCGCCCTAAAATTTTCCAAGGAATAGCAAAAAAGCAGTTGGCTGAGGTTGAATTTGTTTTAAGTATCATTAAAAATAATATAGAAGAAAATTTATAACTACTATTTGGCATACCAGTCATGCGAAAGCAACCGTTCTCACCCGCTCTGCCTTATTAATCTAAATCCCCCAGCACGCTAAATTTGCATTATAATTTAAATAGGACTAGAATGGTCCCCTATTTTAGCGTGGTATAAAGAATTATGTTAAAACTCAGTAAGTTAACTGATTATGCGACTGTCATCTTAACCTTTATGGCACGGGATGAAGGCATTTCACGCACTGCTAATGATGTTGCGATACAAACGCATATTCAATTGCCTACGGTTAGTAAAATATTAAAAAAACTAACCCGCGCTAACTTATTGAATTCTGAACGCGGTGCCAGCGGTGGTTATCGTTTAGCACGTGCGCCAAAGGAAATTACGTTAAGCGATATTATTCGCGTTATGGAAACACAACAAGGTGTTACGGATTGTAGTAGCAAAGGTTCGCACTGCCAAATTGAACCTTATTGTTTTATTCGTGGTAATTGGCAAATTATTAATCGCGCGATTTACAGCGCATTGGATGGGATAACGTTGGCCGATTTAGGTTTGCCAGTAAACGCTTTTAGTGTTAAACCCATTCCGATTAAAACCACGGTCATTGAAAAAATTGAGCGGAGAAGTTAACTCATGTCAAAAGCAGCCAAAGAGATTAATCATTTCCTATCACAGGATTATCAACATGGTTTTGTCACAGATATTGAACAAGACATGTTGCCGCCTGGCTTAAATGAAGATGTTGTTCGTTTTATTTCAAACAAAAAAAATGAACCGGATTTCCTTTTACAATGGCGTTTAAAAGCATATCAACATTGGTTAAGCATGCACGAACCAACTTGGGCAAATTTAAAAATTGAAAAAATCAATTACCAAGATATTATTTATTACGCCGCACCTAAAATAAAAGAAGGCCCCAAAAGTTTAGATGAAGTTGATCCTGAAATTTTGCGCACCTATGAAAAATTAGGCATTCCGTTGAATGAACAAAAAATGTTGGCTGGCGTTGCGGTTGATGCGGTATTTGATAGCGTTTCGGTTGCCACAACCTTTAAAGCAACCTTGGCAAAAGCCGGCGTGATTTTCTGCCCAATCAGTGAAGCCGTGCAAAGCCATCCTGAATTAGTAGAACAATATTTAGGTTCAGTTGTGCCTTATTCTGATAATTTTTACGCCACACTTAATTCTGCCGTATTTAGTGATGGCAGTTTTGTTTATATCCCCAAAGGGGTGCGTTGCCCCATGGAATTATCAACTTATTTCCGCATTAATGCCAAAGCAACGGGGCAATTTGAAAGAACATTAATTATTGCTGATGAAGGTAGTTATGTTAGTTATTTAGAAGGTTGCACGGCACCGATGCGCGATGAAAATCAATTACACGCCGCTGTGGTGGAGTTAGTCGCGATGAAAGATGCTGTGATCAAATATTCTACCGTACAAAATTGGTACCCCGGTGATAAAGACGGTAAAGGCGGTATTTATAATTTTGTAACGAAACGCGGTGCTTGTCGTGGTGAAAATTCAAAAATTTCGTGGACACAAGTTGAAACAGGTAGCGCAATTACCTGGAAATATCCTGGTGTTATTTTACAAGGTGATAATTCAATTGGTGAATTTTATTCGGTTGCCTTAACCAATAATCACCAACAAGCTGATACTGGCACAAAAATGTTGCACTTAGGTAAAAATACTAAGAGCACCATTATTTCCAAAGGTATTTCAGCGGGCTTTGGCCAAAACTCGTATCGTGGGTTAGTGAAAATTAATAAAGGTGCTGAAAATGCACGTAATTATACACAGTGTGATTCCCTACTATTAGGTGATAAGTGTGGTGCGCATACTTTCCCGTATATTGAAGTAAAAAATCCGCGTGCCCAAGTTGAACATGAAGCAACCACTTCACGCATTGGTGACGATCAATTGTTCTATTTAATGCAACGCGGTTTAAATGCAGAAGATGCGGTTTCAATGATTGTGAATGGTTTTTGCAAAGAAGTGTTGAAAGAATTACCCATGGAATTTGCCGTTGAAGCACAAAAATTATTAGGCATAAGTCTTGAAGGTTCTGTTGGTTAATATAACTATTTAGGAAAAACAATGTTAACGATTAAAAATTTACATGTGACAATTGATAATAAAGAAATTCTCAAAGGATTAAATTTAACCGTTAAGCCTGGTGAAGTGCATGCGATTATGGGGCCAAATGGTTCTGGTAAATCAACTTTATCTTACGTATTAGCCGGGCGCGATAATTATGATATCACAGCCGGTGAAGTGCTGTATGAAGGGCAGGATTTATTAGCTTTAACGCCGGATCAACGCGCACAACAAGGTGTGTTTTTAAGCTTTCAATACCCCGTTGAAATTCCAGGTGTGAGTAATATTTATTTAATGAAAGCTGCTTTAAATACGATCCGCAAAGCACGCGGTGAACCCGAATTAGATGCCATGGATTTCTTAACCTTGGTGAAAGAAAGAATGCAATTCATGGAAATGAAAGAAGAATTATTATATCGCGCAGTTAACGAAGGTTTTTCGGGCGGTGAAAAAAAGCGTAATGAAATTTTACAAATGCTAATCATGCAACCCAAGCTTGCTATTTTAGATGAAACCGATTCTGGTTTGGATATTGATGCGTTAAAAGTGGTTGCAAAAGGGGTTAATAGTTTGCGTGATAAAAAGCGTTCATTTATTTTAATTACGCATTACCAACGTTTATTAGATTACATTAAACCTGATCACGTACATGTTTTAAGCGCCGGCAATATTGTTAAGTCAGGTGATTTTAGTTTGGTACAACAGTTAGAAGAAACTGGTTATGCGAATTTATAGGTTTGGGCAAAACAAATGAATGATTTACTAAATGCTTATCAAAATGAATTAAACACTAGCCAACGACCTGGCCAGCAGTTGGCTTGGGCCAATTTGTTGCGCCAACAAGCCATGCAGCAGTTATTACAGCATGGTTTTCCTAAACCCAAAGATGAAGACTGGAAATATACGCGTGTGAATGGCATTTTAAGTTCCTACATGCCTTCTACTCTTGGTAAGAAATCGCATGAAGTGCATTCTTTTCAAGATTGGGATTGTTATCAATTGCATTTTTATGATGGTCATCTTGTTAATGCCAAGCAACCTGCTTTAGCACAAGATTTAATTATCACTAATTTGGCTACAGCGATGCAGTCGCATACGACGTTGATCCAAAATTATTTCATGCAGCATCATGAACATGGTTTTAGCGCCTTAAATTCAGCATTATGGCAAGACGGGGCTTTTGTTTTTATTCCTGATAATTTACAACTTAGCAAACCGGTCCAGTTAATTTTTCATCACACCAGTGAGCATAAAACCTCGCACATTCGTAATGTCATCATTGCCGGCAAGAACAGTGCCGCTGAAATTATTGAAGTTCATACAGGTGAAAACAATAATCAATATTTTACCAATACCATTAGCGATATTGTCACCTTAGAAAATGCGCAACTTAAACATTATAAATTGCAACTTGAAAGTGACAAAGCCTTTCATGTGGGCACTGTGTTTGCCAACCTTAATCGCAACAGTACGTTTTATAGTTACCAATATTCACTGGGCGCGCTGCTCAATCGCAGTGATCTGCAAGTACAGTTACAAGCTGAAAATAGTGAATGTCATTTGAATGGTTTGTATATTACCGAGGCGCGGCAACATTGTGATCATCATACGACAGTTGATCACCAACAACCGCACACCAATAGCAATGAAGATTATCGTGGTATTTTAAGCGGTCATTCGCGCGCTGTCTTTAACGGGAAAGTGATTGTGCGGCCCGATGCGCAAAAAATTAATGCCAAACAACTTAACAAAAATATATTATTATCCGATCATGCTGAAATTGATACCAAACCACAATTAGAAATTTTTGCAGATGATGTTAAATGCGCGCACGGCGCTACAATTGGGCAATTAGATGACCAAGCGTTATTTTATTTACAATCACGAGGTTTAAATCTGCAGCAAGCACAGCAATTATTAATTAAAGCATTTATTGAAGATGTTTTAAATGATTTAACGATTATTCCGCTAAAAAATTATTTAACAACCACCTTACATAAAAAAATTACGCGCTTGTTTGGAGAGCAGTCATGAAATCCTTTGATGTGAATGCAATCCGCCAACAGTTCCCCGTGCTCGATCAAGAAGTACACGGCAAACCGCTTATTTATTTTGATAATGCGGCAACTGCGCAGAAACCCAACCACGTAATTGATACGGTTGCTAAATTTTATCAACATGATAATGCCAACATTCATCGTGGCATTCATACCTTAAGTGAGCGTGCCACCAGCTCCTATGAATTAGCGCGCGATAAAATCGCCAAATTTATTAATGCCAAGCATGCTTTAGAAGTCATTTTTACCAGCGGTACAACTGAATCGATCAATTTTGTGGCACAAACTTTTGCCGAAAATCACTTACAAGCTCATGATGAAATTTTAATTTCTGAAATGGAACATCATTCTAATATTGTGCCATGGCAAATGGTGGCTAAAAAAACCGGCGCTGTGATTAAAGTGATCCCCATCACGGATAGCGGTGAAATTGATCTCGCTGTTTACCGCGGCTGTTTTACTCACAAGACCAAAATTGTAGCGATTTCACATATTTCAAATGTATTAGGCACGATTTACCCGATTAAACAATTTATTGAAATTGCACACGATCATAATGTGCCGATTTTAATTGATGCAGCACAATCTTCACCGCATATTCAATTAGATGTGCAAGATTTAGATTGTGATTTTCTGTGTTTTTCTGGGCATAAAACTTATGGCCCTACAGGGATTGGCATTTTATACGGCAAAAAAGCGTGGTTAGAAAAATTACCACCGTATCAAGGTGGCGGCAGTATGATTAAAACCGTTACATTTGCCGAAAGTACTTATGCCGATTTACCGCAAAAATTTGAAGCCGGCACGCCTAATATTGTAGGCGCAATTGGTTTGGGTGCTGCGATTGATTTTATTAATCAAATTGGTATTGATGCGATTGCACAGTACGAACATGATTTAACCGAATATGCGACCGCAATTTTTTTGGAAATCCCGGATTTAAAAATCATTGGCACAGCACACGATAAAACCAGTGTTTTTTCTTTTGTTATGGATAATATTCACCCGCATGATATTGGTACCATTTTAAATATGGATGGCATTGCGGTGCGTAGCGGCCATCATTGCGCTATGCCGTTGATGCAGCGTTATCAAGTGCCCGCAACGGTGCGCGCATCATTTGCCTTTTATAATACTAAAACAGAAATTGATACTTTAGTTATTGGGCTAAATAGAGTACGAGAGGTTTTGGGTTAATGAGTGATTTATTAAGAGAATTATACCAAGAGACGATTATTGATCATAATCGCAATCCGCGTAATTTTAAGGTGTTAAAACATCCTTCTCACCAGGCGCATGGCGTGAACCCACTCTGTGGCGATGATATTGTTTTATATTTAACTGTTGAAAATGATGTGATTAAATCCTTGGCGTTTCAAGGTAAGGGTTGTGCTATTTCAACCGCATCAGCTTCGCTCATGACTGAATTATTAACCGGTAAAACTATTCAAGACGCTAAAAAATTATTCACTCAATTTCATGATATTGTCACCGGTGTGGAAAGTTCACAGGATGAGTTGGGGAAATTAAAAGTGTTAGCGGGCGTTAAAGAATTTCCGGCACGCGTAAAATGCGCTACTTTAGCTTGGCACACCCTACAAGCCGCGTTGGAAAATAAAGCTAATACCGTGACTACGGAGTAAATTATGGGTATCTTCCGCAAAAAAGAATCGATTGATAAAGACGCATTACGTGCCGCGATTATTCAAGGATTACGCAATATTTATGATCCAGAAATTCCGGTGAATATTTACGACTTAGGTTTAATTTACGATGTTGAAATCGCTGATGATGCGATGGTAACCATTAAAATGACTTTAACCACACCGGGTTGCCCTGTTGCACAAACTTTTCCCGGCAATGTGGCACAAGCCGTACGACAAGTATTAGGTGTGAATGATTGTTACGTGGAGTTAGTTTGGGATCCCCCGTGGACACAAGACAACATGAGTGAAGCAGCAAAATTGCAATTGGGGTTACTATAAATGGCTGAATGGGTAACAATCACAACGACGCATGCTATTGCAGCAGGCGAATGCAAAGGTTTTAATATTAACAATACCCCCATCGCTATTATAAACCATCATGGTGAATGGTTTGCCTTTGAAGATGATTGCACGCATGCTGGTTTTCCTTTATCTGAAGGCTGTGTTGAAAATACTGCAGTGGTTTGCCCCTTGCATGGTGCGAAATTTTGTTTTAAAACCGGTGCGGTGCTAGAAGGCCCTGCTTATGAAGCCTTAATCACTTATCCCGTGCGCGTTGTGGGTGATGAAATCCAGGTGGAAATTTAAGCCGCTTGATTGGGCGCCATTTTTAGAGCAAACTCCAAAAATGGCGTACAAATTTGGAGTATGGTCTTAAAATGTCGTATATAAAGCGTCAACTTGTATTAGCTAAGTCTCACAGTTTATTACTCTTCGGGGCAAGAAATACCGGCAAAAGTACGCTCATTAAAATGGAGTATGATCACAAACAAGCCTTTTGGATCGATCTTTTAAATAATGATGAAGCTGAACGTTATTCACGTGAACCAACCCTGCTGACTGCTGAAGTATTAGCCTTAAGCGATCGTATTAAATATGTTATCATCGATGAAATTCAAAAAGTCCCAAAGTTACTGGATACCGTTCATCAATTAATTGAGAAAAAACTCAACAAATTTTTTATCCTAACAGGCTCTAGTGCGAGAAAGTTACGCCATGGTGGCGCTAATTTGTTAGCTGGTCGAGCCTTTGTTTATCATTTGTATCCTTTTACTTCCTTTGAAATCGCAACTCAATTTAATTTAGAGAATGCGCTACGCTTTGGTATGCTGCCGACTATTTTTGAATTAACGCAGCAACAGGAAAAAATATTGTTTTTACAATCCTACGCGCAAACTTATTTGAAAGAAGAAATTTGGCTAGAGCAAGTGGTTAGAAATTTAGAACCTTTCAGGCGGTTTTTAGAAGTATCAGCGCAAGCGAATGGAAAGATTGTTAATATCCTTAATATTGCCAGAGACGTTGGCGTTGATAGTAAAACGGTAAAGGAGTATTTTAATATTTTAAAAGATACGTTAATCGGCTTTTTTTTAGAACCTTTCCAACATTCTTTTCGCAAGCGTCTTAGTCAAAAGCCAAAATTTTATTATTTTGATACAGGTGTGGCAAGAGCGCTTTCACGCCAATTATCGCTGCCCCTCAATAAATCAACATCTGCCTATGGTGAAGCGTTTGAACACTTTATTATTTTAGAGTGTATGAAATTAGCTCATTATTACAAAACTGAATTCCGTTTTTCTTATTTACGCACCAAAGATGATGCCGAAGTTGATTTAATTATAGAAAGACCGGGATTACCCATTTTATTTGTTGAAATAAAAAGTTCAGAAAATATTCATCAAGCTGATTTAAGTAGTTTTATACGTTTAGTGAATGATTTTGGCCAGTGTGAAGCAATCTGTTTATCCAATGACAAACACGCAAAAAAATTTGGAAACATTTTAGTTTTGCCTTGGCAAGAAGGTTTAAAACAAATTTTTTTTGATAATATTTAAAATTAATGCGTCACATACACTAAAGCCACAAATAAAGCGGATATATCCAAAGCGATTAGAAATTAGGTCAATCGGGTTCCATCATTGCGAGCGTTAGCTTTGAGCGATCCAGGGTTAGGAGCTTCGATCTTGAAAAGCCATTCAAACTTTGCAAGATCGTGGTTCTTTACCTCTGGATTGCCGCGCTAGTGCGCTAAGGGCGCACTAGCTCGCAACGACGGAAGAAGAAAAAACCTAGCGTCTTTCAGCAAGTTGCTTATCCATTCTGTCACAGATGCGCGCTATTCCAAATCCAATTAAGATGTTAGCACATTTTAACGTATCAAAAACCGGTTCTATTATCTTTTACCTAAACCAAAATCAAACGCACCAGGATAGGCGCTATCATAAGAAAAAGGCGCTTGAATTTCAATTGCATAACCTTCAGGATGATTTTGATCGCTAAGATAATGAATATGACCGCCCTGATCAGAAGTACAAGTCACCCAATCAATCGCCTTTTCAGTTTGTTGTGGGCCAATTAATATAAAAGACCAACTATCGAATTTTGCAGTTTGATGCGATATCACCTGCTGTCCTTGTGGCGTGGTCACACCTGATCCGGTGGTGCAATGAAAATTAACGGTGCTTTTACTGTGATTATTAATTAAAATTTGCGCTTTTAATTGTGGCGTTGCTAATGCAAAAATAGGCGTAAGAGAAAATAATAATACTAATAAACAATTTTTTAACATGATAATAAACTCCTAAAAAGTGGAGCAAGTATTATCGCGATAAAAAATTTTTGTTACAGCAGTGATCTGCGTTAATTGCCTTGCAAGATTGTCGCTAAAATAGTTAAGCCAAAAGCTTAATCCCAATTTGGGATCAACAAATAAGATGGGCTAAGAATTAAACCCGCCACGATCCCTCGCAGCGGGTTTATTCAATATGATGTTACCGGTTCCTGTAGTAACGTTTACCATTATGGTAGTAATAGTTTTGATTTGATTGATCGACACTACGACCAACCGAACTTCCCAGTGCCGCACCACCTAAGGTACCAAGCACCGTGGCAACGGTTCGTCCTGATCCGCCACCAATTTGACTGCCGATAATCCCGCCGGCAGCACCACCAGCTAGCGTTCCTACAGTCTGATTGGGTCCTCCAAAACAGCCTGCAAGTGAGATTGCAAGTCCTGTTGCAATCATTATTTTCCCTAATTTTTTCATAGTCAGCCCCTTTTATTCTGTCCTTGCAAAAAGTATAGAACAGAATTATCATCTTTCTCGTGACTTACAGTATGCCTGATATGCATGAACAAGGTGAAGTATATGAATATATTGAATATTGCTGCTTATAAATTTTTAGATTTATCCCAAAAAAACTTACAAAGTATGCGCGAAAATTTGAAACAAAAAGCACGATCGCTGGGCGTGAAAGGCACAATCTTATTAAGCCCAGAAGGTTTTAACTTATATTTGGCCGCTGAACGCAATATTATTAGCGAGTTTAAACAAATTTTATCGCAACACTTACCTCTTAATGATGTGGCTTTTAAAGAAAGTTATTCCGATACCATTCCTTTTTCACGCATGTTAGTAAAATTGAAAAAAGAAATTATTGCCTTTGGTGAAGATGATATTGAACCTGCTAAAACAACAGCACCGCATTTAGCCCCTGAAGAGTTTAAAAAAATGTATCAAGAAAATCAGGATATGATCGTTTTAGATACGCGCAATGATTATGAAATTAAACTGGGTACTTTCAAAGATGCGATCGATTTTAACATTAAAAATTTTCGTGATTTTAAAGATAAATTAAACGAAATTGAACATTTAAAAGATAAAACGATTGTCACGTTTTGCACTGGTGGTATTCGTTGTGAAAAAGCCGCAGCCTTTATGCAAAATCATGGTTTCAAAAACGTGTTTCAATTAGAGGGCGGGATTTTAAATTATTTTGAAAAATGCGGTAAAGAGTTTTACGAAGGTGAATGTTTTGTGTTTGATAAACGCGTATCACTTGATCAAACCTTACAAGAAACGCCAGCAATTCAGTGCTATGAATGCCGCAGCCCGTTAACCGCAGCAGAGCAAGCTAGTTGTAATGCAATTTGCCCGTATTGTGGTAAAAACGTGCCGCAGTTGGAAATAAAAGTTTAAACACAATTCTTTGTCTTAATCAAAGAGAGAACTGTCGCCTGGATCTGCGGGTTACCTTATTTCGTAACTGCTCACTCCGTAGCAGGGAACGTCCATCTTTGGGCTAAAAACGGCGAAA
>CAYGTS010000014.1:0-30687 GCA_964352905.1 uncultured Legionellales bacterium | reverse complement strand
TCCTGGATTGCTTTGTCGCTAACGCTCCTCGCAATGACGAAAGATCCCGACATTGAGAGCGAAGCGCGGCAATCCAGGGTTTGTGGCATTGAGCGAAATGTTAAAGGCGATGCTGCTGCAGTGGTACGACTAGCAAACAGCAAAATCGAAGATCCTAACGCTCCGGAACGATAGATTAAACTTTCCCAAGCATGCGAAGATGATTTTCTAAATGTTCCAACTCAATTAACGTTGTCTTAAGAATAGATTTAACTTTAATGCGACGTGCTTCACGCTCACTCTTATCGATTAATACATCAACGCAGCGATCAATCACGTCATAATATTGTTGGCGTACCAGTATCAACTCATTCACATTATCTAATGTTTCTAGGGTAATGGTATGTTGATGCGCTTCAAGATAACTTTTCTCTAACTCCAAGACCTGATCAGACTTATGGGCAAATGCACCCAAAATACCAGTTAATCGGGTGATTTCTGCAATACCTAATTTTTTTTCAATCTCGGTTAAGGTGTGAACTTGTAAAGCATTGCGATAATAAAAGGTTAATCCTTTAATATAATGTTGATGCAAAATCGCTTCGTATTCATTTAATAATTGTTGATACTCATTTTCTGAATTACTAGCAGCTTGTAATTCTTTATGTGCTTTAATAAACAACTTAGCTAAAAATAAAAAGTGCTGTGATTTAGCTAAATAACCATGCGCACCATAAAGTTCGCCTAAATAAGCCATTGCCTCAATATCAAGAGATTTAGCACGTGGCTTAATTAGGGCATTAATACTTCTGACATCTGTTGAGCGGTCATAAATAATTTGATTAAGCTGCCTTAGCTCTTCTTCGGTAATGTTATAATCATGATCGAGTTCTAAACGTTGAGGCATTTCTTGAAATCCTCTTAAGTGGTTAATTTAAGTATAGTATATTCTTGTTGCAGAGCAATAGATCCTCTTCATAATGGTTTGAAAATCCCTACAAATTTATCGATTAGTGTTTCCTTATTTTATAATTTATGTACAAAATATGCAAGAAAGCAATAACAATACCGCAAATCAAACCTGTAACATGCGAAGTATTTGCAATCGGGCCAATTAGCCCAGTAAAACAAAGCACTAGCCACACTAAAAACAGTATCACAATTTGTTGGCTGAGATAAATACCAGACCACGGATCGAATTTTGCGCGGATCCACAAGTATCCAAACAAGCCATACGCCACCCCCGACATCCCACCAAAGGCGGGGCCACTCACAATATATTGCATGACATTGGCGAAAAGGGCGATACTTAACACCAAAAAAAGCAAAAACCAGCTCGAAATTTTGTTTTCAATAAATGTACCGAATTCATATAGCCAAAATAGGTTAAATAAAATATGCAGCAAACCAAAATGCATAAACATTGGTGTGAACAAACGCCAAAATTGTCCTTGGCGCATTTCTGGCAAACCAAAACGATAGTTAGAAAAGCTTAAGTAAGCATAAAAACCATAATGACTAAAATAACCCAGCACAAACACGATAATACAAAGCGTCATAAGTATTAACGTCACAGGGCCAACCCGATTGCCCAGTATTCTGCCTAGGCGGGATTTAGCTTTAGGAGCTTTAAAGACGGATTTTCTAATGCTTGATTTGGCGACTTTAAACTTGGATTTATCCTGCTGGGTGGAAAAATCCTGCAAAATCTCACGCGCTGAAGCGAGTTGATCGTGATCAATGATCCAAAGTTCCTGTTGATTACGAATGCAGTTATTAATTTGCTGTGCCTGCAAATAATTCGCCAGCAACTGTAACTCTTTTTTGTCAGGAAGCGTTGTTAATTTCAGCATAGGATCCCACGATTATTTTGGTAATTGCACCAAGGCTTCGCCATCTAACACGACTTTATCACGCACAATACATTGCGTGAGTAATTTGGCACGCCTTTTTTCAGGAATCAAATCAGTGACCGTGGCCTGCGCATAAATCGTATCATGCAAGCGCACCGGCTCTTTAAAAAACAGCGTTTGGCTGATATAAAGACAACCTGGACCAGGCAGCTTAGTACCAATAACGGTTGATAGTAAACTTGCGGTTAAAAAACCATGAATAATGCAACCCTTAAAGTAAGTGCTTTGCGCATATTCTTCGTTAAGATGCATTGGGTTGGTGTCACCCGAAACCCCCGCAAAATTGCGTAAATCCGTATCGGTGATTGTGCGGCTATAAACTGCACTCATGCCGAGGGATAATTCTTCAAACTTATAACCACGTAACTGCGTTAAATCCATTGCCAACACTCCAACAGGATGAATAATTCAATCATTATGGCATGGCCCTGATTTATAAGACAAGTGCTACTGTTATGCTTTTTTGAGCAAAATTACCAGCAATTCCCGCTGTAGCTGGGAACAGCCATATTTGGGCAATCTCACGCTAACAATTCCAAAAAATAGCGGAGGTTATACATGATAAATGAGCACATTTTTGGAATTGTTAGCGTGACCTTGCCTCAAATCTGACTGCTCTTGAGTAATCAGACATTACGACGGGAATCGCTGCAAAATTACTTGGTTGGGCAAATGGTTTACCGTATACTGTGCGCGTTACATGCTTTTACAATCAGAATAAGTTTCAACCAAAAGAATAATAAGGGGTTAAGATGCTTTCAGGTGTTCCTAGTGTTCCTATCGTTACTCTGCTCAGAGCGTCATCAGTTACTTTTCACTTACAGCATCTCACTGAAGCTGAAAAAAATTTCTTGCAAGAGTTTAGTGTAGATTATTTAAGGCATACATCTACGCATAAAACTCAACATCAATCAGATGCGTTGCATGCTAATATGCAATTATTAACAAAAACAGATTGTGATTTAACCAACATAACTTGGACACAAAAACAAATTCAAGACTTAATGGATCTCTTAAAGCTAAATTTAGATACTTTTCAAGAAGCAGAAAAGATAACCGCCAGGACCTTAATCAGAAGCTTTGGGAAAACTATTGGGGAAGCGTCACAAAATTCCGTTCAACTTGTGTTAACCCAAGATGCTGCAACAGCGCAAAAAAACTATGATATCTTTTGGAGTGATATAGCAGAAAATCAAAGAGATGGTCATGTTTTGTTTTATAGCATGGAAGAATACTTAGTAGCTTTTGCTGAAAAACCTATAACGCTGGTTGGGTCTGAAGAGTTTACAAAATGGTTCAAAAAAAATATATCAAACAGGAAAAATAAGAACAACAGTAAACAGCAGGTTGCTCAGGAGAGATATACTACATTTACCCAAATCGCACGCTGGCTATATATTGAAAAAAAATCACTTGAAAAAGCAAAAGCAGAATATGTTGCACTTTTACTAAAAGAAAAAGAAACCATTTCGGGCGGTGATCTAGATAAAATTTTTCAACAATTTAATGCTTATATCGCATTTATGAAGGATAAAAATCAAGCCGATCCAAATATAACAAATTTTCAAGCATTGGTTGAAAGCGGCCCTACGAATGTGATATTTATCCACTCAAAAGCAGCAGCAATACCGGCAGCGTTTATAGATCAATATCGAGTTGATCAAAACGTTGATTGTTTTGTTGCAGAACATAAAAAATCCACAAGTACACCATTGCCTGAAGCAGAGCTAAAACGTGAAGGTGAATCTACAATATTGCAACGCTTTGCTAAAGCTATAGAAAATCCTGAATTGCAAACAAGAGCCAAAACAGATTCTGGTTTACTTTCAACGAAAGGTAAAGGATATACGGAAGAATTAGGCCAAAAAAGAAAAGACAAGCAAGCTACAAAAGTTTCTTGGTTCAAGGAATATAAAGCGTGCAAACATTTATACGTAGCTTTAAAGCAAAATAATTTAGATGGCGAGGTACTTTTAAGTTTAGAAAAAATTTGCACTTTTATGCTGCCATCTTTTGATAGGGAGGTCACCGAATATATTAATCAATGCCAGGCAGGTAACGGATTAATTTTGAAAAAAATAGCAAGCCATCCCCCATGCCATTTTTTAAGAGAGATTTTTGCAGACCCTTGCTTAATGCATCAGTTACTGGAAGTCTGCAATAGGAGCGAAGTTGGCGGTAGCGATCCGTTTAAAGAAAAAATTAATACGCTGCTAATGGAGGGCTTATTTTATTTACTGGAAAATGAACCTAGCTCTCTTGCTAGCTTGGATTTATGTTATTTTCTTGTTAAGCAAAACATGAGCAAAGGCATAAACGTAAATTTTGGGAATATTTTTCTACGTGCAAGCTCAGCCAATGCGTTATCTAACTTGGTAACCCAAATGAATGACAAAGTTAAAGGTAACCACGCTGAAGAAGAATCATTTAATACGGTTAAACAAGAAATTGCAAGCGAAATAACCAAGCTAATTAAAAGGTGTTTATCTACAATAGTTATAGCACCAATTGAATCAGCTAATGGCACAGCGGCAGCAATCGGCTTAATGAAAAATTTATTAGATAATGAAGTGGAATCTATAAAAAACTTTATTGGTGAAAACTATTATACAAAGTACGAGGCTATATTTACTGCAGAAGATAATCATGCAAGGCGCGACTTATTGTTGTGCTTTCTAAGGGAGGAAAAAGAGAGGCAGGGGAAAGAACAGGAGGAAAAAAGCCGTGGTGTGATTAAAAACACAACAGCAAATCGTTACCAGGTGTTTTCAGCACCTAAACCAGCAATGGCATATGACATGAATAGTGTTACAACCTACCTTGAAATGGGCAAAAATGTAACAACAAACGACCAGCGCATTGCCTTTTTTAAGCAGCTTTACGATATGATGCAGTATCACAGTGCCAGTGTTATTAACCGTATGCAAACACACGCGCAAGAGCAGCTTATTAGTGACAACATTACGATTTTTTTAAATAAATGCAGCGGGATTGATTCAATAGATAAAGAACAACTCGCTGAAATCGAAGGTAAGTTTGCCCCTAACTTAAATTCTGGGCATAACAAGGGGCTTGGCCAGTCGCGTTAGCCTAGGGCTATTGGCTCACTGCCAAGCTTAGGTTAAACTAGGGTCCTTTCATTGCGATCAACTAGTTGTAGGAACACATGCGTTTAAAACACATTAAATTAGTGGGATTTAAGTCCTTTGTTGATGCCACCATAGTGAAGTTGCCCAGTAACTTAGTGGGGATTGTTGGGCCGAACGGTTGTGGTAAATCCAATATTATCGATGCGGTGCGTTGGGTAATGGGCGAAGGATCAGCCAAGCACTTACGTGGCGAATCAATGGCGGATGTTATTTTCAATGGGTCTTCAACGCGCAAACCCGTTGGGCAGGCACAAATCGAACTCGTGTTTGATAACCGTGATGGTTCAGCCGGCGGTGCGTATGCCTCCTATGCTGAAATTGCAATTAAACGTAGCATTGGGCGTGAAGGTACTTCAACTTACTATCTTAATAATACCAAATGTCGTCGTCGCGATATTATCGATATTTTTCTGGGTACGGGCTTGGGTTCGCGCAGTTATTCGATCATTGAACAGGGCATGATTTCACGTGTCATTGAAGCTAAACCGGAAGAATTACGCATTTATTTAGAAGAAGTCGCCGGTATTTCCAAATATAAAGAACGCCGCCGCGAAACCGAAAACCGCATTAATCGCACCACTGAAAACTTGGATCGCATTACCGATATTCGCGAAGAATTAGGCAAACAATTAGCCACCCTAAAACGCCAAGCGGGGGCTGCACAGCGCTATAAAGAATACAAAGAAGAAGAGCGGATCTTAAAAGCACAATTACATGCTTTAAACTGGGTTAACTATGATAGCCAAATCAGCGAACAAGAGACGCAAATTAAACACCAAGAAAATGCCATTCATGCCAAAGTGGCTGAATTGCAAAACGTAGCTACGAAAAATGAAGAATTTCGTGATCAGCTAACGGATTATACTGATGCCTTTAACGAAGTGCAGCGCCAATATTATGGCATTGGTGCTGAAATTGCGCGGATTGAGCAAAACATTCAATCACGTACCCAACGCAGTCAACAAATTAAGCAAGATTTGCAACAAACGCAAGTCGAAAGCAATGATGTGCAACAGCAATTGCAACGTGATCAACAGCAAGTTAGCGAAATCACCCTGAAGCTTGAAAATATAAAGCCAAAATATGAAGCGCTGCAAGAGCAATCACAAAAATCTGCGTATGATTTAGATTTAGTGCAACAACAAATGGATGAGTGGCAACAATTATGGGATGATTTTAATCAAAAATCTGCGCAATTTTCGCAAACAGTGCAAGTGGAACAAACCCGCATGCAGCATTTGGAACAACAGCTCAATCAACAGAAACAATTGGTGACAACGCTATCCCAAGAAAAAGCCACGCTGGATTTAGCACCACTGCAAAACCAAATTGAACAATTGCAAGCAGCGTGCGACAGCCAACTAGAACGCTTGCAAGAAACACAAGACGCTTTAGAAAATGTGCAACAACAACGCGAAGAAGAAAAACGTAGCCTTGAGCAAATGCAGCATAATCTAGATGAAGCTAAATCCAACTTGCAAACTTTACTCGGTAAACAAGCATCGTTACAAGCATTGCAAGATAGTGTTTTGCAAAATGATAACCAGCAAGCGCAGCAATGGTTGGCAGCGCATGACATCGATGAGCAAAAACGCTTAGCACGCTTTTTACAAGTGGCCGAAGGGTGGGAACGTGCGGTAGAAATTGCGCTCGGTTCCTTATTGCAGTCGTTTTGCAGCGATGATTTAAAGCAATATCTTGAGTCAGGGCAATTACCCGATGCTAGTATTAGCTTATTCAAAGCCAGTGAAAATGCGATTAACCCAGAATCCTTAGCCAGTAAAATTACTAACCAACACTACGCGCCGCTGTATTTTAATGATATTTTCCCCGTTAATGATATTAGCGAAGCGATTGCTTATTTACCGCAATTGCAAGAGCACCAATCAGTTATCACGCAACAAGGAATTTGGATGAGTGCGGATTGGGTTAAAGTTATTTCAATGGAAGATAATGCTGCCAGTGGTTTATTAAAACGTGAGCAAGAATTAAAAACCTTGGCAGAACAACTTGCGAGCGTGCATGATCAAATCGATGAGATGCAGCAGCAATTGCATTACAGAAAAACCAGCTTGCAAGCCTTGGATGATACGCGCGATCACTACCACAGCAAAATCACCGAAATTAAAATTGCCTTGGCTGATCATAAATCGCAGTATGAAAATAAACAACAAACTTTGGCGCGCGAGACTCAACGTTTAACTAAAATTAGCGTTGAACTTGAGCAAGCCGAGCAAAAAATCATTGCTAATAGCCGTGATTTTGGGAGTGCAGAGCAAAAATGGCGTGAAGCCTCATTAGCGATTGAAAGCGATGCCGATAAACGCCAACAGTTAATGGATAATCGCGATGAGTATCAACAACAATTAGAAAATGTGCGACAAGCTGCGCGTGAAGATCGTGATCAACTGCATCAATATGAAATGGAAGTGCAAAATTGCCAAACGCGTTTAAGCTCACTGCAAGATATTCTGGAACGTTTGCAACGACAAGCGAGTAATTTAGAACAACGCCAAATCCAATTAAGCGATCTGCTGGCAGATAGCGAAGAACCACTAGTATCAATTCAAGATGAATTAGAAAAACTCTTAGATAAACGTTTAATAATTGAAAAAGACATGCAATCTAAGCGCGCCAAAGTGGAAGAATGTGAACACCAATTGCGCGAGTTAACCCAAGCACGTGATGAAGTTGAAGATAGTACGCAAGCAATCCGCGAGAAATTAGAAAAATTACGTTTGCATTGGCAAACTTTGGTGGTGAAACGTGATGCGATTGTTGATGAGTTAATTGCGAATGAATTCGTGGTGCAAAGTTTGGTAGATGAGTTGCCAGGTGAAGCAAATATTGCCGATTGGCAAAATCAAATTGAAGACGTAACTAAGCGCATCCAACGTTTAGGTGCGATTAATTTGGCAGCAATTGAAGAATATGATATTCAAGAAGAGCGCAAACGTTATCTTGATGCGCAACATGAAGATTTAGATAAAGCGCTGAACATTTTAAAAGACGCTATTCAAAAAATTGATCGTGAAACGCGTATGCGCCTGCGTGATACCTTTGAATTAGTGAGCAAACATTTCCAAGACATTTTCCCGAAAGTCTTTGGTGGTGGTAGTGCCTCATTAGAATTAACCGGCGATGAATTACTCGAAGCCGGTGTGCGCGTGATGGCAAGGCCTCCTGGTAAACGCAATAGCACGATTCATTTATTATCCGGTGGTGAAAAAGCCTTAACCGCAATTTCATTGGTCTTTGCCTTATTCCAGTTGAACCCATCACCGTTTTGTTTACTCGATGAGGTTGATGCACCACTCGATGATTTAAACGTGTCGCGCTTTTGTGCGTTGGTTAAAGAAATGTCTAAGCAAACCCAATTCTTAGTGATTACGCATAATAAAGTCACCATGGAATTAGTTGATCATCTCATGGGGGTTACCATGAATGAACCCGGTGTATCGCGTTTAGTTGCTGTTGATGTTGAAGAAGCGTTAAGTATTACGGATGTTTAATGGATCACAAAGCAGCCAAACAAAAAATTGATGCGCTAATAACCGAAATTAACGATCATAACTATCGCTATTATGTCTTGGATGAGCCTACTGTTAGCGATGACGACTACGATCAAGCGTTACGCCAATTGCAAACACTTGAAACACAATTTCCTGATTTAATTCGTGCAGATTCACCCACTCAACGTGTTGGCAGTGTACCTTCTAGCGCTTTTACTGAAGTTAAACATGGTGTGCCATTACTATCCTTAAACAATGCTTTTGAGCAAACTGAATTTCACGCATTCATTAAACGCATTCACGATCGCTTAAATAATTCTGATGCAATTGAATTGGCGTGTGAGCCAAAACTCGATGGCTTAGCCGTTAATTTAATTTATGAAAATGGGATGTTGCAGCAAGGTGCTACGCGTGGTGATGGTTATATTGGTGAAGACATCACACAAAACTTAAAAACCATTAAAGCGATCCCATTGCATTTACGCGGCAAAATTTTTCCAAAACGCTTAGAAGTGCGTGGTGAAGTGTATATGCCGATCCAAAGTTTTGAAAAAATTAATCAACTTGCACGGATTAATGGCACAAAATCCTTCGCCAATCCACGTAACGCTGCGGCCGGGAGTTTACGCCAACTCGATTCTAAAATTACCGCTGAACGTCATCTTGAAATTTATTGTTATGCGCTAGGTGCGGGCGCGGATGAATTACAATTAAAAACGCAACTAGAATTATTAGCGACACTTAAAGAATTGGGATTTCCGGTTAATCCCGAAATTCAATTAGCCAAAAATGTCACTCAATGCTTTGCATATTACGATCAACTTTTACAAAAACGTCATAATTTAAACTATGAAATCGATGGCATTGTTTATAAAGTTAATCGACTGGATTGGCAAGCACGTTTAGGTTATGTTGCGCGCGCGCCACGTTTTGCGATCGCTTATAAATTTCCGGCCGAAGAAAAAACGACCACCGTGATTGGGATTGATTTTCAAGTTGGTCGTACCGGCGTGCTAACGCCAGTCGCACGTTTAGAACCGGTCATGGTCGCGGGCGTAACAGTGAGTAATGCCACCTTGCACAATATGGATGAAATATTACGCAAAGATGTGCGGATTGGCGATACCGTAATCGTACGCCGTGCCGGTGATGTGATCCCGGAAGTCGTTGCTGTTGATCACAGCAAGCGCCACGCAGAGAGTAAGAAAATACATTTACCTAAGCATTGCCCCGTGTGTGGTTCGCTTGTTGAAAAACCCGAAGGCGAAGCCTACGCACGTTGCAGCGGGGGTTTATATTGTACCGCGCAAATTAAAGAAGGCATTAAACATTTTGTGTCACGTAAAGCCATGAATATTGATGGTTTAGGCGATAAACTCGTCGCGCAATTAGTCGATGAAAAATTAATTCATAACGTTGCTGATTTATATGATTTAAAACAAGATCAGTTAATTGCTTTAGAGCGCATGGCGGAAAAATCAGCCAGTAATATTATCGATGCGATTAACCACAGTAAACAAAGCACATTGGCAAAATTTTTATATGCCTTAGGCATTCGTGAAGTTGGTGAAACCACCGCTAATAATTTGGCGAATCACTTTGAAAGTATAGAAAAGATCATGCAGGCTAATCACGCAGCGTTAGTCGCAATCAATGATATTGGTCCGGTGGTTGCCGAACACATTGAAGGATTTTTTAAAGAAAAACATAATCGTGATGTGATCAAACAATTACTCGCCGCCGGCATTACTCTAAAAGCGCCACAAAAAAACAGTAATAACAAATTACAAGGCAAAATTTTTGTTTTAACCGGCACCTTAGAAAATTTAACGCGTGAACAAGCCACTGAAATATTACAAAAGCTAGGTGCGAAAGTTACTAACAGTGTTTCCAAGAAAACCGATTATTTAATTGCTGGTAATGACGCAGGTTCGAAGCTTGCTAAAGCAAAGGATCTTGGCATTAGCATTTTAAGCGAACAAGAATTCCAACAGCTTATTGCCCAAATCTGAACGTTCTGGTCAGTATAAAGCTAAAGGGGGTGAGTAGTTACCTCGTAATAACACATAGACAGCGCCACGCCCCCCATGTTGTGCTTGAGCCGAGCAAAAGGCTAAAACATCACTGGATTGCTTTAACCAATGATTGACTTTGTTTTTTATGATCGGGTGCGATGCTGATAGCTTACTTTTACCATGAATAATTAAGACACAACGCATACCACGAGTCACGCTTTCAATTAAAAACCTTGCCAAGGCAAGATTCGCTTGTTCACTGTTTAAACCATGCAAATCCAGTGTTGCCTCAATCACAAATTTGGCCGCCTTGAGTTTGCGAAACTGCCTGTTTTGCAGGCCAGCGCGCTGAAAAGTCAGTTCACTTTCAGCTGCAACAGGAAAACTAATGGTTTCATCGCTAAATAAGGGAATACTAGGTTTTTCGCTTTGATAAGCATTTTTATGCGACTTAGGGAGCGCTTTGTGGCTGATTTTTTTATGTAACAAGGGAGGCACATCGCGCATGGCTTGGCGAAATAATTCAATATCTGCTGTGGTGAGAGGCGGCTTTTTTTTCATAGCTACGTTATAATAAAGTACAACAATCTTGATTGTACCTGAGGATAACCTTGAAATTAACTAAAGAATTTTATAAAACTCAAATAGCTAGTCTAGCAACCTTAGGTGATTACTTAGATTTTGCTACGCATTTATTTGAACAAGCTGATTTATTTTATGGCCATGGCAGTGATAATGCGTGGGATGATGCGGTTTTTTTGATCTTAGATGCGCTGGCTATTCCATTGGATGCTGATCAGAGCATTACTGAGAAAATCATCTCAGCTGAGGAACAAGCAAAAATTTATGAGGTTCTCGAAAAGCGAATCAATCAGCGCTTGCCAGCCTGTTACATCACGAATAAAGCATTTTTTGCCGGTTTAGAATTTTATGTTGATGAGCAAGTTTTAATTCCACGTTCGCCACTCGCTGAGATCATTGAAAATCATTTTCAGCCATGGATCGATTCGGCCAAAATTAACTCGATTTTAGAAATTGGCACCGGCAGTGGCTGCATTGCAATTGCTTGCGCACATTATTTGCCTGGGGCGAAGATTACTGCGACAGATATTGATAGCAACGCCTTGGCGATTGCCGAAAAAAACTGCCAAAAATTCAATGTCACGCAGCATGTGACGTTAATTCAATCGGATTTGTTTCAGGAAATACCGCTGCAAAAATTTGATATTATCATTAGCAATCCACCGTATGTGCCCAATCAAGTGGTGGATGAATTACCTGCAGAATACCAACATGAACCGAGTTTAGCGTTACGTTCGGGAGATGATGGTTTATTCCACGTGCGCCAAATGTTGCAGCAGGCGCGAAATTATTTATCATCTCATGGTATTTTAATTGTTGAAGTGGGTTTGATTGCTGATGCTGTAGCCGAAGCTTATCCGCAATTACCCTTTATTTGGTTGGATTTTGAGCGAGGAGGCGAGGGTGTGTTTTTACTTTTTGCTAAGGATTTAGGTATCTGCTCACCCCTTTTAGCTCAGTAATTCCCGGCGAGATGTTGAATAACTCAAGAACGGTCAGATTTGAGGCAAGGTCACATTAAAAACACTAAAAAATAGCGGAGTTTATACATAATAAATGAGCACATTTTTTAGTGTTTTTAATGTGAGATTGCCCAAATATGGCTGTTCCTCGTTACACCGGGAATTGCTGCTTTTAGCTTTATAATTACCAGAACGTTTACAGGTGAATTAATTATGTCAGGGAACAGCTTTGGAAAATTATTTTGTGTGACTACCTTTGGTGAGAGTCATGGGCCTGCTTTAGGTGCGATTGTTGATGGTTGTCCGCCAGGGTTACCTTTAACCGAAGCTGATATTCAAGTGGATTTAGACAGGCGTAAACCGGGCACGTCACAATACACTACGCAACGGCGCGAAGCTGATCAAGTTAAAATTCTTTCCGGTGTGTTTGAAGGCAAAACCACTGGCACACCCATTGGTTTATTGATTGAAAATGGCGATCAGCGCAGCCGTGATTATGAAGAGATTAAAACTAAATTTCGCCCCGGGCATGCTGACTACACTTATCAAAAAAAATACGGTATTCGCGATTACCGTGGTGGTGGGCGTGCTTCAGCGCGTGAAACTGCCATGCGGGTTGCTGCCGGCAGCATTGCCAAAAAATTTCTGGCGACACACAATATTATTATTCGCGCGTATATGGCACAAATGGGCGATATTGTGTGTGAGTGCAAGGATTGGGATGCGATCTATAAAAATCCTTTTTTTTGCGCCGATCCGGCAAAAATTCCTGCTTTAGAACAATTAATTACCCAATTACGCCGTGAAGGTGATTCAATTGGCGCGAGAATTAATGTGCAAGCCTTAAATGTGCCGGCGGGCTTAGGTGAGCCCGTGTTTGATCGCTTAGATGCCGATATTGCTAAAGCCTTAATGTCGATTAATGCTGCCAAAGCGGTGGAAATCGGCAGTGGTTTTGCTTGTGTGAGCGAAAAAGGTAGCTTTCATCGTGATGAAATCAGCGCCAATGGCTTTTTAAGTAATCATGCCGGTGGTATTCTAGGTGGTATTGCTTCCGGGCAAACCATTACCGCGAGTGTGGCTTTCAAACCCACCTCCAGTATTCGTATTCCCGGTAAAACCATTGATATTAATGGCCAAGAAACTGAAATAGTGACCACCGGTCGTCACGATCCGTGTGTGGGTGTGCGTGCCACACCGATTGTGGAAGCAATGTTAGCGTTAGTGTTGATGGATCATTGGTTACGCCAGCGTGCGCAAAATACCGAAATAAAAGGTTAGAAAAATGACAAAACAATTCAATATCGCCATTGTGGGTGCTACCGGTTTAGTCGGTGAAACGTTACTGAACATTTTAGCTGAGCGAAAATTTCCGATTGCCAAACTTTATGCCCTGGCAAGCGAGCGATCTGCCGGCGATACGGTTGCGTTTAATAACAAAGCAGTTATGGTTGAAGATACCGCGAGTTTTGATTTTGCCAAAGCCGATATCGCTTTTTTCTCGGCTGGCAGCAGTGTCTCTGAAAAATACGTGCCGCTGGCAGCTGCTAAAAACTGTATTTGCATTGATAACACTTCACAATTTCGTTACGACAGTGCGATTCCGTTAGTGGTACCCGAAGTAAACCCGCAAGATATTGAACTTTATACACAGAGCAAAATTATTGCCAATCCTAATTGCTCAACCATTCAACTCGTTACGGCCTTAAAACCGATCCACGATGCGGTTGGCATTACACGCATTAACGTGGCAACCTATCAATCGGTTTCTGGTGCGGGTAAATTAGCGCTGCAAGAATTAGCGCAACAAACCGCGAATTTACTAAATGCCAAAGCAGTGCAAAAGAAGCATTTTCCCCAGCAAATCGCGTTTAACGTATTGCCACAGATCGATCAATTCCAAGACAATGGCTACACCCGCGAAGAAATGAAAATAGTCTGGGAAACGCGTAAAATGTTACATGATGAAAATATTCAAATCAATGCCACGGCCGTGCGCGTACCGGTTTTTTACGGCCATTCCGAAGCCGTTCACATTGAAACAAAACAAAAGATCACGGCAAGCGATGTTAAAGGTTTATTGAAAAAAGCACCTGGCATTACCGTGTTTGATGATCAAAGCAAAGCACACTACCCAACCGCGGTCACACATGCCAGTGGCAAAGATGCTGTGTTTGTGGGGCGCATCCGCGAAGATATTTCCTGTGAAAAAGGCATTAACTTGTGGATAGTCGCAGATAACATCCGTAAAGGCGCGGCACTCAATGCCGTACAAATCGCAGAAGTCTTACGCGATCAATACCTATAACCTTGAACCAGTTAGGGCAGGCCTGGTTGGTTCAAAAAGCATGACTTTTGTGCAAAAGGGTTATATAATGAAGGTCATAAATTAACAATAAGCTAAGAGGCGTTAGAAATGCCAGACCACAGCTCAATCCTTAACGCTTTGAAAGAAGCAGGTGTTCCAACAGAGGCATTGGAACAACTGTTTTCGCGTGAAGATTTTCTTGGAAATCCTTTTGAATACCGCGGTGGTAGCAACTTAGCTTTCTTATTAAAACAAGCAGCTCAACCTTATTCAAGCTCACCCATAGTGCCACTCACTACGCAATCTGTACCTGCACCCGCGCCTACAGTAGAGCGTAATCCATTTGAATCTCAACTTGGCAATCCTGGCTTTACTAATTGTAGTTAGCTTTCGGCCTCGTTAAGTAAAAAATTTCAGTAGCCTGGATCTGCAGATCCTCACGAGTCTATACAAAATTATACAGAAATTTATCCTCTTAAATCCTAAGGGCTTGCTTTTGCGCAAGCCCGCTCCTCCATGCTATAGTACCGGCAATTTATGATTAATTGAGTTTTATCACATAATGAGAATTGCACTTGGTATAGAATATGATGGTAGTCCTTTTCATGGTTGGCAAAAGCAACCTAATCTCGATACCATTCAACAACACGTTGAAGAAGCAGTGGCTAAGGTAGCTAATCACGAAATCCAAATTCATTGTGCCGGTCGCACCGATACTAGCGTGCATGCGACTGGGCAAGTGGTGCATTTTGATACGGTCGCACAACGCGTTGAGCGTAGTTGGATCATGGGCGTGAATCAAAATTTACCGCGATCGGTCACAGTGCTGTGGGCCAAAGAAATAGCAGAAGATTTCCATGCGCGTTTCAGCGCGATTTCCAGGCGTTATATTTACTGCATTTATAATCATCAGTTAAGGCCAGCGATCATGCGCAGTAAAATCACTTGGCATTATCATGAACTTGATGAAAAACGCATGCAGCTGGCTGCGAATGATTTAATTGGTGAACATGATTTTTCGTCATACCGCTCGGTGGAATGCCAATCGCGCACACCAATGCGTGAAATTTACGCCTTAAACGTGATCCGGCGTGGTCATTTGGTTTATCTGGATATTACGGCGAATGCGTTCTTACATCACATGGTGCGCAATATTGCCGGTGTTTTAATTGCAATTGGCAGTGAACTTAAACCAATAGATTGGGCTAAGGAAGTACTCCTTGCCAAAGATCGCCGTTTAGGCGGTGTCACAGCACCACCTTATGGTTTATATTTAGTGCATGTTAAATACCCGGATGAGTTTGCTGTTCCTGCCGGTCGTGATTTACCATTTTTGTAACTGCTCGCCCCTTTAGCTTGTTGTTTACCAAGAACGTTCAGATTTGGCGATAAAAATGGCGAAAATATTTTTGAGAAAGCGCAGTTTATGCATTATAAATGAGCATTTCGATAAAAGCTTTTCGCCGTTTTTACAGTCATTCCCGGCGAGATGTTGAATAACTCAAGAACGGTCAGATTTGAGGCAAGGTCACATTAAAAACACTAAAAAATAGCGGAGTTTATACATAATAAATGAGCACATTTTTTAGTGTTTTTAATGTGAGGTTGCCCAAATATGGCTGTTCCTCGCTACACAGGGAATTGCTGCCGTTTTTAGCCCAAAGATGGACGTTCCTCGCTACGGAGTGAGCAGTTACCCATTTTTTTAGTTAAACACCGCCGGCAGATATTGTTGTGCGGTTTTTAATTGTTTTTTGAGTTGCAGCATATTGGGTTCGTACCGCTTTAACAACTGCCAAAATTGCGCAGAATGATCCATATAAATAGTGTGGCATAATTCATGCCTGATCACATAGTTGGCTAATTCTGCGGGTAAAAAAATTAATTGATAATTTAAACTGATTGCTTTTTCTTTCGAACAACTTCCCCAAATGGTTTTTTGTTGGCGAATGGTGAGAGTACTGTAAGTTAAGCCCATACTTTGGGCAAGGCAAGCTAATCGTTCGCTTAACAAGTGCATTGCATACTTTATGAACCAGCGTTTTAAACCTCTTATACAAGCAGTGATATTGGCAATGTCACCGCGCACGGTTAATTGTTGTGGACTCACATTACGGATGTTAATGCGATTGCTGGTTTGTTGAATATAATGAATTTGCCAAACTTGTTCAATGCAGTGCAAATGAATTTGGCGAGGTAGCGTAATTATAGGCTTGCGATAAAGGGTAGCAGGTAAATGTTGATGGATCCAGGAGCGATGTATTTCAAGCAGTTGCAAGACATTCACTTTTTTATGCTGTGGCACAACAATTTCTAATCCTTTGGCTGTAATTTTTAACAAAGGATTTTTGCAACGCTGATGCGTTTTCAGCGCATAATCAGGCGGCCACTGCGTAGGGTTAATTATCAACAAATTGCTTAATCTCTTTCACTAACTCTAAGGGTTTTTGATAAAAAATACCGTGGCCACATTCTTCATATTTAATATAAGTATTGTTGGGGATTTTGCCGGCAAGCAATTGCCCATTTTCAATGGGTATAACAATATTCTCGATACCAAATATAATTAACGTGGGTGTTTGTAATTTTTCTAAGTCGTTATAAACCCCTTCACCACAATACCATTCTTCCGCTAATTTATTTTCGTTAAGCGTGACTTTTTTGGTTAAACGCGCTTCAAGTTTAGCCGCATGAATAATATTTTTAACTTTAGGAGCGACTAAACCCATTTGTTTTTGTGGGATTAAAAATTTAATAAAGGCTGTTTCTTGTGCAGGTGTAGCCAGTATGGTATTGGCGCGAAATTCTAAGACGGTTTCGTGTGGCAGCACAACGTTATCGCCACCAAAATCGCTGTTGATTAAAACTAATTTTTCAACAAGATCAGCATGTTCTAGTGCAAATTTTTGGGCGATCCAACCCCCTAAGCCAAAGCCCAATAAATTTACTTTGGGATGATTTAATTCTTTAATTAGGGCTAGTGTAAATTGCGTTAAATTGGCTAAATTAAAGTCTCCTTCCATATTCGAAGCGCCAATTCCTGGGTATTCAAAAATAACGACTTGATAGGACTGCGCTAAGCCATTGATGAGTTCGGGATCCCAATAATGCATGGTCATGTTAGCATCCATCAATAAAATGAGTGGCTTGCCTTGCCCAATAGTACGAAAAGCCACAAAGGTATTATTTTCTACGGCGACTTCTATTTCACTCAGACCGTGTAGATTCACAATGCCTAGTTTTTGTAATTCGCGGTGGCGATACCACGCTGGGAATTCCATGGTAAACCATAAGCCTAAGATGATGATAATTACATAGACAACCCAATTAAATAAAACGGTATGACCATAAACGGGGAGGGCAATTAAACTGGTTAAAACATTAAAAGTAAAAATACCACCCCAAATTAAGGTGAGAATATTGTTGGTTTTAATAAAAATCGGATCAAGCCAATTGATAACGGGGCTGGCAAGCTTGGCATATTTTGCAATAAAAGGCTTTTTAATGGCATAAGAAATCAAAGCAGTTGCCATTAAAACGATATTGCCAATTAGAAAGCAATAAGTATTGTACCAATTGGCGTGTATGGCAAACACTAAAAGAGTACTGCCGAGAAAAAACAAAAAACTGATCCAATCGAAGGCAATGCGATAAAATAAACCGCGTACATTAAGAACGATAAACGCTACAAAGCTTACGATAATCGCGGTTTGCATGTTTTGTGGATTAACAAAAATAAAAAAGATAACCCATGGGATGAAGCTCATGGCAAGGTTTAAGATCATGCATTATTCTCCACGTTGCTGATTGTGAGCCAGCGATTCTCGCCGTAATGTCTGATTACTCAAGAACAGTCAGATTTGAGGCAAGGTCACGTTAAAAATTTCAAAAAATAGCGGAGTTTATACATAATAAATGAGCACATTTTTTGAAATTTTTAACGTGAGATTGCCCAAATATGGCTGTTCCCAGCTACAGCGGGAATTGCTGATTGTGAGCCAGTTTTATTCAGTATGCTATTATACTGGATTAGATTATTTTCGCATAGACATTATCTTGGATAGGAAACAACTCATGACGACGAGCACAACTGAAATTATCTACTTAAACGGCAACTTCATACCACTTTCACAAGCCAAGGTATCGGTAATGGATCGCGGTTTTTTATTTGGCGATGGTGTGTATGAGGTTATTCCAGTGTATAACGGGCGTTTGTTTTTGCTGGAAGAGCACTTACAGCGTTTACAGTATAGTTTAGACTCAATCTATATGACGCTACCAGTGAGTAAAACGCAATTAATGACGATTATTGAGCAACTGTTACAGCGTAACCCCAGTCATCCTTTGCAAACCGTTTATATTGAAATTACGCGTGGTGTGGCAAGCAAACGTGAACATGCGATTAATCAAACCTATGAAGCAACGTTATTTATGCGTGTGCAAACTGTGCTACCGAATTCACAAAAAACTATTAAAGCCATTACGCTTGAAGATTTGCGTTGGGAATGCTGTGATATCAAAGCAATTAATCGTTTATCCAATATTTTGATGACAGAACGTGCAAAGCTTGCTGGTTGTGATGAAGCAATTATTGTAAAAAATGATTTCGTCTTAGAGGGTGCCACCAGCAATGTGTTTATTGTTAAAGATAATGTCATAAAAACCGCGAATTTATCAAAACGAGTGCTAACCGGTGTTACGCGTAATTTAGTGATTGATTTAGCCAAAGCAAACAAGATTGCTTGTGAGTTAAAAGATATTACGTTAACTGAATTGCTGGCTGCCGATGAAGCATGGATTACTTCAACCAGTCGTGAAATTTTAGCGGTGATTGAAGTCAATGGGCAGCGGATTGGTGATGGTAAAATTGGCCCAATGCGCGATCGCTTGTTAAAGATTTATCAAGATTTTGTGAAAAGCTACTGATACGCAACGCTAAATGTTCAGCAATTCCCGGTGTAGCGAGGAACAGCCATATTTGGGCAATCTCACATTAAAAACACTAAAAAATGTGCTCATTTATTATGTGTAAAGCGCGTGTTTTAGTGTTTTTAATGTGACCTTGCCTCAAATCTGACCGTTCTTGAGTTATTCAACATCTCGCCGGGAATTACTGCTAAATGTTCGGCAAAATGCGGCAGGGCTTGTGATTTTTACGACAGTGATTGGAGTACCTGGCGTGATCACGAATTCGGCTAGGCCAATCTTGGAATGCGCATTAGGAGCCCAGTTGTAGGTGTAACCTAAACCGGTCCATGGATAAGCATGCCATTGTTGCTGCAGTTTTGCTACCCAAACATCATAGCGCGGTGTCTTGGGGTTAAGATGATAGTTGCATTGCGTTGTTGCAAGTGAATTAGTGGAATAACACGGGCGATAAATGCCTGCGCTGATTTGATTATTGGGTGTGATAGTCGCTTGGCGATTGGGTGCACTCAGCACGACTATGTGCCAGCCTTGATATTGTGTTAATGGCGGCATGCCTAATAGTTGCGTGATCTGTAATGGCAGTGATTTTTTCGTGAAGGTTTGGCAGATTGTTTGTAACGCTTTTTCACCCACCACCCACAATTCTGTTTTTAAGACTTGTGTGCCACGAACGTAGGGCAGATTAGTCCATGTGATCAGTTTTAAATCGTGAGTGTGGCTTAATGCCGGTAAAGCCACGCTAGCAAGCTGTTGTTGCTGCGCCTTAACCACGGCTTGTTGATAGAGGTAGGTTAAGTTTTGCTCGCCATAAGCGAGAGAGTTTAGCAATAAAATAACAATGATAAGTTGAACTTTACGTTGCATTAGATAATCTCGCGCGCACTTAAGGCCCTAGCAATCGTGCCGCCATCGATATATTCTAATTCACCGCCAATTGGCACACCGTGCGCAATACGTGTGGTTTTGATTTGGAGTGGTTTGATCAATTCACGTAAAAAGTGCGCAGTGGCTTCGCCTTCCACCGTTGGATTGGTTGCAATGATGACTTCAGTGAGCGGGCGTGTCACCAATAAATGTTGCAACTCATTAATACCTAATTGATCAGGCCCAATGCCATCGAGAGGGGATAAGTGACCATGCAAAATAAAATAATGGCCAGAAAATACCGTGGTTTGTTCGATCGCCAGCACATCCATGGGTGATTCAACAATGCAGAGTAATTGTTGATCGCGCTTTGGGTTTAAGCAAATGTGGCATTGCTCATTTTCACACAGATTACGACAACTGCGGCAATGCTTAATATTTTGCAACGCGCTAAGCACAGTGTGGGCGAGTCTGCTGGCGCCGCTTTGGTCGCGTTGTAACAAATAAAAGGCCATGCGCTGCGCAGTTTTAGGGCCAACCCCCGGTAAACAGCGCAGCGCATTAATGAGTTCATCGATTAAGGGGCTAACCTTAAGCGTCACCTTCACCACCAAAGGGAGGCATTTGAAAATCTGCTGGTAATTGCAAACCAGACGTGAGATTGGCAATTTTTTCTTGTGATTTTTTCTCGACTTGATTGTTGGCATCGTTGATGGCGGCAACGATTAAATCTTCTAAGACTTCTTTATCATCTAGTAGGCTAGAAGCGATTTCACATTTTTTGGCTTCATGACGACCATTTAAATGAATTTTTACCAAGCCACCGCCAGATTGGCCAATCACGACCATTGAGGCGAGTTCTTTTTGCGCATTCTGCATGTTTTGTTGCATTTTTTGCGCTTGTTCCATTAATTGTTTAAAATCAGGTTTCATTGTTTGGGTTTTCCTCTAGTTGAAATATATAGGGTTATTTTACGGGTTCATCAACCAATTTAATAGAGTTAGGAATAAGTTTCCCATCAAACTCGTTGAGAATTTGTTGCAAATGTGGATCCTGGTTTAATTGCTCAGTTGCCGCTTGTTTTTTATCTTGTTGTTGTTTTTTCAAAAGCATGGCAGGGGTTGCTGTGGTGGCGGCATGATCGGTTTGTACGCTAATCTGCAATTGCAGTGCTTCAGGGAAGTGCGGTTGTAGCGCTTGTGTAAACTGCTTGATTTTATTTTCATTCAGCAATGGGCTAAATTCTTCAGATACGCTCAGATACAGTGTATTTTGCTGGTGCTTGATAAAATGAGTATGCTGGGCCAAGGCTTTTAAAGGCCCGCTTAAGCTTAATTGTTGAATCAAGTTTAGCCATTTTTCACTATCAAGTTGCACGCTTTGCTTAAGTGTTTTTTTTTCTGGGGTCGTGTGTGTGACAGATGAGGCTGCTACGGGTGCTGCAACTTGAAAACTTAGCATGCGCAGTAGTGTCATTTCAAATCCAAGCTTTTGGTTCGGTGCGAAGGGTAAATCTTGGCGCCCGTGTAAGGCAATTTGATAATACAGTTGAATGCTTTCGGGCGAGAGTTGCTGAAATAATTCGTTTAAAGCGTTATCTTCGAGCGTGCCAAGTTGTTTAGCAATGGCTAGTTGATGTAACAGGTGCAATACATCACTTAGCGCAGTATCAAAATGAATATTTAAGTCAGCCATGTCATTAATTATCTTTAACATGGCTTGGCAATCATTTGCCACGACATTCTGCAATAAATCAACTAAAACAGTTTGATTAACACAACCTAGCATGTTTTGCAGTGGTTGTAATTGAATATCGCTGTTGCAATAGGCAATGGCTTGATCAAGCAGGCTTAAACTATCACGAATCGAACCATTGGCGGCCTTAGCAATCAAATTCAATGCAGCAGTGTCATAAGGTATGTTTTCGCTGCTGAGAATGTTTTGTAAGTGTGCGGTGATTTTTTCAGCGGTAATGCTTTTTAAATGAAATTGTAAACAGCGCGATAAAATCGTGATCGGTAATTTTTGTGGTTCGGTGGTGGCAAATAAAAATTTAACGTGCGGCGGTGGTTCTTCGAGTGTTTTTAGCAGTGCATTAAAACTGTGATTAGAAAGCATGTGCACTTCATCGATTAAATAAATTTTAAAACGACCGCGACTTGGCGCATAGGGTACGTTTTCTAAGAGTTCGCGCGTGTCTTCAACTTTGGTTTTGGATGCCGCATCGACTTCAATTAAATCAATGAAACGGCCCTGATCGATTGCTTGGCAAGTTGCGCATTGCTGGCAAGGAGTTGCGGTGATCGCAGTTTCACAGTTAAGACATTTAGCTAAGATGCGAGCAATGGTGGTTTTACCCACACCGCGGGTGCCCGTGAATAAGAAGGCATGATGAAGGCGATTCAAGGTAATAGCGTTTTCCAATGCTAAGCGCACATGGTCTTGCCCCACTAAACTGGCAAAATCATGGGGTCGCCATTTACGTGCTAATGCCAGATAACTCATTTTTCTTTATCCCATCAGAAGAAAAGGCCGCCAGCCTGACCAACACACACAATCGTCCCACTACCGTTGCTCCCTTCCGGGCCTGGCGGGGTTTGCGGTAGATCGTTGTGCGGGGACCGACGACCAGCGAGCTTTTTATCATATTTACAGAAAAAATAAAAGCAATTAATAAGGTTTTTGAGTGATTTAATGTGTGTGTTAGATTTGTTATGATAATGACAAATTAGAATTTATCCAGCATTGGTTAGGAATAATCGGCTTGTACAGATACAGGATTTTTTTTCCTCAGGAAGAAAATACAAAGATTAGAAAGGAATTAATCGCAAGATTTAATGCTATCCATTCGCCACGTAAGCAACATGCGATCATGTTATTACGTTTACTTGCTCGGCATCAAGCAGATGACGCTGAATTTATGATCCGCTCTTATCGCGCCTTAATTTATTTTTTGGAAAGCCCAAATGATGAACATTATCACTCTATTCGTAACTTAGTTGAAGAGGCAAACTTAACCCCTAACAGCCAAAAAAGGGCAATAGCGGGGCGCGCGGCGGCACTAGGCTTTGCCACCGCACTTGTTGCCGTGACCTGTGGGGTAGCACCTTTGGTTATTATTGGTGCGATTATTGTAGGTTTACTGTTTACTTTATACTCGCGTGAAAAACTTAAAGAAACAAAGTGTATTGATAATGTGTTAGAAGCAATCTCACCCAAAGCAATTTGCACGCCACCTCCTTCTCCAGCTAAGCGCCAGATGATATAGCTGGCCGTCAAATGATAAAAGTGGCCGTATTCTTGCTATTTTGGCCGATAAATGCTAAATTTGGCCGATAAACATTCGTTTTGGCCGTATTGTATGACCATTATTTCTGCTAAAAAACAAAAGCTCCTAGAAACACTCATTAGCTTGGATGACTATATTGGCCTGGCTGAGTTGCTGGAAAGATTAGGGCAAGCGTATAAAGAACGCTCGGTGAGACGTTGGTTACAAGAGTTGATCGCAGAAGGGTTAGTTGCTAAAACAGGCCAAAAACGAGGCACACGTTATCGTGCGATTCAAGCTGAGATTGTGCCAACCGGGTTTCATTTTAGTGCACTAGCGCAGCGCAGTTTAGCGATTATTAATCAACCGCTATTTGAACGCGATCCAGTGACTTATCAATATTCATTTTTAAAAAACTATCAACCGAATAAAACGTTTTATTTATCACGGGCACAACGCGAGAAACTACACAGCATTAATAAGCCAGAACAAGTTGAAACACCGGCGGGTACGTATGCGCGTAAAATTTATACGCGTTTACTCGTTGATTTGTCGTATAACTCATCGCGATTGGAAGGTAACACTTATTCCTTAGGCGAAACGCAGGCATTAATTATGCAAGGGATTGCGGCGATTGATAAATTAGATGAAGAAAAAATTATGCTATTAAATCATAAAGAAGCCATTCGTTATTTAGTCGATAGAGCGAGTCAGTTACGCATTGATTACAATGTGATTTGCACATTACATTTTTTACTTTCGGATGATTTAATTCAAGCGAAATACAGTGGCAAAATGCGCGATCATTTAATAAAAATTGGGGGATCGGTTTATATTCCTTTGGAAGAGGGCGCGCAATTAGTTAACCAATTGAATATGATTTGTGATAAGGCATCGCAAATAGCCGATTCGTATGAGCAAAGTTTTTTTCTACTAGCTCAACTTGCTTACTTGCAAGCTTTTTCTGATGTTAATAAACGCACGTCAAGGCTTGCAGCCAATATTCCCTTAATAAAAAATAATCTTTACCCCTTAGCGTTTACGCAAGTAGAAAAGGATGATTATATCGCTGCAATGCTTGCAATTTATGAGTTAAACGATACTAGTGCACTTTCAGAGTTATATGTTGCTTCCTATCTTTATACGAGTAAAGAATATCAAGCTATTGCAGAAAGCATGGACTACAATGAAGTTCGTGTACGTTATCGCCAACAACGTAAAGCGGTGCTTCGATATATTATCGAAAATAATTTGCAGGCAGCGGCAATGGATCATTATATCGAAAAACAAGCGCATCAAGTAATACCCGCGCAATTTGTGACGGAGTTTGTGCGCTTGATTGTTGAAGATTTAGCTAACATGGGATCTGAAAAAATTGCTGGCATGGGTATTACCCAGCAGCAGTTAAGTGTGTGGTTAAAAGAAAAGAAAAAACCTTGGTAACTATTCACCAAGTAGACGGGAACGTCCATATTTGGGCTAAAAACAGCGAAAATCTTTTATCGAAATGCTCATTTATAACTCATAAACTGCGCTTTCTCAAAAATATTTTCGCTGTTTTTAGCCCAAATATGGACGTTCTCAGTAAATTCAACTAAAATTTGCTGAATAGATACAAACCTTGAAAAATGCTTATCAAGAGGACTGGCGTTTTGATTTCTGATTGGATATAGTACCGTTCTGTAAACAACATCATTAGGTGTAACTATGTGCGGTATTGTGGCAGCGATAACGACAACCCCGGTTAACCAAGTTTTATTTGATGCATTAACGGTGATTCAACATCGTGGCCAAGATGCAGCAGGCATTGTAACTTGTGAAAATGGGCGCCTGTATTTGCAAAAAGGGCGCGGTTTAATTCGTGATGTCATGCATTCCAGTGAAATGCGCAAGCTAAAAGGAAATATTGGCATTGCTCATGTGCGTTATCCTACCGCCGGTGGTGATTCAAACAGCGAAGCGCAACCTTTTTATGTTAATTCACCGTATGGTATTACCTTGGCGCATAATGGTAATTTAACCAATGCCGAAGCTTTAAAACAATCGCTCGCTAAAACCAGTTTACGCCATTTAAATACGAGCTCGGATTCGGAAATTTTATTGAATGTCTTAGCCTATGAATTACAAAAAAGTGGCCACTTTAATTTAACAATTGATGATATTTTCACTGCCGTTAAAGGTGTGCACCAATATTGTCGTGGTGCTTATGCGGTGGTGGCGATGATCACCGATCAGGGTTTAATTGGTTTTCGTGATCCACACGGTATTCGTCCTTTATGCTATGGCAAGCGTGAAACCGAGCAGGGCATTGAATACATGATCGCATCTGAAAGTGCAGCACTCGATTGTTTAGGGTTTAGTTTAGTGGATGATATTGCACCGGGGGAAGTGATTTATATTACCAATGAGGGTGAAATTCATCGTCGTGAATGTGTTGAAAATCCCTTATTGAACCCGTGTTTATTTGAAATTGTATATTTAGCACGACCTGATTCAACCATCGATCATATTTCGATTTATAAAGCGCGATTGCATATGGGTGAATATTTAGCGCAGAAAATTTTAAAAGAAAAAGCTTGGCAAGATATCGATGTGGTGGTGCCCATTCCTGAAACATCGCGACCGATTGCACTGCAATTAGCGATGACATTAAACGTGAAATACCGCGAAGCGTTTGTTAAAAATCGTTATATTGGGCGCACCTTTATTATGCCCGGGCAAGCGATGCGTAAAAAATCGATCCGCCAAAAATTAAACACGATTGAACTCGAATTTAAAGGCAAAAATGTTTTGTTGGTGGATGATTCTATTGTACGCGGCAATACTTCAGAGCAAATTGTGTTGCTGGCACGCAATGCTGGCGCAAATAAAGTGTATTTTGCTTCAGCCGCACCGCCGGTTCGTTACCCCAATGTTTACGGCATTGATATTCCTGCGCGCAGTGAATTAATCGCACATAATCGCAGTGTTGAGCAAGTGTGCCAATTAATCGGTGCAGATGGTTTGATTTATCAAGATCTTGAGGATTTAATAGCCTGCGCTAAACAAGGTAACTCTGCCATTGAGCGGTTTGAAGATTCTGTTTTTAGCGGCGATTATGTAACGGGCGATATTGATGAAGCCTATCTGGATGCCGTTGAAAAAGCGCGCAATGACGATGTAAGAGCACTTGGTGCTATTTCAATTTAATTTCCTCACCGATTAGCGGGGGGCTTTATAGGTGAAGATTGGCCTGCTCTCTCATATATTCTAGTGAGCCTTCTTCATGTACTTGTTCGCTTTTGTTACGTGCCTGCTGCGCATTATAATATTCTGGTGTGCCTTCTTCTGGCCCTTCTGGCATTAATCTTGAACGCCCTTTAGGTTCAGGTTTTGGCTGTGATCGAGGAGCATAAGCTGATTCAGGTTGTTGCTGTTTAGGTAATGGTAGTAATGAGTCTTTCAGATTTTGTTCTGCTGCAAATACTCTTTTAACTGTATAGCTAATCGTTCGATCAATTAAGTCCACGACGCTATCATGTAGCCTGAGTTGTGATGCATGTTCGGGTGTTAAGCTTAAATTTTCAGTAACCGCTTTTAGGTATGAAGCCATAACGAATTGCGGGAAGTTGTTCAATGTTCTCTGATCAAAGCGCAATTTATTTTCTAGCAGATCCGCATCAACTTCAGAGTGAGCGTGTTGCCATGCCGCGATCTCGTCATCACTTGGGCTAAATTGCCTCAATATATAATCGGCGAGCCCGCTTGGGCGAACCATAGCAGCGTTATGACAAGGGTGATCAGCCGGAAAAGGATCTGCAAAGACTGATACCGCTTGATCAGGATTGTTAGGATTAAGCGCTGTTGCGATCGCACTTGTAAGGTCTGATCTAATTCCATGCATATCCCTGTCATAGGTTAATAAAGCTTTAGCACGCTCCTTTTCAAGGCTAAGGTTAGGCTTAGCGGCAAGCCAAGCTAAAAACCAAGCTGAAGGAATATACATATTTGGTCTTAGGGTTTCAGGGTTTGATTTAGCATAAGCAAAACTTTGGTGAAATTCGGCTAGTTGCTCATTGCTGATTACCTGCTGTTTGTGAAGCCAGTCATAAAAAGTGTTAAGTAGGTTACTCAGCCATTGCTTAATCGCAGTAGGGGCAAGTGCAGCAGTTATAAGTTGTGTTTTTGCAATACTACCTTCAGGGGATCTTAGGATCTCTAAAATTTCAGCCAAAGTAAGACCTTTATTACTATATGCATTAACAACTGGTGACTGCGATACTAGCATTAAAATCTCCTTACTATCTCATCTATCTATAATTAAGCCGGTTGTTCGCTGAAGTAAGACTAAGCTTGCTTATAAATTCTAGTAACCCTTCTAAGGTGTAGCTAACTTGTTCGCACCGGCGCTGGTAACGATCATGCATACGAGTTGCTTGCGCAATGCAATTCTCCACTAGCTCTAGTGCGCTATTAATTATGTTAGGTTGCGATAAAGTATGGTATAGATGACCAGCATCCGGTGACGCTGGTTGATAGCTTTGAATAACTTGCATTGCATTAGGAGGAGGACTTGATGGCGCTGCTGAGGTGGCTTGAGGAGGAAGACACTGTTCATGTACATGGTTAACAAAGCCCTCAACTTGAGCAAACTGCTCTGGGAGAAGCGGTTTATTATCGTTATTTTGTTGAATTAAGCTACTCAATTCAGTGGCATGTTGATCACGTAAGGATTGCATCGATTCAGCAAATTCATTGTGAAGACCTTCAAGCAGTTTCTTATGGGCTTCGATTGCTGCGTCTAATTCATTTAAGAAAGTCTCTTTGCTATGGCCAGTTTGAATGGCCTGAACCTCATCATCGAGGTTGCGGAATGGGGGATCGGGCAGCTCAGCATTTTCACCGTTATAAAGTTTAAACAGGTAATTTATGAAAAGCTGATTTTGTAAGCTGTTAAATAACCGCACAAGACTGCTAACTGCGCCATAAATTAGCCCCTGAACGATACCACCCGATTGTTGTGATTTTAGCAGCTTATCAAGATCTGCAGCTGTAAGTGGTGCCTCAGTATGAGTGAGTTCGGTTTTACTATAAAAAGTTCCGTATGGAGCTGATTTACTACCCGGCAATCCCAACCCGAAGTATTGCGCGAGCTTGAACATCATACCTGTGGATTGATTACGAGTGGATTGATTGGATTGATTACGAGCAGGCATATTTTATCCCCTTGGTTTTATTTTAGTTTAGCAAAAAAATTCAGTTTAAGTTCTACCTGAACCACCACCTGCGCTTGGGCCAGTTCTAGGAGTAGTAGCCTCTGTTGTTTGTTTATAACTTTTTTCTAATGCTGCTACAAGATCATCCCCTTTGCGCATAGTAGCCGATGATTCACTGGCTGCAAGTGCTTCTTCAGATAGCACGTTTGCGGGCATTCTATCGATTTCTGCAAGCTTGGTGATACCTTCCACTAAGCGGTTGAAAATCGTGTGGGGTGCCTCTTCAACGCGTGCACCAAGTATATTGCTTTCGGCACTTTTTTGCAAGGCAGTGAGAGCAGTATTAATTCTCTCTAATCCACCGGTTTTTTCATTAAAAGAATTCATAAATTCTGCATAATTATTCCGTACTTGATCGGTGATATCTTGCGTATCTGCTGAGCGTAAATTTAACCAAGTTAAAAATTTTTGCAATTTGCTTTCGTATGGTTTGTTATTAGCTGTTGATGGCATAACTTCAACCCTCGCTTTGAATTTGTTTTTGGATTTGTTTGAATTCTTTGCTTAATCCTTGCTTCTTCATTTCCTTGGCAATGAATTTCATTTGCTCATCGAAAAAAGCTTCCCATAATTCATCGGTCTTTTGTTGCATGCTAGCTAATTGTTGCCTCACTTTTTGCGCTTGATCTTTAATAAAATCAAGTTGATCTTGATAAACACTTTTTTCAGCACGAACTAAGTTGCGATATTCTTTGCGAATGAATTCCGTAATTTTTTGTTTATCTTCTTCGATCATATCGGTGTTTTCGATTTTTTGGAATTGATCGCGCAAATAATCTTCTTCGCTGCGCAATTGTATAATTTTTTGTTGATGCTCAGCAAGCCCACGCATGATAATAAAGACTAAATCATTCAGCGGTTGCGAAGCCCATTTATCCCAATATTGTTTTTCATTGCGCGCGGGATAGCTTAAGCGGAATAATAAGACGCCGAGTTTGTTGATGGTGAATTTTAAGTCTTTATAAGCCAGTGACATTCTGTTTTATCCCAGTATAATCGCAAAACTGTCGTTATTAAGAATTATAGCGCTATATTAAGCACATTACCACGTTTTTGGGAACAGTTTATGGAATATACTCAAGCGGTTATCAACTTTTTGGGCGTTGCGACTTCAGCTGTTTGGCTCAATCATGCTAGCCAGCATCTTGATCTATTGCTGATTGATCATGCGCATTGTGAGAAGAAAGCCGCATCTAATGCCTTGAATTTACTTTTTAAATATGTAGAGTTCCCACAGCTGAATTATAAACTTTCACGCTTGGCGCGTGAAGAATTGCGTCATTTTGAAAAAGTCTTGCAAATCATGCAGCGCCGCGGCATTGTTTATCGCCATTTACAGCCAAGCCTTTATGCGCCGGGCTTACGCGCACATTGCCGCACCTATGAGCCTGAGCGCTTGATCGATGTGTTAATTATAAGTAGTTTTATTGAAGCGCGCTCGTGTGAACGTTTTGCTGCCTTGATTCCTTACATTGATCATGAACTTGCAAAATTTTATTACTCATTATTGAAATCAGAAGCGCGTCATTTTGAGGATTATTTGGATTTGGCACGCGAGATTGCTAATGATGATTTAACCGATCGGATTGCTTTTTTTCGTGAGCAAGAAGTATTGTTAATTACAGCGGTTGATCCGCAATTTCGGTTTCACAGTGGCGTACCGAATGTATCTATACCCAAAGCGATTAGAAAGTAGGTTCTCTCTTCTTCCGTCGCTAACGCTCCTCGCGATGACAAAGACCTGTCATTGCGAGCACGAAGTGCGCGGCAATCCAGGGAGAGGATCTTTGAGCTAGTAAGCCACGTAGAATTTTGCTAGTTCGAAGATCCTTTTCCTGGATTGCTTTGTCGCTAACGCTCCTCGCAATGACGAAAGATCCCGCCATTGTGAGCGAAGCGCGGCAATTGTAAGTTAAAAATCTGTTATAGTCCTCGATAAGAGAGTAGAAC
>CAYGTS010000013.1:0-31119 GCA_964352905.1 uncultured Legionellales bacterium | reverse complement strand
CGCCGTTTTTAGCCCAAATATGGACGTTCCCTGCTACGGAGTGAGTAGTTACAATCAGTAATTCTCTGATCAAATGACTATCTTCATTCATCATTTGATAAATTCGCGGAAAACAACCATGATAAAGCATGTAATCCACTAAACGCAGCGCATCTGGACGTTTTTGTTGTAATAGGAGTTTGTTATCAATTTTATTATTTAATAAAATTTCATGAAAGCTTAATGGATAGATCATTTTACTAAGATAACGCCCCGTTAATAACTTGGCATAATCGGAGTTAAGTAATGAAGAATTCGATCCTGTAATCCAAATTTTTTTAAACTTACTAACATCGTAAATGCTTTTAACAAACTTTTCCCAACCACTGACGTTTTGGACTTCGTCTAAAAATAAATATTGAATCGGGGTATTGATTAGTTTTTCTGCGGTATCGATAAGCTGATAAAATAATTTTGGATCATCATGCAAATCTTCAAAAAAAGGATCATCAAGATTTACATAAAAAATGGCTTTCGCATCGACTGACTATAACAAATGATTCTAGCTATTTTACCTATCCTATTATAACTTATTGAATAAACTGGCAGTTTGTCACATCAGGTGATAAACAGATTGCCGCGGCATTGGGTTTAATCCATTGCCAAGTGTGATTAGTGACAGGGTGCCAAGCTGCATGCGCTAAAATGATGGCATGCATGATGGAATCAGTGCCTTGATAAAAACAATGACCGCTTTCTAAAAACCGATTTGACCATTCTGCAGCAGCGAATCCATCAACATAGTGTTTGAATTTTTCAATATCGTTTGGCATCGCACCTTCTTGGTTTGATCTATAAAGCACTTGCCAAGTATGAAAATCACCACGTTTAATTTCACTAACGCTAGGACAGGTTAAATTGCTACTGGCCATCACAGAAGATAAGGGTATGAGTGAAATTAATAAAGCTTTTTTAAAATGTAACATTTTTTACTCCAGACTATTTTTTAAATAATTTGCCTGGAGGATGATAAAATAAAAATGCAAATTAATGATGTGGCAAATCGCTATTATTGCATACGACAATTTCTGAAGAATTATAGCAACTTACTCAACCGTTACTGATTTTGCCAAATTACGCGGTTGATCAACATCGGTGCCGCGCATCACGGCAACATGATAAGCTAATAGTTGCAATGGTACAGTGTAAACAATGGGTGCAATCGCATAACCTACTGCAGGCATATTAAAAATAGCAATACCTTCACCATTAGTGAGATTCGCGTCACGATCGGCAAACACATATAATTTTCCACCGCGCGCGCGCACTTCTTGTAAATTTGATTTTAATTTCTCGAGTAATTGATCGTTAGGCGCAACGACAATAACAGGCATTTCATCATCAACCAAGGCCAACGGGCCGTGTTTTAATTCACCGGCAGGATAGGCTTCGGCGTGAATATAAGAAATCTCTTTTAATTTTAGCGCACCTTCTAAGGCGACCGGATATTGCACACCGCGTCCTAAAAATAAGGTATGTTTTTTATCAGCAAAATGCTCTGCAAATTTTTCAATATCATTATTTAATTGTAACGCTTGATTGATGGCATTCGGCAGTGAAATTAATTGCTTAATTAAATCTTGTTCTTGTTCATCATCGATACCACGCCCCCGTCCTAACACGATGGTTAACATGAGAAGGGCGGTTAATTGTGTGGTAAATGCTTTGGTTGAAGCAACGCCAATCTCAACCCCGGCGCGCGTCATAAAAACTAAATCGGATTCCCTGACTAAAGAACTTTCAGGCACATTACAAATGGCAAGACTAGCTAAATACGCTTGTTGTTTAGCTTTACGAAGAGCAGCAAGCGTATCCGCGGTTTCACCAGATTGTGAAATCGTGATAAATAACGTATCTTCTTCAACAACGTTGTCGCGATAGCGAATTTCACTGGCAATTTCAACGCGGCACGGTATTTTTGCAAGACCTTCTAGCCAATGTTTTGCCACTAAGCCTGCATGAAAACTCGTACCACAGGCAACGATCTGCACCCGTTTAACTTTGCTAAAAATTTCTTCAGCACGATCACCAAAGCTTTGCGCAAATATATGTTTATAACTAAAACGACCTTCTAAGGTTGAATTAATTGCAGCAGGTTGCGCAAAAATTTCTTTTTCCATGAAGTGACGGAAACGGCCTTTATCAGTTGCGTTATGCGTTAGCTTTGAATCAACAATCTTACGTTCAACAATTTGCGCGTGTGCGTTATAAATGATTAATTGATCATGACGTAAATCAGCTACATCACCTTCTTCTAAATAAATAAAGCGCTGTGTAACAGGTAATAGTGCCAAATGATCAGAGGCAATAAAATATTCACCAATCCCAACGCCGATAACAAGTGGGCTACCACGACGGATCGCGATAATACGCTGCGGTTCTGCAGTATTGATTATGCCTAAAGCAAACGCACCTTCAATGCTTTCTGCAACGTGAAAAGCTGCCTTAATCGAATCGTTTAATTTGGCATAGGCTTGATGAAACAAATGCACCACGACTTCGGTATCCGTTTCTGAATTAAAGTCGTAACCTGCATCTATTAATTGCTGTTTTAAAATTTCGTAATTTTCAATAATGCCGTTATGAACAATCGCAAATTGGTTATGTGAGGTATGCGGATGCGCGTTCATTTCACTCGGCGCACCATGCGTCGCCCAACGTGTGTGAGCAATTCCTACGTGACCATTAATCGGATCTTTCGCGAGTGCTTCCGCTAATTTTTGCACTTTGCCTAAAGCACGCACCGTTTTTAATTGCTGTTGCTGATCGATAATTGCAACCCCTGCAGAATCATAACCACGATATTCTAAACGCTTTAAACCTTCGATTAAAATTTCAGCAACATCACGCCTTGCAACCACTCCCACTATGCCGCACATATTTAATTCTCCTGCTCGGTTAGTTCAGCATGTTTTTGTGGGCGCTGCCAATTATCATAACTTTTTTGCTTAACCGTGTTTACGGTTAAGGTATGTGCAGGCGCATCTTTTCTGAGAGTCGTACCGGCACCAACAGTGGCGCCTTCACCCACACGAACCGGTGCTACTAATTGCGTATCGGATCCAATAAAAGCTTGATCTTCAATAATCGTACGGTGTTTTTTTGCGCCATCATAATTACATGTGATAGTCCCTGCACCAATGTTGACTTCTTTACCTATATCAGCATCACCAACATAACTGAGGTGATTAATTTTACTGCCTTCACCCACAACGGCATTTTTAATTTCAACAAAATTGCCTATTTTTGCATACGGTGCAAGTTGCGTGCCCGGGCGAATGCGCGCAAAAGGACCAACATGACAATGATTTTCGATAATGGCTTCTTCAATGACGGTATTGGCATCAACATATACATTTTCACCAATACGCGTATTACGTAATAACACATTAGGGCCAATATACGAATTTTTGCCAATGCTCACATCACCTTCAATGATAACGTTAACATCGATCACAACATCGCTACCAACTTCTAAATGGCCACGCACATCAAACCGCGCTGGATCTTTCAAGCTTGCGCCGGCTAACATGACTTTTTCAGCCATCATTAATTGGTAGTAACGTTCAAGCTCTGCTAATTGGAATCGATCATTAACTCCTTCCACCTCTCGTGACCGTTGTGCTAGCACAGCTATCACCGGGCGCTTTGAATTAACCGCTAATTTAATGACATCGGTTAAATAAAATTCATTTTGCGCATTTTGATTTTTCAGTTTCGGCAGCCACTCCTTTAAACAAGCAGCAGGGGCAGTCATGATCCCAGTATAAACTTCATGAATTTGCAATTGTTTTTCGTTACAGTCACGGTGCTCAACAATGCCGGCAATGTTGCCAGAAGCATCACGCACAATACGACCCAACCCGGTTGGATCCGCAAAATCAGCACCAATAATACCAACGCCACCATGCGGCGTTGCTTCTAATAAACTATTAAGCGTTTCTAATGAAATTAACGGCACATCGCCATATAGAACTAAGACTTGATCATTAGGTTCAATCAAAGGGATTGCTTGCATCACCGCATGGCCTGTACCGAGTTGTTGGGTTTGCTCGATCCAATTGACATCCAGATGCGCCATTTGCGTGCGAACTTCTGCTCCGCCGTGGCCATAAACAATGTAGATACCATCGGGTTTTAAGGATTTAGCGGTTTTAACGACGTGCTCTAGTAATGGCACACCTGCCAAAAGGTGTAATACTTTGGGCAGAGCAGAGTTCATACGAGAACCTGCTCCCGCCGCGAGAATAACGATGCTCAAACTCATAACTCACTTCCTTTTAAGTTACTATTGTTTCTTTAAGCGTTTTATTGCACGCAACTGTGCGATTGCTTGCGCTAATTGCGCTGCTGCCTGTGAGTAGCTGATTTGTGAGGCCTTATCTTTAAGCTCCAATTCAGCGTGCTTTTTGGCTTCCATTGCCGCAGCTTCATCAATATCATCAGCACGCATAGCCGTATCGGCTAAAACGTTTACTGTTTTGGGCTGGACTTCAACTAACCCACCTGAGATATAGAAAATTTCTTCTAAATCGTTTTCATTCAGCGTTCTAACCAATCCTGGTTTTATCGTTGTTAATAACGGTGTGTGGCCAGGATAAATACCTAGCTCACCCTGACTACCCGTCACAAAAACCGCGCTGACATTACCATGGTAAATGGATTCTTCGGCGCTCACAATATGTAATTCAATAGTATGGGACATAATTTATCCTACAGTGATTTCGCTTTTTCATGAACCTCATCAATGGAGCCAACCATATAAAATGCAGCTTCAGGTACGTCATCATATTCACCGTTAATAATCGCCTTAAAGCCGCGAATGGTTTCTTTTAATGGTACGTATTTGCCGGGTTGGCCAGTAAAGGTTTCTGCAACAAAGAAGGGCTGCGATAAGAAACGTTGAATTTTGCGCGCACGTAATACCGTTAATTTATCTTCTTCCGATAATTCATCCATACCCAAAATTGCGATGATATCTTTCAATTCTTTCATGCGCTGTAAAATACCTTTTACATTTTCAGCAACATCATAGTGTTCTTGGCCAACAACTAACGGATCTAGTTGGCGCGAAGTTGAATCGAGTGGGTCAATTGCTGGATAAATACCCAACTCTGCAATTTGGCGTGATAATACGACGGTAGCATCTAAATGCGCAAACGTTGTCGCAGGCGATGGATCGGTTAAGTCATCGGCAGGTACGTAAACCGCTTGCACTGATGTAATCGAACCGGTTTTAGTTGAAGTAATACGCTCTTGTAACGCACCCATTTCTGCAGCCAACGTTGGTTGGTAACCTACCGCTGAAGGCATACGGCCTAATAATGCAGATACTTCGGTACCAGCAAGTGTATAGCGATAAATGTTATCGATAAATAATAAAACATCACGCCCATCATCACGGAATTTTTCAGCAATGGTAAGACCTGTTAAACCAACGCGTAAACGGTTGCCTGGTGGTTCGTTCATCTGGCCGTAAACTAATGATACTTTATCTAATACATTTGAATCTTTCATTTCATGATAGAAGTCATTACCTTCACGCGTACGCTCACCAACACCCGCAAAAACAGAATAACCGCTGTGTTCGATCGCAATATTACGAATCAACTCTAACATGTTAACGGTTTTACCAACGCCTGCGCCACCGAATAAACCAACTTTACCACCTTTAGCAAAAGGGCAAATTAAATCGATAACTTTAATACCCGTTTCTAACAATTCATTATTGGCTGCTTGTTCATCATAGCTTGGCGCTTTACGATGAATAGGTAATTTTTCATTGGTTTCAATCGGGCCACATTCGTCAATCGGGTTGCCTAGCACATCCATAATACGGCCTAAAGTTTTTGTACCCACAGGCACCATAATCGGCTTGCCGCTATTTTCTGCTTGCATGCCACGACGAACACCATCGGTAGAACCCATAGCAATGGTTCTAACAACACCATCACCAATTTGTTGCTGAACTTCTAGCACTAAACCATTTTTTTTGATTTTTAGCGCATCATAAATTTTAGGCACATGCTCACGTGGAAACTCAACATCGACAACTGCGCCGATTACTTGTACGACGACACCGATAACTTGTACTATTTCACCTGTATTCATAGGTTTTCATTTCCTCTTAAACTTTATCTCTCAAATAATTTTTCAACTAACATTTTACGCAGTGCCACTCGCCCCTGGATTGCTTCGTCCTACGGACTCGCAATGACAAAAACCTTCGTCGTTGCGAGGAGCTTGCGACGAAGCAATCCAGAGAAAGGATCTTCAATTTCACAACACTTCGCAGCACTTTCTAGTCGTGCCACTGCACTAACGAGATCGCCTTACCACCTCTCTCACTGCCACTAGCAATGACGAAATTGTTTAAACCGCTTCTGCGCCTGCCACAATTTCTGCCAATTCTTGGGTGATAGAAGCTTGGCGTGCTTTGTTATATACCAACTGCAAACTATTAATAAGCTCGCCCGCATTATCGGTTGCACTTTTCATGGCGACCATGCGTGCTGCATGTTCTGATGCAATGTTTTCAACAACCGCTTGATAAACTTGTGATTCCAAATACCGTTGTAACAAGAAATCAATTAAATATTTAGCATCGGGTTCATAAATATAATCCCAATGATGCTTGGCCACTTCTTTTTTCGGTATGATTGGGAATAGTTGCTCGATAACAGCGCGTTGCGTCATGGTGTTCACAAATTCGTTATAAGCAATATTTAGCACATCAATTTTTTCTTTATTGTAATGATCCAGCATGATCTTGACCGAGCCAATCAAATCACGAATTTTAGGTTGCTCACCTAAATGAGTTGCAGCTGCAATAATATTACTTTTTAAACGCTTAAAAAAATGTTCCGCTTTGCTGCCAATAACGCACAGATCGACTTCAACATTTTTTTCTGACCACTGCAAAATTTCAGCAATAACTTTTTTAAATAAATTGTGATTTAAGCCACCACACAACCCACGATCGGTGCTTATAATGATATAACCAACACGTTTTGGCGCACGCACATCCAAATATTTTGGCTTATATTCAGGATGAGCTTGTCCCAAATGATGAATCACTTCAATAATTTGCCTAGCATACGGGCGCGTTCTCATCATGGTATCTTGGGCACGACGCACCTTACTGGCCGATACCATTTCCATTGCCCGCGTAATTTTTTGCGTTTTTTTAATACTGCCTATTTGCGTTCTGATTTCTTTAGCATTTGGCATCGCGCATTACCATGTTTGAGTTTGTTTAAAGTCGTTAATCAAGTCTTTTAAGGCTGTTTCAACTTGCTCGTTATAATCACCTTTAGTATTAATCTCATCTAATAAGTGTTTATATTTTGATTTTGCAAACGCTTGTAGTTCATGTTCAAACGACGAAATTTTGTCAATCGCTACATCATCCACAAAGCCTTTTTCAACAGCAAACAATGACAAGACCATGAGCGCAACACTCATGGGGTCGTATTGCTTTTGCTTCATGATTTCAACAAAGCGCTTACCTTTTTCGAGTTGGCGACGCGTTACATCATCAAGATCCGATGCAAATTGCGCAAACGCTTCTAATTCACGGTATTGCGCTAAGGTAATACGAATGCTACCCACTAATTTTTTCATAATTTTGGTTTGTGCCGCACCACCCACACGTGATACAGATAAACCAGCATTGATCGCAGGACGTATACCTGAGTTGAATAAATCAGTTTCTAAATAAATCTGGCCATCGGTAATTGAAATAACGTTGGTGGGTACAAAAGCCGATACGTCACCCGCTTGTGTTTCGATAATAGGTAATGCAGTAAGTGATCCGATTTTACCTTTCACTTTACCGTTAGTCATTTCTTCAACATATTCTGCATTAACACAGGCCGCACGTTCGAGTAAACGTGAATGTAAGTAGAATACATCGCCAGGATAAGCTTCACGACCCGGTGGGCGGCGTAGCAATAATGAAATTTGGCGATAAGCCCAAGCTTGTTTAGTTAAATCATCATAAATAATTAAGGCGGCTTCACCTTTATCACGGAAATATTCGCCCATCGCACAACCAGCGTAAGGCGCAATAAATTGTAGCGCTGCTGATTCAGAAGCGCTCGCAACAACAATAATGGTGTGTTTTAATGCATCGTGTTCTTCTAATTTGCGAACAACAGTAGCAATAGAGGACTGTTTCTGGCCAATTGCGACATAAATACATTTAACACCGCTATCGCGTTGATTGATAATGGTATCGATCGCAACCGCAGTTTTACCGGTTTGGCGATCACCAATGATTAACTCACGCTGACCACGACCTACTGGCACCATGGAATCAATCGCTTTTAAACCCGTTTGTAACGGCGTGTTAACTGATTGGCGTGAAATAACGCCTGGCGCCACTTTTTCAATCGGCGAAGTAGCACTTGTTTCAATAGGCCCTTTGCCATCGATAGGATTGCCTAAGGCATCAACTACACGACCTAATAAGGCTTCACCAACCGGCACTTCTAAAATACGCCCCGTACAACGAACTTTATCGCCTTCTGAAAGTTCATCGTAGTCACCTAAAACCACTGCACCAACAGAATCTCGCTCAAGGTTTAAGGCCATACCATAGCTGCCATTGGCAAAGGCAATCATTTCACCCTGCATGACTTCATCAAGACCATGTATACGCACGATACCGTCTTTTAAGCTAACGATTGTGCCTTCATTACTTAATTCAGAACTAATATTAAATTTCTGAATGCGCTCTTTTATAATTTCACTAATTTCTGCTGGACTAAGTTCCATCATATTTACCTTTTTCTGCTAAGAAGCCAATTCTGTTTGAAGACGAGAAAGTTGGCTTTTAATTGAACCATCAATCACAAAATCACCCGCTCTTATAACGGCACCACCGATTAGAGAAGGATCAACTTTTGTTTTTAGAAAAACACCTCGTTGCAAACGTTTTTCCAAGGCTTTCGTTAATTTGGCCTGTAATGTCCCACTTAAGGGGTAACTTGAAGTGACGCAGACATCAATTGTTTTCTCTTTTTCGGCTAACAGTAAGCTAAACTCTGAAAGTATTTCAGGAATAATGTTGATGCGACGATAAACCACTAACAAATGCAAAAAGTTTTGCATCGGTTGTGCGGTATTTTTTTCCCCCAAGACACTAACAATAATCTGAAAAAGCTGTGTTTTACTGATTTCTGGATTTTGAATCAACTTAATTAGCGCTTGATCACGAATAATCAAAGCCGCATTTTTGAGAAACTGATGCCATGCTTTTAAGGCATTATCTGCATCAGCATATTCAAACGCTGCTCTTGCATAGGGTCTTGCTAAGGTTGATTTATCAATCATATTAAATCTCAGTGATTAGTTTATCGATCAACGCATCATTCTGTGCATGATCAATTTGCTGCGATAATAATTTTTCAGTGCCGGCAACGACTAATTTAGCTAATTGCTTGCGCAAAGCATGTTTAGCCGCTTCTGTTTCTTGCGCAATTTCATTATGCGCCAACTGAATTAAACGATCGCCTTCTTCACGGGCTTTATCACGGGCTTCCTCAATAATACTGCCTGCACGTTTGTTGGCCTCTTCAATAATATCGGCTGCTTTGATTTTTGTTTCATTCAAATCTTTTTCAGCACGATGCTGCATTGCTTCAGCTTCACGCACGCGTTTTTCTGCATCTGCAATATCATGCGCAATCCTGCTTTGGCGTTCATCCAGTATTTTTTGGAACATCGGCCAAATGTAACGGTAAGTCACCCAAATAAAGATGGCGAACGTAATCATTTGCCCGAAAAGCGTTGCGTTAATATTCATCGCTAACGTCCTTTACAATTAATTTGCTAGGGTTTGTGCGGTTTGTTTTGCCATTTCAACAACTGCTGCTACAAATGGGTTAGCGAAAATAAACCATGCACTAATACCAATACCAATAAATGTTACCGCATCGACTAAACCTGCAACTAGGAACATGCGTCCTTGTAGCATTGAAGCCATTTCAGGTTGCCTTGCAGCGCCTTCTAAAAATTTACCCCCTAGAATACCGAAACCAATCGCGGTACCTAATGCCCCCATACCTAAAATTAAAGTCACACCCAATACCGTTAAGCCTTGTATGTGTGATACTAATGTTAAAAGTTCCATCACCCCTCCAGATGTTTTATTTAGTAACGTTCATTAGATATTTAATTTAGTGAAAATTACTGTTGTTTTACACATTGTTAAAATTAATGCTCCTCATGCGCCATACTGAGATAAACCACCGTTAACACAGTAAACACATAAGCCTGGATCCATATAACCAAAATATGGAATACGGACCAAATAAACCCTGGTACCTGTTGGGTATACCAAGGCAGTAGGGCGATTAACACAAAGATTAATTCGCCTGCAAAAATATTACCGAATAGCCGTAAAGCTAATGATAAGACTTTTGCAAATTCTTCCACGATGCGGAAAACCACGTTAACCGGGAATAGCCATGGGCCAAACGGTTTAGTTAAAATTTCTTTACCAAACCCAATCGGGCCTTTGATTTTAAAACTGTAAAAAATGACTAATAAGAAAACCGTAATAGACATAGCAAAGGTTAAACCCGGATCGGTGGTTGGCACAACGCGTAAATTTGGCACGCCCGCATGCTGAAACGACCAAGGCAACAGATCAACTGGCACTAAATCCATGCAATTCATTAAGAAAATCCAAACGAATACTGTTAAGGCCAGGGGCGCAATCAGCTGGCTTTTACCATGAAAACATTCACGGGTTAATTTATCGGCAAAATCATAAAGATATTCTAAAAAGTTTTGCCATTTGCCTGGCACGCCGGCAGTGGCACGTTTGCCCGCCATGTAAAACAAGGCTAAGAATAAGCTGCCAATAACAATTGAAAAAATTAAGGTATCTAAGTTTAAAGTCCAAAAGCCGCCATCACCTAAACTCATAGTATGTAGGTTTAATTGCAAATTGTGCAAATGGTGGCGAATATACTCGGCAGAAGTTGCAGGAGGTGTCACACTCATACCGCACTCCTTTTATTAATCTTGAAAAATAATGGCGCTAGCCAATGTGCTTGTTGAGTTGCAATGAAAGCGGCAATCATCACCGGCACAACGATCGGTAAGGTTTTAATAGCGATAACTAAAGCAATAAAAGCAGTAACCAGCTTTAAAAACTCACCACGATAGAAATCAGTGAGAACACGCCTTGCTTGTAAAGCACCGTGTCTTTTGAAAATTGTATTGATAAACAACAAATTAGTCATAAGGCAAATTACACCACCGCAAAATAATGACAGGATTATACGGGTATGAGCGTGCATTGCAAGTGCAAGGATGATCATGATTAGCACCAACGACGCTTGCAAGACCAAAAAGCGATAGGCCATTTTTTTATACGTATAATTCCTGTTAGCTTGCATTCATCCATCCTGTGCTTTAATGACAAACGTTATTTGGCCCAGCCAAATTGTTGCGAGTATAATGATTTAGCTCACTGTATGCAATTAAAAAGTGACAACAGTTTTTTAGTGGGCCAGCATCCCACCGTAATGCCTGATTACTCAAGAACAGTCAGATTTGAGGCAAGGTCACGTTAAAAATTTCAAAAAATAGCGGAGTTTATACATGATAAATGAGCACATTTTTTGGAATTTTTAACGTGAGATTGCCCAAATATGGCTGTTCCCAGCTACAGCGGAATTGCTGTTAGTGGGCGAGTAAATCCCGATAGACCGGTACAATCAATCCATAACTATTATCAGTGTGCTCTATTACGCGTCATGTTTTGCAGCATATGTGGATTACTACCTGAAAAAATAATCGCAAGATTTTGCGTTTCTTGTGCAACATGACGGATGGCACCTTCAATCCCTTTACCTTGTGGAAAATGTATCTTAATTTCATAATGTTATTATGCTGCTTTTTTCCGAAATGTAAAAACCCGAAATGCCTAAAGCCGAAATGAGCGGCAAGCTCTTACCATCGCCCCCTGGACTTTAGCACACGAGAGGATCTATCATGCCGACTTGTTTAAGCTAGATGGAAAAATAATAATGGAACGATTTTTAGCCTATAAAACCGTACTAACCCAGATTGATCCACAAAGCGTTATGCGCGGTCGCGCGTACCATGCACAAGGCCGTGTTATAAACTTTAGCGTTGATCTTAAACAAAAGGCCCTTGTTGCTAAAGTTCGTGGCAGATTAAACCACTTGTACACTGTTAACATTGAATTTTTGCCGGTCGATCGAGATGCAGTAGCCCTTATCGATGAATGCACTTGCCCCCTTGGCGGTGATTGCAAACACGTTGTTGCCACATTATGCGAAGCCAAAAAAAGAGGTTTTTCTTTTGAGATCCCTGGCCTTTATGATGATGAAGAAGCGCCTTATAAAGATGAAATAAAAAAACTGCCGCGTCATGTGATTCATGCTTCACCAGCGCCTTCAGCATTTGAGCGCTGGCTAGCAACCACGAACAATCCAACTGGCACACTTTCGCAAACCAAGCCAAAAGATGAATTCGCTTTAATTTATTTTCTCAGCAGTTATCAAAATAATCCTGCTATTTTGCAGGTTGAATTAAAGATGTCGCGCCTTTTAAAAAAAGGGGGTTATGGTAAGCCGCAACCTTTTAGATTTGGATCGTCTTCTCAATTCGCGCACTTACAAGAAGTTGATGAAGAAATTATCGCAAGTTTATATTTTATGAGCCAAAGCGATTTACAAGGTTTTAATAAAGTACAATTAAAAGGTAAAAAAAGTGCCTTACTTTTACAGAAAATGGTTGAAACAGGGCGTTGTTTTTGGCAAAAGCTATCTGATCACCCTCTTACTTTTGCAAAAACGCAACCATTAACATTACACTGGGAACTCGCTGATAATGCAAGCCAAACCTTAGTCATGCGTGCGGCTGGTTTACAAGCGAATATCTATCCCTTAGAAACGTGGTGCTATTATTTACCAAACGAGCATAAGATGGGATTTCTAGAATTACCCATAGCGCAAGAAAAATTACAACAGTTAGCAACGCTCCCAGCTATTAAACCAGCAGAAAGCCAAGAAGCACATACCGTACTTAAGAACATGCTGCCTGATTGTGAAGATTCATTCTTACCAACTAAATTTAATGAGCCAACCATTCTGCATGACGTAAAAATAATTCCAGAACTTCATCTTGATATGCTGGAATTTGAACTCCCCAGCCCTTACCGTTATTACAACGCACCAAAAGAAACCATTAAACTCCCTGTTGCAACCATTGCTTTTGATTATGCAGGGCAAAAAATACCTTTTACCATGGATGATAACTATATTATGCAAACGCCAACTTATATCGAGCAAGGCGTTGTTTATTCTTGTGTGCGTAATTTTGAACAAGAAGAAAATTATTTATTACAATTAGCTAAGACCATTCCATTAAAAACGTTACCCGATGTGAAAACAAATTCGCCTGGGCAGCATTATGAAATTTCCAACCTTAAGTCTGAAGAAGATTTTTTTGAATTTTCAGCATCGACATTAACTGCATTAGAACAACAAGGTTGGCGTGTTTATCGTCATCATGATGCGTTTGTTGCTTTAGTTTATGACGATGAGATCAGCTGGTATTCTGATCTGGATGAAAAATCCAGTTATGATTATTTTAGTTTAGACATGGGCATCATCGTTAATAATGAACAAGTTAGCGTGTTGCCGTTAATTGCCAATTTACTGCAAAAACATAAAAATGTTGACTTCGCCACTATGGCTGATAACGACATGCTGCCATTGCCATTACCAGATGGCAAAGTATTAATGCTGCCTGGCGCGCGCATTAAACCCATGATCGCCATTTTAGTTGAATTGTACGATAGTGAATCGTTAACAGATGGTCAATTAACTTTATCAAAACATCAAGCTTCTTTGTTACACGAAATTGAAAAAGCTTTTCAATCAGCCAAAATGCGTTGGTTAGGTGGTAACAAATTAAGAACATTGGGCCAAAAATTAGCCGAATTTAGTCATGTTAAAAGCGTGACCGTTCCAAAAACGTTTCAAGCGCAATTAAGACCTTATCAACAAGCAGGCGTTAACTGGTTACAGTTTTTACGTGAGTATCAATTGGCGGGTATTTTAGCTGATGATATGGGGCTTGGTAAAACCGTACAAACACTAGCGCATTTAAGTGTTGAAAAAGCGCAAGGTCGTATGCAAAAACCAAGCTTAATTATTGCACCAACCAGTTTAATGACAAACTGGTATTTAGAAGCCAAACAATTTGCACCCAATGTAACGTTGCTAGTTTTTCATGGTGATGAGCGTCATGCTTATTCCGATAATATTACGCAATATGATGTTATGATCACGAGTTATTCGTTATTAATTCGTGATAAAGACTTATTGCTAAAACATGATTATCATTATTTGATTTTAGATGAAGCACATTTCATCAAAAATTATAAAGCTAAAAGCACGCAAATCGTTCATCAATTAAAGGCAGATCATCGTTTGTGTTTAACCGGCACGCCAATGGAAAATCACCTGGGTGAATTATGGTCACTCTATCATTTTTTAATGCCTGGTTTATTAGGTGATCACCAACAATTTTCACGCTTGTTTCGCCGGCCTATTGAAAAAAACAATGACCAACAGCGTCGCCAAATATTAGCGCAGCGTATAAAGCCATTTTTGTTGCGTCGTCATAAAAGTGATGTTGTGAAAGAATTACCTGAAAAAACAGAAATTATTCGTAAAGTTGAATTGGAAGGCGCGCAACGTGATTTATATGAAAGTATCCGCCTTGCCATGCAAGAAAAAATCAGAAAAGCTATTCAGAGTAAAGGGCTTGCACGCAGTCACATTATTATTTTAGATGCCTTATTAAAATTACGCCAAACTTGCTGTGATCCAAAATTATTAAAACTAACTTCTGCAAAAGCGGCGCATAAACATTCTGCCAAAATGGATTTACTCATGGAATTACTGCCCAACATGATCGAAGAAGGACGAAAAGTTTTACTTTTTTCACAATTCACCAGTATGCTAAGTATCATTGAAGAAGCACTGCAAAAGGCTAATATTAATTATGTTAAACTAACCGGTGCAACTAAAGATCGCGCTAAACCGATTGCGGCTTTTCAAGAGGGTGCTGTGCCACTCTTTCTGATTAGCCTTAAAGCTGGCGGTACGGGCTTAAATCTTACTGCTGCCGATACCGTTATTCATTATGATCCGTGGTGGAATCCTGCAGTTGAAGATCAAGCCACCGATCGCGCGCATCGTATTGGCCAGCAAAAATCCGTTTTCGTGTATAAATTATTAAGCATGGGCACGATCGAAGAAACCATTCAAGACATGCAAGAACGCAAGCGACAATTGGTGAGTGGATTATTTTCAGAGCAAGCAGGCAGCAAATTAGAATTAACCACCGATGATCTTGCTCAATTGTTTAAGCCGATTGGCGCTGTGTGAAAGGCTATGAATATAAATTAGTTGTAACTGCTCGCTCCGTAGCAGGGAACGTCTTCGAAATTGACTATTACAGGATTAATCCTGTAATAGTCTTGACTATTCCGGGGTGAATGCCATAATAGTCATATGAAACGCATGCTTGAACAATACATTCGCCAAGACTTAGCTACGAAAATTGTTTTATTAACAGGCCCAAGACAATGCGGCAAAACCACCTTGGCTAAACAATTAACCACAAGTTTTGATTATTTTAGCTATGATCTAGCAGAAGATAGGCTTGCCTTACGCCAAAAAAATTGGGATCGTAACAAGCAATTAATTATTTTTGATGAGTTGCACAAACAGAAGAATTGGAAACGTTGGTTAAAAGGCGTTTATGATAGTGAAGGCACGCACCCACAAATACTAGTCACCGGCAGCGCAAAACTGGATACCTATAAAAAGGTAGGTGATTCGTTAGCAGGTCGCTATTTTCAATATCGTTTGCATCCTCTTGATCTTAAAGAAGCTACACATTTTATTCATGACCAAAGTGCTGCAGAATTATTTGATCAGCTATGGCATTGTAGCGGTTTTCCAGAACCTTTTTTAAAAGCCGATCCAATATATTATCGTCGTTGGCGGCGCACGCATATTGATATTATTTTACGCCAAGATTTAATTGATTTACATAGCGTTAAAGATATTAAATCAATTGAAACATTGGTTTTATTATTAAAAGAACACGTTGGCAGCAGTATTTCCTATGCTAATTTAGCACGTGATCTGGAACGTGATGCCAGCACCATCAAACGATGGTTACAATTATTAGAAAATCTTTATATTATTTTTCGTGTTACACCTTATCATAAAAATATAGCACGTGCTTTACTTAAAGAACCTAAATATTATTTTTATGATCATACTTATGCTGAGAATAATCATGGTGCACGCCTAGAAAATATCGTCGCTTGTGCTTTATTAAAAGAATTACACTATCTTGAAGATACCACAGGTGTTGATACTGATTTGCATTATGTAAGAACCAAAGATGGTAAAGAAATTGATTTTTTGATTTGCCTTGATAAACAGCCAAAATATCTCATTGAAGTGAAAGCCAGTGATGAGGAACCAAGTAAATCCTTTAACCATTTTACTAAATATTTTACAGATATTAAAATGCTACAATTAGTTAAAAATTTAACGCGCGAAAGAACCTATCCGAATGGCGTTAATATTCGCGCATTGATCCCGTGGTTGGTGGGAATTAATTTATAACTAATAATCCAGTATATTTATTACTATGGTATTGCTCTTAATCCAGTGGCACGATTAGCACGTTTTGCTAAGTTTTTCACGACCGAAGATCCTCTCCCTGGATTGCTTCACTGCGTTCGCAATGACGGAAATCGCCGTCGTTGAGAGCGAAGCGCTACAACAACTCGCACGCGAGCTGTGTATTCTATTTAATGGATATACTTGTGCAAAACTTTATCTTATTAGGGTTACTGGCTAAAAGCTCTTGCTCTTTCTATTCTTTTTTCCCCTGGTTTTTCTGGTTCTTTTGTTTCTTCTGGTTCTTCTAGAGTACTTTCATAATAACAACTATTACGACGCGACAATAGTGTGGGAGAACGAGGAGTTCTGGTTGGGCTAGCTGTGGTTGTCTCTAATCCATATTCATCTTCATCTTCTTGTGGCTGTTGCAGTTCAAGAGCATGTTTTTGCCACTTAGCATTAACAACAACTTGCAATCGCGAAACAGCATAATGAGTTAGATTAGAATTTTGATTATTGGCTAATGTCCTTAAACCTTCAAACATTAATGCTAGTGTTCTTTTTTGTTGTTCCAAAGTAATTGCCTGTTGTGATAAAAAATTGATTATTTGATTTGCGTAATTTTCAAAGGAATTATTTTCAAGATTAATCCCAAAGTATTTATTAAGATGATCTTTAACAACATTTTTTTCAGTATCAAATACGTTTTCAGCACTACGCTTTACATTAAGATGGAATGCTTTACAAAAATCTGCCTTAAGGGCATTAATAAGATGAGTGGGAAAATAGTTTGCGGCTGCCATAACTTCGGCTCCAGCAATAAAATCATTTAACCAACTTGTTTTTCCATTATCGTTAGAATAGCGCCTTAAAATATGATCAGAAATAAACTTATAACATTCATCTTTAAAGATCTCTTTAAAGGCATAAATGTTTTTATCCTTAGTATTTTTCTCAAAGTTTGTAATAATCTTGTTTAAGGATTCAATAAATTTTTCCTTGCCAGATCTTTCTTGTTCGGATAAGTGGCTGCGCACATAATCAACAAATCTCCTTAAATCAGCAATCATTGTTTTTTTACGCTCATTACTTTCAATGTTATCACAATACGCTTCATATCCTTTCAGTCGCAGCATAATTGCCGCCTTTAAATCTGCAACATCTTTAGAGTTGGCTTTTTCTTGTTTAAGCTTGCTGAAAAACGCATGAATAGCAGCGAATAGTTTATTGTTTGTTCCGAAAAAGGATATTTTACTTGTAGATCTATAATGTGAGATTATTAGCTTTGCACAGGCATTATAAAAAAGTTCATGAACATTCTTATTATAACCATCTTCACCTGGTAATTTTAAATCTTTTAATAGCTTTTGTCCTTTATCCTGAGTTAGCTTTATTAAAGTACAAACTAATTTAAATAATGTTCTTTTTCGTTCTATCACTTCGCTTACTGGTTCTTTTACTTGGGCTAGAATTGGGCATAAACAAGGATTTTCATGTTCTGCAAATATAAATGCTTTGCAAGAAAAATTCTGCTTTGGTGAATATAAAGAAGAGAAATGACGATAAAGATAAAATCCTTGTATCGCAGCATCTTGTTGCCCTGGTAAATATAAAACTCCTACTTGCATTAACGGAGTTAAAGTTGGAGTTAATATTGTGTATCTGGTTGTATCTGAACGTTCAATTATTTGATAATTTGCATCGCTCTTTTCTATGTTAAGCTTGTCTTCACCCACATAAAAAGCAATAATAAAACATTCCTCCGTTGCTAATTGTAAATTTTGCGTAAGTTTATCTAATGAATCAAAACATCCTATCATAACACGTTCTTTAGATCGGCTTAACACTATATCTTGATCATGAAACTCTGTACTACTATCAGCTAATGCTGGAGGTAAACTCCCAGGTGGTATTGTTCCGTGAACTGGTGAATACATTCTTATTATCTCCTTTTTCTTATTCGTATAGTTTTATAATGATTTCTCATTACTTATGTATGTTACTTAATTTCCGCAACAACATGCAAGTATACTGAATTAAAAGGAAAAATAAAATATATTATTGGCCTACTAGGATAAAATTATCTATATTTATATTCTAAAAGGTATAACAGTAGATTAAGTTAATGAACAAACCTTACTTATTTTAAAGTAATAGTTTTTTGCTTTTAAATTAAGCAGAACAAAGCAAAAAGCCAACTAAAGCCAGTGTAAAATATTAACTCATGGAATGATTACCGCACCCTTTTGGAAATTCTATTTTCTCATACGCGTATTTCTTTCACGGTTTACATGCTTACAATATGACCGATCTTGTTCCATCATCGTAGTTTTAAACGCAGTAATTTCTGAAATAATCTCAGGGCATTGCTTTTCTAAGCACGCAAAAAGCTTATCCACTTTACTACTAAGCGTAGAAGGTGCTTTTTTAATATCATCTTGGCTAATATAATCTTGGCACAATTCTTTATAAAACTCTCGGGAATAAGGACCTAGATTGGGTTGCGCTAACATTTTATAACTCTTTTTATCACTAGATAGATCCTTAAAAACTGTCGTTACTAGTATATATTTTTTATGCCTTGTAAGTCTTAATTGCTCACTTTCAGACATGCTTTCACGATAGTCACGGAATTGATCTGCCACTGCAGCTTTAAGCATGCTAATTTCTGCTGTCCTTTCAGGACATTTTTTCTCTAAACTTTCAAAATGGCCTTTTACCTTTGCAACTGGAATATTGCCGCCATCATTTTCAAGATTATAAATTGCATTAAGAAGGTCTTGTGCGAGAACTTCGTAAAAGTTATGCCAATTAAGATGCTTAATATCAACTAGTGCTTTATAACTTGCTAAATTTTTAATACCCTTCTGATCTAATATATTTTCAAATACATTAGTTACAAAAACTTGGCATTCATTCATTTTTGTAAATTTAGCCTTTGCCTCTTCAGGTAAGCTGTTTAAAACTAATGGAATTTCGCGCGCCACAGCAGCTTTGAGCGAGCTAATTTCTGCAGAGATTTTAGGATGATTGCTTTCAAGGGATTGTAGGGTTGTAGCAACAGCTTTTGCATCGCTCTTATTGTTTTTTGCCAAAAATTCTTTTGCTAATATTTCATAAAAGTCATAATCATTAAAATTTTTTTCTTGTAGAAAGCTATAGATCTTTAAGCTCTCAATATCTACATCACTACCATAAATTACAACTATTAGCTCTTTTTTAAGTAAAAATTCTTGGCTTTTCCCTAAGTTATAATAATACTGTTCACTAACCGCTTTTTTAAGGAAGGTAATTTCTGCTGTATTGCTAAGATTCTCTAACTTTTGAAAAAATTTATTTAAAGTAAAACCATCCTGCCACTCTTGCGACTGAGCAATTGTATCTATTTCCTGGAAGATTATTTTAAGGAAATCATCTGCCAATTTTGAGTAAAAATCTTCTTCTTTAAAACCACTCTTTTTATCTAGATACAGGTAGCTTTCTAAAGCTTTAACATTCACGTTGCAAGAAAGTAAATTAAAAATTTGCTGTATTAAAGCATATAAATTTTTGCGGTGATTTTTCGGCCGCCATTTCGAAAACATTGTGTTTACCCTCAGTTACTTATAATAATAATTTTTAAGATAGTGTGATTCATTAAAATAATAATTTGTTGATTGTACTTAAACTAAGTATAAAAGCGAACATTTTTTTCACAAAAAATCTATTTTTTCACAGAGTTAAAAAATTTTGAATAATTTTTAAACAAAATCATTCTTTGTACATGCAAAATAGCTGCTGCAAAAGTGCTTATTTAACTAAATCGCTCCACAATAAACTTCTTCATTAGCGGATCGGTTAGGGCAATGCCTGCGGGTGTTTCATAAAGGTAATCGTAATCGAGTAAATATTTAATCGTTGTTTGCGTGCTGGATAAGGGTAGCTTTACTTTCTCTAAAAATAACCTGCTGTTGGGTTGGTTAACGACATTTAACAAAGCAATCACGGTGATCACTTTGGTGCGATTGGTATTCAGTGGTGTGAGATCCGCAACTATCTTACCTTTGTTTTCAAATAATGCGTCATCCCAGCATTGCTTGATCGTTTCTAAGGTTGGCACACTAGGAAGATCCCACAATTTATCGCAGAGTAAGTTTACGTAATAGGGGTGGCTTTCGGTTAACGTTAAGATTGTTTGTATGATATCTTCACTTAAGACACGCTTCCAACGTTTTTGCGCTGCTTGTTTAATGTGTTGGTAGAAGTGATCCGCATTAATTCTGTCTAACATGATTTTATTGCACAGCATGTATAGTGGTTGATTTTTGTCATCAAAAATCTTATTAAGCATCATGCGCGAGCTGCCAGAAAAAATATAGGTGACATAATTAGAATGTTGTGCAACAGCACGTATTGCTGCTTGAATTTTGTTGCTCTCATCTGCTTTTAAAACATCTTGGAATTCATCAAAAAAAAGGACGAGGGGTTTATTTTTTTTCTTGGCCAGCTTTTCAATACCTTCAAGCAAATCTTCTAAGTGTGCAATGGGATCATGGATTTTCTCAAATTCAACATTAATTTCAAATGAACCTGCTTTAATAGCAATCGATGCCATTTTGAAACATTGCTCTAATAAACGAACAGCTTGCTCTGAAAAGGAAAGCATTTCACGCACAAGCTTTGAAATGCCTTTGGCTATTTTTTTACAAATGTCTTCTTCATAAACAACGCAAAATAAATCTACTCTGGCATAAAGATGACCTTCTTGCCTTAAGGTGTATTCTATTAAACTTGTTTTGCCATAACGCCTAGGCGCTACCACAACACTATGCTGATTTTTCTTAATGCTGTTATGCAGCGCTTTCCTTTCTTGCTCGCGATTGCAAAAGCTATTATGGGTAGCCACTTTGGTTGTAAAAAAAACTTTACTCATAATTCACACCATAAAGTACGTTACATAGAGTATACACCATAAAGGTGGGTGCGGAAAGTATGGTGCAATAAACACAAAGTAGGTTAACTTTTTGATTTTTAAAAGCTTTACACTCTTGATTAATAACCGCGATCACCCACCCACTGATAAACTTCAGTGAGCAGCGGGTTACATTTAACACATTGGGTGCCGCAAGCATTATTGGCTTTACAGCAACTAATGTTTCCTTTGTTGATGAAGTGTTGCAGCATGTCACGCATAACCGCAGCATCGCTGTTAAAACGTTGGCACAGTTGCAGCATGCTAACGCTTTTGTGTGAGACTAAGAATTGTTTTAATTCAAGTAAACGCATTATACAACTCCCACAACAGATTTAGCCTTTGTTAGGCCTTGCGCATAGCTGCGTAACACGAAGATCGTTAGCGCAAAAACACTCATTATAACCATGATGCAAGCTAAGCTATAACGTGGGTGCGCGCTAAAGGTGGCTAGTTGATAAAACACGGTTGCCGCCGCATAAGCTAAGCCGAGTGACCACAATACTGAAAATAATGCCCAGGTTTTATTTAATTCGCGCGCCATGACCGCGGTGGTTGAAACGCAGGGTACGTATAATAATACAAATAATAAATAGGCAAAAGCACTGGCTTGGCCGGCGAAGCGTTGATACATCACCCCGTAAACACCTTGGTTAACCGCTTGCGCGGGGGCGCTGGCTAAAATAGGATTGCTAAAAGCTTGGGGCAGGGCTTTAAGATTTTCGGGGATCGACATCACTGCATCGCGTAAATTTCCCCAAAAATGAAAATGACTGTGCGCAAGCGCACTTAAATGTCCTACTTGTGTATAAAGCGTATTTAAGGTGGCAATCACTACTTCTTTGGCCAAAGTGCCGGTTAATAAACCCACGGTTGCCGGCCAGTTATCTTGATGCAAGCCCATTGGTGCAAAAATGGGTGTTAGCAAACGCCCTAAGGCAGAAAGTAATGAAGTTTGATTTGCATCACCGCTAATAAAGTTGCCATTAATCGTTATCGCATTTAATGCGCCGATTAAAATACAAATAGGAATGATAAAACGGCCCGCCTTGCTAATGAAACGTTTTAAGCGTAGCCACGCTTGGCTAAGAACTGAGCGGCAGGTGGGTAAACGATAAGCGGGTAATTCCATGATAAAAGGCGCGGGGTTACCTTGCAAAATCGTTTTGCGTAAAAGCAATCCGGTTAATACTGCCATTAAAATGCCAATAATATATAACGCAAATACGATATTTTGCCCGCCATGTGGGAAAAATGCAGCGGTAAACACTGCAAAAATCGCAAGTCTTGCGCCACATGACATAAAAGGACTCATGATAATCGTTAAAATGCGATCACGGCGATTTTCTAACGTGCGTGCTGCCATAATTGCTGGCACGTTGCAGCCAAAGCCAACAATCATTGGCACAAAAGATTTGCCTGGTAAACCCACCGCACGCATTAAACGATCCATAACAAACGCAGCGCGCGCCATGTAACCTGATTCTTCAAGAAATGCTAAAAATAAAAACATGGCGCCAATCACGGGAATAAATGTGACAGTGGTATTTAGCCCCCGGCCTAAGCCGCTGGCCAGGATGGCGGTTAACCAATTTGGCGCTTGTAATGCTTGTAATGCATGTGCCAAACCTTGTACAAAAATTGTATCGCTAGTGATATCAAAAAAATCTTGAAACGCGCCGCCAATGTTAATCGCAAATAAAAACATTAAATACATGATACCAAGAAAAAGTGGAATGCCTAACAGGCGATTTAACACAAAACGATCAATATTTTTAGTGATATTTTTTTGGGCGGTAGCATTTTTTTTAACGAAAGACTGATTCATTTCGTAAGCGAATTCGTAACGTGTATCGGCAATTAGAATATCGGCATCTTCAATATTGTTAGCCAAGGTGTTTTGCTCTAATTGTTGCAAGCAGGCAAAGGCTTTTAATTGTGGTTGTTGCTTTTGCAACGCTTTAATCGCATACCTAATTTCCATAGGATAGGTTAATTGATGCAATGCGATTTTTTGAAAACGCTGCATCTCACTAATTAATTCAGTTAATTCGGTAATGCCAATTGATTTGGTTGCAGAAACGGCAATTACAGGACAATTTAATTTCCTAGCGATCGCTTTTGTATCAATATTAATGCGTTGCCGATTGGCAACATCAAGCATACTAATGACAACAATCATTGGGTTATTCAGATCGAGTAACTGTGAAGTTAAATAACAACTGCGTTCAAAGTTGGTAGCATCGATCACATTGATAATTAAACCGGGATCTTCTTTTAAAATATAATCATGAGTGATTTGCTCATCTAATGATGGGTTTGGCGTTGTTAGAGAATAAACACCAGGTAAATCTACCAGCTCGATTTCTTTATTTTTAACTTTTAGCAAGCCACTTTTCTTTTCAACCGTCACACCTGGCCAATTACCCACTTTTAAACGTGAACCCGTTAAGGCATTAATTAATGCTGTTTTACCGCAATTGGGATTCCCAACCAACGTGACTTTCCTATAGTAGATCACGATCACCTACCTTGCACAGCTGCAATGCAGTCGCTTCATCACGGCGTAGGCTTAAGCTAAAGCCACGTAATTCAATTAAAACAGGATCACCTAATGGTGCTTTTTTGATAACAGAAAATCGCGCACCACGAGTTAAGCCCATGGCGAGTAATTTTTGGCGATAGGCTAGATCGCAGGGGTTGTAGCCGGTCACAACCGCTTGATCGCCCACTTTGAGTTTCGAAAAATCAAACACTTTAATAACTTCCCGGTTTTTAAAACACTATAGGTTATTCTTAAATGAGAATGATTATTATCCGCGTTATTTAGCGAGAGTCAAGGGCTGTTTAGAGTAAGCTTAGGAACGAGAAACCACATATTTATGTAAAATACTCGCGATAAGTGTTTGATACGGTAAACCTTCCCGACTAGCAAGGCGCCTTAATCCATCTACATCATGCCTGGTTAAACGGATGTTAATTTTAGCTTCTTTTCGCAAAGAATTCCCAGCAGTTTCTTTTGCAAAACTTAATTCTTTTTCCTGATGAGAAGAAAAAGGTAAATTTTCCCATACATCTGGTAAAGCATCTTCCAATGCCTGTTCTTCAGGATCCAATTTAATATCAAAAGGCGTTTTTTCTCGATTATTCATGCTGATCACCTCTTACTAATTTTTCTCGATACAATCGAGTGATTTTACGGCTTGGAAAAACAGTTTTAAGGATACATTTATTTTTGTATCGCTCAAATGGAACAAGATAAGCATAACCATTAATATCGACTATATAAATTTTTTGATCAGGATATTTTGCAGGATTTGGGTGATCAATCACCTCTAAACAGCCTCGAGTCTCTAAAATGGCAATAATATCTTCAAAACCAATTCCACGCTCCCGCATGAGTTTGGTATTTTTTTCATCATGTTAGTCGAAAACTATCTTTTCCATACTTTTATAGCATACCACGTCTCTTTTTTGTCAACCCAAATTTCACCATCTCTGTATTCTTTGAAAAAAAATCAGTATCATCGTGAACTATTGAATATGAGACAAACTATGCTTAAGCAAAAGCAATATTATTATTTACAACAAATGGGGATCCCGGTGTGGATAGAGCGCAAGCTTGGCATGCAAGTCCCTGTTGCGCAAACAGTTCACCCTGAAAATAGCGATCCTTGGCAAGCGTTGCAGCAACAAGTCGCAACTTGCACGGCGTGTGAGTTACATTGCACGCGCACGCAAACGGTGTTTGGCGTAGGTAATACAAATGCTAACTTATTGATTATTGGTGAAGCGCCTGGGTTTTATGAAGATCAGCAAGGAGAACCGTTTGTGGGCCGCGCTGGGCAATTATTGGATAACATGTTGCGCGCGATTAAGCTTGATCGCAGCCAAGTATATATTGCTAATATTTTGAAATGCCGCCCGCCTAATAATCGCGATCCTAAGCCTGAAGAAGTCGCACTTTGCACTGATTTTTTAATCAAACAAATTGAACTCATGCAGCCTAAATTAATTTTGGCAGTAGGCCGAATTGCAGCGCATTTTTTACTAAACACCGATCAACCGCTGGGTAAATTGCGCCAACAAGATTTTCTGTATCAAAATATTCCGTTACGCGTGACGTATCATCCGGCCTATTTATTACGTAACCCACGCGATAAAGCCAAAGCTTGGCTTGATTTACAGGCTGTGGTGGCTAAGTTGCAGCGATTCCCGCCGTAATGTCTGATTACTCAAGAACAGTCAGATTTGAGGCAAGGTCACGCTAAAAATTTTAAAAAATAGCGGAGTTTATGCGTAATAAATGAGCACATTTTTTGGGATTTTTAGCGTGAGATTGCCCAAATATGGCTGTTCCCAGCTACAGCGCATGGGCGTCAACTTAAGAAAATGAACAAGCTAGCGTTTCCCCAACGAAAGTTGGGGTCCAGGGAAAAAGACTGGGAAACATAAAATCAGGGTGAATTTAGATAGCTTTTGTACTAGAAAATACGCATGTAAATTGAATTTAGTGGATTCTCTCCCTGGACCCCAACTTTCGTTGGGGAGGCGGTTCTTAAGTTGACGCCTATGAGCTACAGCGGGAATTGCTGATTAGGTCCTAACGGTATTTTATTATTCTCTACAGTATGATAACGTACGTCATAATCAGGATGAATCATCTGATCGCTAAAAATAATTGAGGTGAAAAAATGAACAAAGTGCCAATGACTAAACAAGGCGCAGAAAAACTACGTGAAGAATTACATTTTTTAAAGACGGTGCAACGTCCTAAAATCATTAATAGCATTGCTGAGGCGCGTGCGCATGGTGATTTAAAAGAAAATGCAGAATATCATGCCGCACGTGAGCAGCAGAGTTTCGTTGAGGGCCGCATTCGAGAAGTTGAAGGTAAATTGTCACATGCGCAAATTATCGATGTGAGCGCATTACCCAAAGATGGTGTTGTCGTTTTTGGTGCGACAGTCACATTAATTAATTTGGCTGATGAAGCAACGGTTACTTATCAAATCGTGGGTGATGATGAGGCGGATATTAAAGACAATAAAATTTCAGTTAACTCGCCGATTGCTAGAGGCTTAATTGGCAAACACCAAGATGATGAAGTGAGTGTTAAAACGCCAAGTGGTGTTGTTGAATATGTGATTGAGCAGGTCCAATATTTATAAAGGCCATAAAAAAACCTCACTCTAAAGAGAAGTGAGGTTTTTATCACCAAATCTGAACGTTCTTGGTAAATTCACAATTAAATTTACTGAATAGTTACAAATGTTTTATAAAACAATTTCCAGTAAATGATTAATTATTTTGTTGATCACCACCCATTTGGTCTTGAGCGGGTTGCTGAGTTGCATTTTGCTGATCAGCAGCGCCAGATGGTTGTTGGCCGCTACGGTTACAAGCAGCTAAGCCAAGCGCCAACACAGTGATTAAAAGCCCCAATTTTACTAATTTCATCGTAAACTCCTTACGTTTTCCATTTAATATTACAACCAATACTCGGTATTTGTTCCGCGGGAACATTTTTACCTGCCAATATACAATCAAGCGCAGCAGTGAGTGATTTACCGGTAACAGGATTACTATTGCCCGGTGAAGCATCATCAAAACGCCCGCGATACACGCATTTTAAGTGTTTATCAAACACAAAAAAATCGGGTGTGCAGGCAGCTTGATAAGCTTTCGCTACAGACTGATCTTCATCGTATAAATAGGGGAAAGAAAAGGCTAACGCTGCTGCACGTTCAGCTAATTTAGCAGGTGCGTCAGCAGGATAATGGTTAGCATCGTTAGCGCAAATCGCTATAAATTGAATATTTTTTGCTTGATAGCTTTTGGCTACAGCGGCTAATTGATGTTCAATATGCTTAACGTAAGGGCAATGATTGCAAATGAACATGATTACTGTAGCAAGGGGTGATTTTAAATTTTCTAAGGATAATTCTTTTTGGCTGATGACATCATATAGCGTAAACCGAGGGGCTGCTGTGCCGAGTGGTAGCATTGTAGATGGCGTGAGCGGCATGAGTATCTCTCCATGTATTACGCTAAATCACATAGGATTTAATCAATGAATTCAATATGCCATTGTTTTTTATAATAAGCAAGAGGGCGATCCACGGCAGGGCTGGATCGGCAGGTAAAAAGGGTTAAAATAGCCGCTTGAATTATTTTTAAAGTAGTTACTATGCCAACTCCAAGCAGTGCCGCAGAATTATTACGCAACGCAGAAAGTATTGCAGGTTGTACAATTGAACAGCTTGCTATGCAATTATCACGGGATGTGCCAGTTAATTTGCTAAAAGATAAAGGTTGGATTGGGCAATTACTTGAGCGAGCTTTGGGGGCAAGTAGTGGTTCAAAACCTTTACCCGATTTTGCTGATTTAGGTATTGAATTAAAAACCATTCCGGTTAATCACCAAGGTATGCCATATGAGTCAACCTACGTTTGTATGGTGCAGCTGCAAAAATTAAGCCAACTCACATTTGAAACATCGCTTGTTAAGCAAAAATTGGCTAAGGTATTATGGATCCCGATTGTCTATGAAAAAACTACGCCGCTCGCAGAGCGCCGAATTGGTGCGCCATTGTTATGGTCACCCAATCCGCAGGAGTACCAATGGTTAAAAACGGACTGGCAAGAGTTAACCGATTTAATTTGTCTGGGCCAGTTAGATCAAATCACTTCTAAGCTGGGGCAAGTGTTACAAATCCGCCCGAAAGCGGCTAATGCCAAAGCGCAATGTGTTGGGATCGGTGAGCAGGGCCAACCGATCGTGACGTTGCCGCGTGGATTTTATTTGCGCTCTAGTTTTACCAAACGTATTATGCAAGGTAGTTTTATAATCCGCACGTAACTGTTCATCGTTAAAGGGGCCCAGCATGCGATTTGAAGAAGGTACAAAACTTGATTTTAAAGATGTCTTAATTAGACCGAAACGTTCAACTTTGCAATCGCGTTCGCAGGTTAACTTGATTCGTGAATACAAATTTTTGCACAGTGATAATACGTGGCAGGGTATACCTATCATTGCTGCAAACATGGATCATACCGGCACGTTTGAAATGGCGAAAATTTTGCAGCAATCACGCTTGTTAACCGCTATCAATAAATTTGCTGATTTTCCACAATGGCAAGCCTTACAAAAAAATGCGGCCAATATCTTAACATCGTGTTTTGCCAGCGCCGGTATTTCTGAAGAAGATCTAACCAACGTTGCAAAAATCATTAATGCTAAAATTACACCTTTTATTTGTTTAGATGTGGCTAATGGTTATTCAGAATATTTTGTTGATGTGGTGACTAAGACGCGTGAAAAACATCCCGAGGCGATTATTATGGCCGGTAATGTTGTGACCGGTGAAATGGTTGAAGAATTAATTCTCTCCGGTGCCGATATTGTAAAAATTGGGATTGGTCCTGGATCTGTTTGCACAACACGTGAAAAAACCGGTATTGGGTATCCCCAATTATCAGCAACCATTGAATGCTCTGATGCCGCACACGGTCTTGGCGGATTGGTGTGTGCTGATGGGGGTTGCTCAGTACCTGGTGATGTTGTTAAGGCCTTTGCTGCAGGCGCTGATTTTGTGATGTTAGGTGGCATGTTATCCGGTCATGATGAATGTGCAGGTGAAACATTCGAAAAAAATGGCAAAACCTTGATGCGTTTTTATGGCATGTCTTCTACAGAAGCGATGCATAAGCACCAAGGTAAAGTCGCTGAATATCGCGCCAGTGAAGGGCGTTCTGTGGATGTGCCTTATAAAGGTGCCGTTGCGAATACCGTGCAAGATATATTAGGCGGTTTGCGCTCTGCTTGCACGTATGTGGGTGCAAGTACGCTGAAAGAATTATCCAAACGCACCACCTTTATTCGTGTGAGTCGGCAATTGAATGAAGTGTTTAGTGCATTCCAAGTCAGTAATTCCCGGCGAGATGTTGAATAACTCAAGAACGGTCAGATTTAGCGATAAAAATGGCGAAAATATTTTTGAGAAAGCGCAGTTTATGCGTTATAAATGAGCATTTCGATAAAAGATTTTCGCCGTTTTTAGCCCAAACGCCAGTCCTCTTGATAAGCGGGGATCAGGGCGTTCCCTGCGACAGAGTAAGTTACAACTGGGGTATGAATGTATAGTACATTAATAGCATTTTTTATTTTCGCAATTACTCTGTCCTTTTTGTGCTCCCTATGGGAGGCCGTTTTATTAAGCATCACACCAACTTACGCACAGATTAAATTACACGAGAAAACATTTATAGGAAAGCAACTCCAATATTTTAAAGAAAATATTGATAAACCACTGGCTGCAATTTTAACGCTAAATACAATTGCTCACACCGTGGGTGCGATCGGAGTTGGTGAGCAAGCTGCTTTAATCTGGGCCAACACCAGTCCTGTTGCAACAAAATTTTTGGTGCCTGTCATTATGACCATGGCTATACTGGTTTTATCTGAAATCATACCTAAAACAATTGGTGCAAATTTTTGGGAAAAGCTAGCTACGTTTACTGTTTACTCATTAACTTTTTTGATTAAAGCGCTTTACCCACTCGTATGGGTGTGCCAGCTTGTTACCAAAGGATTTCGCAGAAGAAAAGATAGAAGTATTTTTTCTCGCTCTGATTTTTTAACTTTAACAGAAATAGGTGAGCAACAAGGTATCTTTGAAGAAAGCGAGGCAGATTTAATTGAAAAAAGTTTAGATTTGCATGAGCTGCGTGTCGTAGAGCTTATGCGCCCTGCTAGTGAAATGGTGACAATCAAAAAGGGTGGGTCAATTAAAATACTTTTATCCTTTATAAAAAAACATAGATATACTCGTTACCCAGTATTTGATCCTGAGAAAAACGAAATAGTTGGGATTCTTCATGTAAAAGATTTACTGGCGCGAAAAATCGATAACGGCTATTTTGATAATTTTATCCGCCCAGTTTTAAAAGTACCCTATCATTTGCCAGTAAAAAATTTATTAAACCGGTTTCGTGCAGGCATGCCTCATTTTTCCTTGGTCTATAAAGACAAAGAGCTGGTTGGTTTTATTACCTTAGATAATATATTACAAGTGTTACTTGGGATAATAAAAGATGAATTTCACCGCACCCATGTAGATTGGGTTATACATGATGATGGAACAATTTCAGCGAAAGGGCGCTGCTCTGTTTATGCGTTAGAGCAAATTCTTGATAGCGATATTGATGTGGATGAAAGCATTGAAACCTTAGCAGGACTTATTTTTAACGAGTTAGGTTCCATTCCAAAGGAAGGTGATCGCATCGAATTCCCTGAGTTTTATGCTGTAGTTGAAAAAATGGATGCAGCACAGATTTTAACGGTCACAATTTATCCTAAAAATAAGGGGTTCGTATCTGCTCACCCCCTTTAGCTTTATATTGACCAGAACGTTCAGATTTGGCGAT
>CAYGTS010000012.1:0-31303 GCA_964352905.1 uncultured Legionellales bacterium | reverse complement strand
TTTCGCCGTTTTTAGCCCAAATATGGGCGTTCCCATCTACATGGTGAATAGTTACGAAGGAATTATCTATACTCACAGGATTTCATTTTACGGCGAGGCGTGCGCGAAATCTGCTAGCTGCGTGTATGCGTAATACGAAGAGCCGCAAGATGAGCGCACAGCAAAGCCGCAGAATGAAAGCCGAAGAGTATAGTCACGCATCCAAACCATCATAGGATCAGTAATTCCCGGCGTGATGTTGAATAACTCAAGAACGGTCAGATTTGAGGCTGTTCCTCGCTTACACCGGGAATTGCTGTCATAAGATAACTGGCGCAGCCACTCCAACAGGAAGGAAGACAGGAATGTGGGATAACAATCGCACTAAGTACCGCTCTCGTCTTAACAGTATTCAAGCTTATATCCAGCAAAAAAAATTCGTTAAGCACTCTGATGCACTTGCCGTTCTATCACGCCTGATACACAGCGGTGATCGTGTGTGCATTGAAGGTGATAATCAGAAGCAGGCAAAGTTTTTGGCACAAGTGTTAACACAACTTGATCCAAAGCAAATAAACAATTTGCACATGCTGCAATCAGCGATTGCTTTGCCAGAACATTTAGATGTGTTCGAAAAAGGGATTGCTTCGTTAATCGATTTTGCCTATGCTGGACCGCAATCGGTTCGTTTATCCAGTATGCTGGATCAATCGAAAGTTCGCATCGGTAATATTCACACCTACAATGAACTCTACACCCGACTGGTGACCGATCTTACGCCGCACGTTTGTTTACTCATGGCAGATAAAGCTGATCGACAAGGTAATTTGTATACCGGCCCAAACACGGAAGAAACGCCTACTTTGATCGAGGCCACTGCTTTTCGCAATGGCGTCGTCATCGTGCAAGTGAATGAGATTGTCAATCAATTACCACGTGTGGATATCCCAGGTGATTGGGTTGATGTGATCATTCAATCTCCTCTTCCTGAAACCATTCCCGCTTTGTTCACGCGCGATCCCGCACTGATTAATGAAATTAAAATTCTAATGGCGATGATGGCGATCAAAGGTATTTACGCGCCGTATGAGGTCAATATTCTCAATCACGGCATTGGTTTTGATACCTGTGCCATTGAATTAATTCTCCCCACCTTTGCAACTGAGCTTGGACTAAAAGGAAAAATTCTGCGACATTGGATGGTGAATCCATTACCCACCTTAATTCCAGCGATTGAAAATGGTTGGGTGCAATCGATTTATTCTGTCGGCGGTGAAGTCGGTATGAATGATTATGTCGCGGCACGTCCCGATGTATTTTTCACGGGTAAAGATGGCAGCCTGCGATCCAATCGCATGTTTGGCCAACTCGCCGGACACTACGCCTGTGATTTATTTATTGGATCAACTTTGCAAATCGATATCGAAGGAAATAGTTCTACAGCCACACTCGGTCGTATTGCTGGTTTTGGTGGCGCACCTAATATGGGTTGTGATGCACCCGGTCGTCGTCACAGTTCGCGCGCATGGATAAAAGCAGGCAAAGAACGCGCACAAGCGTTGGGATTGAACATGCCACGTGGTAGAAAATTAGTGGTGCAAACCGTAGAAACATTCCAGAGTGCAGGACAGCCAACATTCGTCGAAAAACTAGATGCGTGGGAATTACAAAAAGCGATGAAAGCGGATCTACCCCCCGTGATGATCTACAGCGATGACATCACGCACATCGTTACCGAAGAAGGCATTGCAAATTTATTGATGTGCAAAAACATGGCTGAACGAGAACAAGCCATTCGAGGTATCGCAGGTTACACACCCGTTGGTGTTAAACGCGATACGCAAAAAGTAACTGAATTGCGTGAGCGCAAAGTGATTCAACGCCCAGAAGATTTAGGCATTAAATTATCGGATGCCACTCGTGATTTATTAGCAGCGAAATCGATTCGCGATTTAGTCGATATTTCACAAGGATTATATCAACCACCTGAAAAATTCAGAAACTGGTAAGGGGCAGTTGCCATGGAAAAATTCACATTTGAGTATACTTTAAAAGGAAAGTCATTAACGGGCCAGCGTGCCGTTTGTGGTGTGGTCGGTTCAGGCAATTTAGAAGTAATTATTGCTGCTAACGATTCAGATAAAGCTGTTTTTACAGTACAAACTTCGGTCGATCATTTCAAAGAAACGTGGAAATTAGTGATCGATAATTTTGTTCAAGAATATCAACCCACCGGACTTAGCTTCGCACTGAATGATAACGGCGGCACGCCTGCTGTCGTTGCTTTACGTTTACGACAAGCACTGGAAAATTTTCAGGGTTATCACAAACTAGGGAAAAATTATTTAGAGCTCGATGCTCGTGCACGCATTGCTGCCATAGTCGACAATGGTTCATTTAAAGAATGGCTAACTGAACCACTCTATAGCCCACATCTCGCCGCACTGGGTTTACCTGGTGAGGGTGATGATGGTGTGGTGATTGGTTCAGCAAAATTTTCGGGGAAAAATATTTTGATCGCCGCGCAACAAAAAGATTTCATGGGTGGTGCAGTCGGTGAGATTCACGGCGCAAAAATCACTGGTCTATTTCGTGCGGCAGAAAATTTGAAAGTTGCGGCCGTTTTATTTTTACTCGATAGCGGTGGCGTACGACTACATGAAGCCAATGCAGGAGAAATTTCCATCTCTGAAATTGTACGATCCATTTTTGCTGCACGAAAAGCCGGAGTGGTCACTCTTGGTATCGTCTGTGGGAAAAATGGTGCGTATGGTGGCATGGGAATTACCTCCACTTGTTTAGATCATGTGATCGTTAATGAAGTCGCCCGCACGGGTGTTTCGGGTGCTGAAGTAATCGAAGCTGTAAAAGGTGTTGAAGCATTTGATGCGCAAGATCGCCCTTTGATGTGGCGCGTTTATGGCGGCAAAACACGTTATTTGCAAAACGTTGCACAACAATTTGTGGGTTTTGATGTGCCCGATATTCAGGCAGCGATAAAAACATTGATCGACAAACCGGTTCCGCTCAGCACGGCACAACTAAAACAACAGCATCAAGCGTTGAAAAATCGTTTCAATACAACCACCGGTTTTAGTGAAGAAGGAACCTACCTGCACAAATTGCATCCTGAACTTTCCACTAATTTGTTTGATGCGAATAAAGAGACATTTTTAAAATTTGCCAACACGATTAAGACAAAGGAGTAACTCATGGCTAAAATAACGGATGTATTGCAAGCAGCCTTTGGTCAGAATTTTAAAATTACAGAACAAGCAAGTGTGATAGCAGGCGAAGGAAAAATTGATCAACAACGTTTTCATATCGTCGGCGTGCAAGAAGTAACCTTCCTTGGCGTTGAACAAAGTTTGCTGATGTCAGAAAAATTAATTGAAATTTTAGACAGTTCATCACCTGATCCGATTTTTTTATTAGTCGATGTTGCAGGACAAGCACTCACAATGCGTGATGAATGGCTGGGAATGCATCAATATTTTTCGCATCTATTAGCCACACTTGAATGTCTACGTCTGCAAGGTAATAAATTAATTTCTCTGGTCTGCAATGAAGCCATTGGTGGTGGCTTTATCGCCTATGGTCTGATGGCCGATGCCATTCTCGCCTTACCAGAAGCAAAAATTGCCGTGATGTGGTTAGAAGGTATGTCGAAAGTGACTAAGATCAGCTTGGAAAAACTGCAAGCCTTGAGCAAAACCTCACCGGTATTTGCGCCAGGTATTGAAAACTTTCAAAAACTCGGGGGCATTCACGACATAGTACCATTAAGCGACTTGGCAAAAGCGTTAATCAAACACGCCGATCAATCCGCCACAGATGATCGCGCAAAATTAGGTTTCGAACGCGGCGGTCGCAAACTCGCCTACCCCGTCTTTGAAAAAGTTTTAGCCAATATTTAACATCGCTAACCCAGTAAACCACTGAAATGTGAGAGTAGTCAATGCCTCAACGCCACCAACTAATTTATCTCCGCCCCGAATCAATTTCCGAAATTAAATTTTTGCTCACCACTACAACTTCACAACGTGATAAAGTTTTAAATTGGTTCGAACAAAATCTTCCAGCAATTTATCCACGCCAAACGACAGCTGAATTGCAATTAGCGTTAGTTATTTTGGTGAATGGCAGAAAGCAAAGAGTTTCGCTAAAAGTAGATCAAAAACATGTACTAGCGGAAACTGCTTTGCCCACACTGCAACAAATCGCAGCAAATCATGCCTTTGAGGTGAACAATATTCAGAATCTAAAATCGATCCGAATCTACGGCTCACATTTGTGGCAATATTTATCTGATCAACCCTATGTCACTGCAAAATCTGATCTCGATCTATTAATCGAGTATACCGACTTATCACTACTAGAATTAAAAAATCTGTGCGAGCAATTAGTCTTAGCCACCAAAAAGAAAATCGATGGCGAAATTCGTTTTCCAGGTTTAGGTGAAATTGCCATCGGTGAATTATTAAATCCAACGCCAAGTGAATTTTTGGTTAAAACAGTGAACGATGTTTCTTTATACAAGCGAACAGAACTCTATGCAAGCTATCCCACACTTTGCCCATAAACCTAAAAAACTTGCGCGCCAACTAGCACGCTTGGCGGTACGTGCATTGTATATGGAAGTTAAAATATTTCCTAAACCTGGCTTAGTCAGTTTCGTTGATTGCGGCGCACATCGCGATATGAATGGCGAAACTTTTTTACGCAGCCTATTTTCTCTACGGCATTATTTTTATCAGTTAGTACTGATGGATAGTGCTCAAGTTTCATTTAACGAACTAAAGAAATTTGCGATGCACAGTGAAGCACGCATGTTAGTCGCCACTCGAGGAATCAACACGCATCGCGGCGCAATTTTTTCTTTAGGCTTGATGAGTATATCTGCCGCGCGCTTGCTTCAATCCAAACGCGAATTCAACAGCCATCTATTACAACAACAATTTCTGCAAGATTGGCTTATCCTATTGAGTGATCATCACACACCTCATTCCAGTCATGGCCAACAAGTAAAGCAACAATTTCAGATCATTGGCGCAAAGGAAATGGCACAACAGGGCTATCCCGTGATCTTTTCTGCACTCGAACAGTTTCTCTCGCTATTTGAAGTAACAAATTGTCTAAATCAAAGCGGTCTATACGCTTATGCTTATTTCTTACGTCAAATAGATGACACTAATGTTTTGTATCGCTGTGGTGAACGCGGTATGCGCTTTGCGAGAAAAAAAGCAGAAGAGCTTCTCGCGCTTGAAAATTTGCAGCAGCGCACGGATCTTGCATTGCAGGTGCATCAAGAATTTTCGCAACAGAATTTAAGCCCAGGTGGTGTTGGTGATTTAATTGCAACGCTACTTTTTATCAGTCAACTTTTTAACGAGAAATTACGATGCCACTATTAATTACTTTTGCTGGCCAAGGTTTGCAACACGCAAAAATGTATCGCTTATTAAAAACCACTAGTACGGGTCATGATTGGTTAGTGCAGGCCGGAGAAAAATTAAATTTAGATTTGTTCGATGACGCCTGTGTTGAAACAGCTTGTAATGACGAGATTTCGTCCCAAGTATTAATTACGGTTTTAGAAGTTGGATTATTTCGTGAATTAAATTTGCAAAATGTATTGTTGGCTGGATATAGTCTGGGTGAAATCACTGCGCTTTGTGCCAGTGCGAATTTGGAATTAGCAGACATTATTTTATTGGTGCAACAGCGCGCAAAACTGATGCATGATGCAGCAACACTAATAACAAATGAATCATCTGGATTGATTGCACTAAAAGGAAATTTGAATTTATCCACCGCACAGCAACTAGCAAAAAAACATCAGTGCTATCTCGCGATCATTAACGCTGATGATCATTACATCATCGGTGGGTTTGAAAAAGATTTAACTCTATTGATTGATTCTGCATTGCAACTAGGAGTTAAAACAGCAAAATCTTTACGAATACATTTGCCGTCACACACACCATTACTAAATTCGGCACGCGAACCGTTCTTGAAATTTCTACAACAGAACTTTTCCAAGCGCACACTCACATTTCCTATTTTGAATGCACTACAAAGTGAAGTAGTACATGACACCACGACCCTACTCCCATTGTTAGCAAATGAATTATGTCAAACACTGGAGTGGGGCCGCACAATGGCCATAGCGCATGAACTTGGTTATCCGTGTGCAATCGAACTAGGGCCTGATGCTTCATTACAAAAAATGTTTTTAGAAGTCAATCCGTCGTTGATTGCATATTGCTCAGAAGATTTTTCCACGCTAGATGGATTAAAGAACACCGCACAAAAATTCACATAAAAATTGGCAAAAAAAATCGTAACTTATTCAGCAAATTTGAAGGTGAAGTTACCAAGAACGTTCTGGTCAATATAAAGCTAAAGGGGGTGAGCAGATACTCTGAATCTTAGTTGGCCTATATCGTTCACCTTTCAAGACGCACCCGGTTCATTTGCTAAGGTGCGGTTGAATGACCTTTTATAAAAAAATGGGGTAGCTATTCACCCTGTAGATGGGAACGCCCATATTTGGGCTAAAAACAGCGAAAATCTTTTATCGAAATGCTCATTTATTCACATATAAACTGCGCTTTCTCAAAAATATTTTCGCTGTTTTTATCACCAAATCTGAACGTTCTTGGCAAATTCACAGTTAAGTTTACTGAATAGTTACAAATGGGGTAGCTATTCACCCTGTAGCCAGGAACAATTATTTTTGCTAACAAGCGTGGGCGCCCCAGCGCTTATGCTCATCCCCCAAGAGCAGCCACACTACCAGCATCACCTGTAGTTACTGAAAGACCGCCACCAGAGCCGCTTGTATCTTTACCCTTCCACCAGGATTGGCCAGCGCTAGTACCCGCATCCATCGCACCTTTAGCTGTTTCACCACTCATCTCAGATACAGTGCTGCCATACTTACTCGCAACCCCTGAAACGCCACCTTTAATTTCATCAAGCGGTGCGCTAGAATCACCCAACTGTTCACTACCACCGATCCAACGCAGCACCTTATTAGGCACTTCGGTAATTAAGCTAAAAGCCTTATTCAAAATCAACGTTACCAGCAGTGTATAAATTAGGATAATAGCCAGTGCCTTATAACCATCACTCCAAGCATTACCACCGGCATTCGTCATTTCTGCCACCGCTGGCCCAAAACCAATATTCAAAAGTTTTGTACCAACATACGATAATAAAATGCCAACAATAAAGCCAATGATCATTAAACTAGGCCTTAGAAAGATGTTAACAATAAGCATGATAGCAGGCTCTGCACGACCATAAGCCTCATGACCTTCTGGGTGCGTAACACCAAGCGCTACTAGCGGTGCGGCTATCATGGATTCAATCACCCCCATAAACCAGCCAATAGCACCAAATAGGAAAATAATATACGGTATTAACGGCACGTAAAAAGCCAGCACGGCTCCTGCGGTAAACAACAATCCTAGCAACATTGTCATCAACGGGATAATCCAAAGTAAGGTTGCGTTAATTGCTGTGGCAAATGCTTTGGTACAGGGTAATAATGAAGTCACAAACGTTGCAACAAAAATAATGCCCGCAATCGCTAACCATACGTTAGAAACCATACGCAACAAGCGATTACCCAAACTTACAAGACCAACAACGGGGTCAACATTTTTTTTACCAAAACCTTGTTCCCAGTAAGCTTTAGACATACCGATGAGATCACCAGTGAACACATTAATAATTTTATCAATGGTATCACCCATACCACTTACCCTTGGGAGCTTGCCGGTAATGCTTACATTCGTACTCGGGCCCGCTTTAAGCTCATTTTTAGCCTGGCCAATAATCTTCTTAGTGATCCACTTCATAGGATCCTCAACCCCGCTAGTCCAAACGGCTCTCGAAAATCCAAAAGTGTAGGTTGATATACTGTCAGGGAAATTAACCGTTAATGTATTTTGCGCAATACTGGCTCGATCCTTGTTTAAACCCGCCAATGTTTGGTAATAACGACCTGCTGTTATCCACCCATCACTGAATACGCCCTTATACATTTTATTGTAAGCTTCATCGATGTAAGAGTTAGCACGATGAATAGCAGGATCAAGAATACCAATATAGTCTAATGCAGCATTTTTAATATTGGTCACCGCCCGAGTTGTGTCATTCAATTGGTCTTGTTGGATCAGCACCTTTGCATAAGGCTCTTGATCTAATAACATTTGCTGAACAGCGCTAACCAAAGCGGTATTAACAGTATCATCTGAATTCTTGTTAAAAGTGATAAAGCCACACATATCACTTTGAAGCCCAGTACCAACGATTTGTTCGTTAGAAGGAAAATGAACCGTGTATACATCACTACTTTTATCAAAGACCAATTTAGGCCTAAGATTAAGATCAACGCCTTTATTGGCTTTGTAATTTTTATTAACCGCCTGTAAACATATTTGCATTTTTAAGATATTGGCGGAGCTGTCAACAATAGAAGCAATATCTGAAGCTGAAATCTTAGTCGGCATGATGGTCCCAGTTGATTTAATATAATCAAAGGTTGTTTTCCATAAAGTATCAGCCGCGCCAACACCTTGCACCACCACCCACATGACGAAAATTTGAATCATTGAATAACCAGAAGCTTTGGGAATTAATAATGCAACCCCCATTGTAGAGCGGATCGGAATCCACATTGAACTCCACTTTTTACCAAGATATTCACCTTCATGCGCCGTATTTAAGGTTGAAACAACCAGCGTATAAAAAATAATGATACCACCAACACCAATCACTGCTGAGTTAAAAACCCCAAACATAACACCCATGATTTGGGTACCATAGCCATGAAGAACACCATCGACCGTACCAAACAATTGCCCCAATAATACAATTGACTTATCCGTACCATCAACAACCGGTTTGGGTGAAAAAATCTTTAAAACATCTTCTGCGTAACTTGCTTGCCAATAAAATAGTAATGCCAAACTTGTTGTTAGGTAAGAGAGTCTTCGTATTATTTTATTCATGACAACCACTCTGTGTTTGGAACATCCGTGTTTGAGTTAAGCAATAATGGCAATACATTATTTTTCATGTTGTTTACCCAATAAATCTGCCCTAAACCATTCTTTAAATGTGTAGCCTAGGTGATTTGTTTTTACCTGAAAATACCAAAATCGTTTACGAAATGCATGCGCAAGCACTAGCATACTTATGACAAACGAAATCCACGCACTAATAAAGGCACCTGCAAAAACCAGTAAATACACAGCATAGCTAAATACAGCAACAGCAAGTGCAAAATAAGCCCACGCTAGTATATAGAATTCTTTTAACCGTGATTTAAGATCTTTTTCACTGAGTTCAAGACGTGCTCGTGCTTGTTGAAAGGTTTCAGTGCGTGTTGCTTGTTCTGGGACAAATAATTTTTTTACATAGCCAAAGATTGAAGCTGCGGAATTTTTCACAGAGCTAAAATCAACCCAGCTCGTAACATTCACATGCGGTTTAATGACTTTTCGTACGCCGTTAAAGAATCCCATATTATTCTCACTTTAGTTTGTCTTTCAACAAAGGCAATAAACATTCCGTGGAAACAAGGGCTTTAATCATGCTTGTTGTAAGTTACAAACTTTAAAGACATTGCAAAGAAGCAATAGTGTCGTGCTTGTATCTCTTTTTGCAAGCGGCATTTTTGAACTAGCTTACCAACTCAAAATGTCTGATTAACAACTTTGCCAAGCTTCCTGCATAGCAAGCACTTATAATTAACATTAAACACTAAGTGTTGGTACAACGCAACTTTTTCTTCAGCAATTCCCGCTGTAGCTCATAGGCGTTAACTTAAGAAAATGAGCATTTCGATAAAATATTTTCGCTGTTTTTCGCTCAAACATGGATGTTCCCACCCACAGGGTGAATAGTTACTTGCATTTTTTGTTAATTTAGAGTACATATATTCTAACCGATGTATAACTTGAAAACCAACCACTAAGGTGAATCGCATGCCAGATCTGAGCCAAAAAGGCGCCTCTGTATTCTGGAAAGAGTATGAAGATCCCATGATTTATCGTGTACTTAGCTTCATGGAAGGGGTAGAACAGTGGACACTCGATGGTGATCCTGAAATTGAAGCAGCTATGCAAAAACTCGGTAAAGAACTGGATGATATTACCAGCATCGAATTAGGCATGGAAGATCAATTCATTCGTTTAGGAGCTTATATAAAATCTGCTCGCACATTACGTATTTTACAAGCAATTGATACCGCTCACCCTGGTGGCGCATCAAAAATACTCGTTCATGCCGAAGAAACCAGTAAAAATGATGATGATCAGGCAAGTCTTTTCTTAAGGCGCAACATTGTCTTTGAACGTTTACGCTTATTAACACGCATATTCAGCCCAGAAAAATTAGCACTCGCTCTAAAAGCCCTTGAGGAGGATGATAATGATTAAAATAAAAACAATGGCACAAACACTCGCTCTTCTCTTAGGCCTCTCTGGTTTTAGTCTCTCAGTTTATGCCCAAGACACCTGCTATGCAGGATTCAATCAAGAAGTGAATGCCAGCAATTGCCCTGATTATTACAACAAAGATATTGTTAACAATGCGGGGCAAGGCTACGATAATTTTCTGAATGTGCTTAACAACGGTGAAACCATTAAATTTTTCAACAACCAAGTTAAGGTGCCGGCAATCCCTAATTATAATCCAAAAGATACGGATGCATCATCGCCCTTCAGAGGACGAACAGGAAATATTACGCCACCCCAAAGAAATCAACCTGCTATTCCTCAGCAACAGCCTGCAGTGCGTGTGATAGAGCAGCCAGCTGCGAACGACGAACAAAGCGGTGATAAATACCAATATCAAGTGAATCCGGCGAGTAATCCACCACCACAAATTCCGATCCAATATCGCTAACAGCTAAAAATGATTTTAGGAGTTAAACAATGAAACGAATACCTCATAGAAAAATAACATTACTGCTTTGCTTAAGTTTATCAGCGCTACCCGCTTTGAATATTGCACAACCCATCACACCGGGTAGCGGTTCAGGGCAGGATAGCAATACGCTGAACAGAATTCGCCAAGCCGTTGAGTATCTCGCAAAACAATTAAAGCCAACCTTAGAGGTCATGCAGTCACAGGATTATGAACCGGTGTTTGATGCAGGAACAACGCTTGCCACGAATTTAAGTGCTATTAACATGATGCAATCCATTAAGGAGTCGCTGGGCAAGGGATTAGCAACCAGTACAGGTTGGTTACTTTCTAATAATGAGCCCATTAGTATACGCTATGAGACCGGCAACCCGCTTACTTCAGGCTCTGATACTAATCCTTTTTATGTCGCACTAGCACAGTATATGATGAGTATCCCGGCAGCAGATTTTCCACCACAAGGTAACAAACAGGCTGTTAATTACAGTATTAATTTTGGTGGTGCAAGCACAGCGAATCAAACTATTGCAGAAGGTAATAAAAATATGGATGCCAGTAGCTTGCTGGGTAAAACGTATTACACCTTTGGTGCTAAAAATGGTGGTGATCTAAAATACACACTGGATAATTTACCCAGAAATAAATATCAGTTTCCACTGCCTCAAGACCATGCCATGAATTACATCATGTATTTATCAGGTCTTGCGCAACTCTTTGGTACACCCGATTATAGTGTTATCTTAAAATCCTTGGGTAGCACACCAAAAGATATTATGAATAATCAAACCTTGCGTGCTTATTTACTCACGGAACGTGCTTATTCTTCGCTGGTATCACTAGGTCTCAACAACCTTTACCACAGTTACTTTGAGCGCGTTCCCGTAAAAAATCTTGCGAAAAAATCTGGGATGCCAAACAATAAAGCCATTAACCCGATTTATCCTAACGCGAGTCCTTTACAAGTTGATCAATACATGGCGACAAGACGTTTAGATCCCAAATGGTTTAATGAAATGTCAAAAGCCTCACCAGCAACCGTGCAACGACAAATGTTATTTTTGCTCGTTGAAATGCGCTATGAAGCTTACCAGCAACGTCTTGAAACAGAACGCACTAATGCTGCTTTATCAGCACTTTTACTGATGAATGCGAATATTATGCGCGGTGGTGTCACACTGGAAGACTTGAAAAACTCACTTGCTGGTATAGGTGATAATAATAATAACAATAGCCAAGAACAGAAAATTAATGACCAGCTTAATCAGCAAATTGATAATAGCCAGTCGCAGGGCCAATAATTTTTTATGGCTTGACAGGTGCGCAACAAAAAGTCAGAATCTCGGTTCTGGAAAATAGGCCTTAGGGCTTAAGTCAAGGCTATGTAGCTCAGCTGGTTAGAGCGCGGCACTCATAATGCTGAGGTCGGTGGTTCGAGTCCACCCATAGCCACCATAAGTAAGGTTATTATGACACATAATTATCTTTTCAAGACCCCTGAAATAGAAGCCTATTGCGTGGCTCACTCTAAAAATCAGGAACCTATTCTGCAACAGCTGGAAAAAGCCACCCTTGATTCAGATTTTTATACTGCGATGTTAAGTGGCTTAGTAGAAGGCACTTTTTTACGTTTAATTACCAAACTTTCAGGTGCAAAAACAGCCTTAGACATTGGTATGTTTACCGGCTATTCTGCGATGGCGATTGCCTCAGCATTACCTGAAGATGGAATCGTTTACACCTGTGAAAATGATCCCAAGCACATTGAATTCGCAACTAAGTTTATTAATCAGGCAAGCTTTGGGCACAAAATTAAAATTAAACAAGGCCCTGCACTCGAAACCATTGCTACACTTGATGAAAAGTTTGATCTAGTTTTCATTGATGCGGACAAAGAAAATTATGTGAATTATTATCACGCTGTTTTCCCAAAGGTTAATATTGGGGGTATAATTTTGGTCGATAACGCCTTGCGCGCTGGGGCTGTATTAAATCCCAATAAGCCTAGCGATACAGTAACTGATGAGTTAAACAAACTCATTCACAACGATCCGCGCGTTGAAAATACGTTATTAACCGTACGTGATGGCGTACATTTAGTTTATAAAACACAGCTATAACTAAAGGTGACTTTGATGAAAAATCTCTTAATTGTAATTGTATTATCAAGCTTATGCGGTTTCTGCTTTGCAACAGAACCTGCAAATTTAGGCTTATTGCAGAAAGAAGAAATTCGTTATCATGATTCTGGGCAATATGCGAAAGACATGGCTAAACAAATACAAACTGCTGAAACCTATTTAAAGCGTCGTGTAGCTGAAAACAAACGTCATCACGCTCAAGAGAAATTAGCCATCGTGTTAGATATCGATGAAACCGCTTTATCAAACTACGCTGATATGAAACGGTTAAATTTTGGCGGCACGCATGAAGAGATTGATGCCTCTGAAGGTGCCGGCCATGATCCTGCGATTAACCCAACCTTACGTTTATATCGTTATGCAAGAGCAAATGATGTTGCTGTATTTTTCATCACAGGGCGTCATGAAAAATATCGTGAAGCTACCGTGAAAAATTTACATGAAGCCGGTTACCATGATTGGGCCCAACTTATTATGGAAGCTAACGATCTTCATCCGCAATCAGCATCAGATTATAAAAGCATGGCGCGCAAAAAAATCATCGATGACGGTTATGATATCGCCTTAAATATTGGCGATCAAAATAGTGATTTAAAAGGTGAGTTTACTGATAAAGGCGTGAAGTTACCTAATCCTTTTTACTATATTCCGTAAAAAATCCGTCATTGCGAGCGTGAGCGTTGCGATCCAGTGAACAGTGGGTTGAGCCTGATATTTAAAGGTAAAGTATCTATTCAGCAAGTTTGAAGGTGAATTCACCGAGAACGTTCAGATTTGGTGAACAACTACAAAAATATTTTTGAGAAAGCGCAGTGTATGAGTTATACATGAGCATTTCGATAAAAGATTTTCGCCGTTTTTAGCCCAAATATGGGCGTTCCCATCTACAGGATGAATAGTTACAAGGTAAATTTGCAAATACGCTGGCACGGCTAGCAAGCATAGTGAAGTGTTGCAAGATCACCGAGCCTATCCCTGCTTCGCACTGCGTGCTCGCAATGACGGCACCTCGTCATTGCGAATCCGTGGATAAGCTAAGCAGATCAACTACACACTCGCATACTCTTCATTGCGTGGCAACCACATCTCAATCCAGTCATCCACCAATGGCTTATGATTATTTAATATAGACTGCACCGCTTCCTGGATTTGATCTAAATAACTTTGATCTTTTTGTAAATCAGCTACTCTAAAATTAGCCATACCAGTTTGTTTCGTGCCTAACACTTCGCCCGCACCCCGTAGTTCAAGATCGCATTTTGCAATTTTAAAACCATCGTTAGTTTCACGCATAATAGCCAAGCGTTTTTTAGCCAGTTGCGATAGTGGCATTTGATAAAGTAGCACACAATAACTTTCTTTATTACCACGCCCCACACGGCCACGTAACTGGTGTAATTGTGATAAACCCAAACGTTCTGGGTTTTCAATCACCATTAAACTGGCATTAGCTACATCAACCCCAACTTCAATAACGGTTGTCGCAACCAATAATTGAATTTTCCCTTGTTTAAATTCCTGCATGATGACTTCTTTTTCTGCTGCTTTTAGCCGGCCATGCACCAAACCAATGCTTAAATCTGGTAATGCTTGTGCTAGTAACTCTGCCGTTTTTTCAGCGGCTTGGCATTGTAAAATTTCAGATTCATCAATTAAGGTACAAACCCAATATGCCTGCATGTGGTTGCGGCAAGCCAATTGCACACGCTCTATGACATGATCACGTTTACTATTGGGCACAGCCACAGTGCGAACCGGTGTACGCCCCGGTGGGAGTTCATCAATAATCGAGCAATCTAGATCAGCGTAATACAGCATTGCCAGTGTTCGCGGGATAGGCGTTGCGCTCATCACTAATTGATGCGGAAAAAACTGCCCTGCCACACCCTTTTCACGCAACGCCAAACGTTGATGAACACCAAAACGATGTTGCTCATCAATCACAACTAAACCTAAATTTTTAAAATCAACTTGTTCTTGAAATAAGGCATGTGTGCCAATCGCAATTTTGGCTTGGCCATTGGCTAATAACTCCAACATTGCTTGTCTTTTTTTTCCTTTAACTTTACCTGCAATCCACACAACTTCGATACCGAGTGGCGCAAACCATTGTTGGAAATTACGATAATGTTGCTCTGCTAAAATTTCAGTCGGTGCCATTAACGCTGCTTGAAAATGATTATCTACCGCCAATAAAATGGCCATCGCAGCTACAACCGTTTTACCACAGCCCACATCACCTTGCACCAAACGCAACATGGGTTTAGATTGGATCAAATCTTGTTTAATTTCTTGAATGGTTTTTTGCTGCGCACTGGTTAGTTGAAATGGCAATTGTTGTAAAAAACGCTCACCCAGATCGCGTTTTAGCTGAAAAGCATGTGCCGTATTTTCTTGTAAAACCATTTTCAAACGACGCAAACTTAAATGATGAATTAATAACTCTTCAAAAGCCAGGCGCATACGCCACGGATTATGATCACTTTCAAGTTGAGTCACCGCAAGTTCAGCACTGGGTTGGTGTAAATTCATGAGAGCTACATGCAGCGTTGGTAATTTATAGTGATGAATTACTGTCGCCGGCATAAAGTCAGGTAAGAAATTATCAATCTTAAGCATCATTAATGCGGCCTTAATCATTTTCCGCCATTGCCATTGCGAAATACCTTCGGTCGAAGGATAGATAGCCGTTAAATGTTCATCCACCACGAGCGGCTGATCGCCAAAAACACGTTGGCATTCTGGGTGCGTCATTTCCAAGCCAAAACGCGATCGCTTCGCCTCACCAAAACAACGCAGCTTAACGCCTACCGTTAAGTTTTGTACTTGCTGTGGATAATAATGAAAAAAGCGAATGTTAATGACACCCGAGCTGTCTTGCAATTTACATTCAAAATATTTACGCTTAGCCTGCTTAACTTGGCTGTGAATAATTTCTCCTTCAATCACCGCAAATTCTTTTTCTTTTAAATATAAAATAGGCGTCACATGCGTGCGATCTTGATAACGAAAAGGTAAGTGTAATAATAAATCAAAAATGCTAACGATATTGATTTTGGCAAGGCGCTTCGCTAAATGCGGCCCAACACCAGGCAAGCGCGTAATGGGGATCATGAATGCCGGTTTTGTTGTGTTTGCTGTTTCAGTTAACAAAAGCGCCTCTCTTCCTTACATTAACACCAGGTGTATCTGCTCACCCCTTTTAACTTAAACAAAACGACCCAAACTCGCTACCAAACCAATTAAACCACCAAAAACACCACCCCAAACTACTAACCAGCCTAAATGGCTTTTAATCATATTTTGCACGATCATTTTAACCATTTGCGGGGTTAATTCGGCTAAGCGGCGATCAACGATTTGTTCGACTTTAGCTTGAATTTTAGTCGCATCGACTTTGGAAATTTGTGCGGCAAGCGCTTTGCTAAAACTATCGGAATGCGCTACTTGCAAGACCACATTTTTTAAGCGCTCAATAAGCGGTTCTTTTAGCGGTGCTAACGCATCACGGCCACCTAACATGCTAAGCATCGAACCAAATTTGGAATCCATAATGGCATCGATTAGCGATTGATAAATTAATTCAAAATCAAAACTTTCAACTAATGATTCAAAATTAATGCTAATGCTTTCGGTAATATCACTTTCGGTGAAAAAGCGCCCAATATTTTCAGCTGTAAAAAACTGATCCATGATTAAATTTTTAATGCCTAATTTAAATTCTTGGAAACGACTCGGAATAACACCTGAACCATAAAGAAAAGGTACTTTTTCAAATAACATGTAAATCGCTAGCCAATTAGTAATAGCACCGGATAAAGCATAATTACCTACTGCCTGCACATGCGGTTCAGCGAAATACCAGCCAATCACAGCGAGTAGTAGTGCAGTAAAGTTTGTTAAAAAACTTTTTTCTGTAATAAAGTGCCAAAATTTTTTCATTGTTTTATTCCAAAAATATTACTGTGGTTCAATTTTCTGTATTTGCCTTGCAACCGCAAACCAAGCACCGAATAAGCCCAAGGCAATGCTGATTACAAGGATCATAACTAAATTCGTTAAGTTTAAACCAATAAACACAAACTGACTCGCGTATAATTGCATTAAGTGTTGCAAGGGCGTTTGCAATGACCATAAAAATAAACCCACCAAACACCACGCAATTAAACCACCACCAAAACCATACAGCATCCCCATATATAAAAACGGACGCCGAATAAAATGGTCTGTACCACCAACTAATTTAATGACTTCAATTTCTTGATGATAGTTTTGCACAATTAAACGGATCGTATTACCAATAATGAGTAATACCGCCAACGCTAATAATAGGCCTAACGCATAAATGGCTTGTTTAACCAAGGCTAAAATTGCAAATAAACGTTTAACCCAAGCCATATCAATTTGCAATGAATCAACTTCAGGTAATTTTTTTAATTGCACAACGAGTTGTTGCAATTTTTCTGGCGCTTGTAGATTTTTAATGGGATCAATTTCAATCACAGCGGGTATGGGATTTTCTGGTAATTGATTCAACATATTATCAAGGCCTGCACGTTTTTCGAATTCGTATAGTCCTTCTTTCGGTGAAATATAGTGTGCCGTTGCAATGTCTGGGTTAGTTTGCAATTTTTCGATCAATTGCTGCACCTGACTCTCACTCACATCATGCTTTAAAAAAAGGCTAACACGTGAGCCAATATCCCAATGCTGACTAACCGCTTGCGCATTGTGTAGAATCACCATTAAGCTAATCGGTAAAGCAAGAGCCACGCCAATCACCATGATTGTTAAAAAATTTGAAAATGGCGTGCGCAATAAATGATTAAATCCTAGCAAGGTTGCATAACGATGACGATTAAAAAAGACTTTGATAAAATTCGATTTGTGATTAATGGTTGCTTGTTTACGCTTCACAGACATCATAAGCCTCCTGCATCGCATTTTCTATATTGCCTGCCTCAATGATTACTCGGCGATGTTTAAAATGATTAATCAGTTCAATATCATGCGTGGCAACTAACACACTTACACCAACTTGGTTAAATTGATCAAATAATTTCATGATATCGTGTGATAGTTCTGGATCCAAATTTCCCGTTGGTTCATCAGCCAATAAAATTTCCGGTTTATTTACCACGGCGCGCGCAATTCCAACGCGTTGTTGCTCACCACCAGATAAATCTGCAGGATAATATTTTTCTTTATCTAATAAATTTACTTTATCAAGTGCAGCTCTTACACGTCGCTTAATATCTGTTTGGTTTAAACCCACAATAATCAAGGGCAATGCAACATTTTCAAAAACGTTGCGATGAGTTAGTAGATGCGGATTTTGAAACACAATCCCAATTGAGCGCCGCAGAAAAGGTAATTTTTTATTTGGAATTTTTGAAACATTGTGCCGATTAACTAATACTGTACCACGCGTAGGTCTCTCAATGCCGCTAATAATTTTTAGCAAGCTGGTTTTACCCGCACCAGAATGCCCGGTTAAAAAAACCATTTCACGACGATGTAAATTAAAACTAACATTGTTTAAGGCAATGTGACCATTAGGATAGCGTTTATGTAAATTGTGTAATTGAATACTATATTCCGTCATTATTCACCCTCCTTGGCAAACAGCGCATCGACAAATTCTTCAGCATTAAAAGGACGTAAATCTTCTATACTTTCACCCACGCCAATGTATCGAATCGGTAAACCCATTTCCTTGGCAATCGAAAATAAAATACCACCTTTAGCTGTGCCATCCAATTTGGTAATGGTAACACCGGTTAAGGCAACAGCATGATTAAATTGTTTAGCTTGTTGCAAGGCATTTTGGCCAATGCCTGCATCTAATACTAACATCACTTCGTGCGGTAAATTTTCATCAAATTTTTTCATCACGCGCACAATTTTTTTTAACTCTTCCATTAAATTGTTTTGGGTATGCAAACGCCCGGCAGTATCGGCAATCACGACATCAATGTTGCGTGCTTTAGCGGCAGTGATAGCATCGTGAATCACCGAGGCACTATCAGCACCAGCATGTTGTGCAATCACCGTAATATTATTTCGCTCACCCCAAACTTGTAATTGCTCTACGGCCGCTGCGCGAAAAGTATCACCTGCAGCGAGCATCACACTTTTATTTTGCGCTTGTAAATGTTTTGCCAATTTACCAATCGTGGTGGTTTTGCCTGCACCATTCACACCAATCATGAGAATCACATACGGTTTTACGTCACTTGGGATCGTTAAAGGTTGTTCCGTTGGTTGAATAATAGTGAGCAATGCCTCTCGCAAAGCTTGCATGAGCGCGTCACTATCGTTTAATTGTTTTCTGGCAACTCGTTTGGTTAAATCACTAATAATTTGATTGGTTGCCGCAACGCCAACATCAGAGCTTAATAATTGTGCTTCTAATTCTTCAAGCAATTCATCATCGATCGTTTTTTTGCCTAAAACGATATTAGCCATGCTCTCCGTAAAGCCCGTACGCGTTTTCTGCAAACCCTGTTTTAAGCGAGAAAATAAACCTAGCTTGGATTGCTGCTCTTGCGTTTCAGGATTGGGATCAGCCTGCGGTTCTGTTGATTTGTCTTTGTTGCGTTTGATGAAGCGTATCATTGTTAATAAAGCCTATTGCATGATGTAAACGGGAGCATTTTAAGGTAAAATAACACGTTTAGCTATCGCGATCTGTAAGGAAAACCATTATGCGCCAATTGTATCACTTCTTGCTGGCTATGTTACTGCTATTAGCATTGGCAGCAACTGCTCATGCTGAGCAAGTTCACACTTATACCCTGAAAAACGGACTAAAAATTTTTGTAAAAAAAGATACTCGTGCGCCAGTCGTGGTATCAATGGTTTGGTATAAGGTTGGTAGCGCTTATGAACCAAGAGGTTTAACCGGCATTTCACATGTATTAGAGCACATGATGTTCAAAGGTACCAAAAAGTACGGGCCCGGCGTTGTGGCAAGGTTAGTGGCTGAAAATGGTGGGCAAGAAAATGCCTTCACTAATCGCGATTACACCGCTTATTATCAAGAATTAGCCGCCGATAAATTGGAATTAAGTTTTAAAATTGAATCGGATCGCATGCACAACTTGCTGTTAAGAGAACAAGATTTTAAAAAGGAACTACAAGTTGTCAAAGAAGAACGCTATATGCGCGTCGATGATGTACCACAAAGTTTAACCTACGAACGCTTTAATGCGAGCGCTTTTTTAGCCAATCCCTACCACCATCCCATCATCGGTTGGCAACAGGATTTAGACAACTTAACCCTAGAAAACGTTGAACAATGGTATCAACATCATTACGGTCCTAATAATGCTATTTTAGTGGTTGTGGGAGATGTTGATCCGCAACACGTTTTTAAATTAGCGCAGCACTATTTTGGGCCACTGCAAACGATCAAAGTGCCAACCCTTAAACCGGCAGAAACAATCCCACCGCTTGGGGTGCGCAAAGTTAATGTGCATGTACCAGCAAAATTACCCTGGATAATCATGGGATATAACGTTCCTGTCGTAACATCAAAGACACCAGAATGGGAACCTTACGCACTTGATGTCTTGGCAGCCGTATTAGATGGCGGCAATAGCACACGTCTTGCTAAAAACATTGTGCGTGGCGAGCAAATTGCCAGTGATGCGAGTGCTGATTATTCTGCTTTTAGCTTATTCCCCAATCTATTTCTTTTTGAAGGAACACCCGCACAGAATCACACGGTTGATGATTTACAAAAAGCATTTCTTTCTCAAATTAACGATCTCAAGAATAACTTAATTTCACAGCAAGAACTCGATCGCGTTAAAACACAAGCGATTGCGCAAAAAACTTATGATCAGGATTCGATTATCGGGCAAGCCATGCAAATAGGGGCATTAGAATCAATTGGCCTCTCCTGGAAATTGGCCGATGATTATGTCGAAAATATTAAAAAAGTGACGGCACTTCAAGTACAAGCCGTTGCTAAAAAATATTTAAGCGACGATCGCTTAACCATTGGCGTGCTGCATCCACTCCCCTTAGATGCTAAAGCTGCCAACAAACAGCCTACTCAATTGCCACTTGGAGGTTCAAATGTTCATTAACAAGCTAATTCATTATGGATTGTTGGCAATTGTATTCTTGCTAAGTTTACCGTTAAATGCCGCAGCCAAACCAACAGAGATTAATATTCAACATTGGCAAACGCAAAATGGCGCAAAAGTTTACTTTGTCGCGAGTAAACAAATTCCAATGTTAGATGTGCAAGTCGTTTTTAATGCAGGCTCTGCACGCGATGGCTCACAATCGGGTTTAGCACAATTAACCAATAGCATGCTAAATCAAGGCAGTTTAAATCATGATGTTGAAAGCATTGCCAGTGAATTTGAAAATCGCGGTGCGCAAATTGCCTTGAACACCACGCGTGATAGTGCCAGCGTGAGCCTAAGAACCTTGGTTGAACCAGGCATGTTGAAACATAACGTTGATTTATTCGCTGAAATTATTAATCATCCCACTTTTCCGGCGACTGCCTTTGAACGGCGTAAGCGCAATATTATTGCGGATATTAATCAACAATTACAAACTCCCGGTTATGTTGCGGCAAAAACATTTTTCCATTTACTTTATAATGGTCATCCTTATGCTCATCCGATCGCCGGCACCATTAAGTCTGTCACAAAAATTAAATCACCGGATGTTGAAGAATTCTATAAACAATATTACGTTGCTAAAAATGCGATCATCGTATTAGTGGGCGATATTAATCAACAACAAGCCCGTGATATTGCCAACAAAATTGTGGGCAGTTTGCCCACAGGTATTACCGCAACAGCACTCACGCCGATTAAAAATATCACACAACCCAAAATCAAAACGATCGATTTTCCATCTGTGCAAACGCATATTATTATTGGGCAAATTGCGATTAACCACCACAGTCCGGAATATTTCCCGCTACTCGTGGGCAATTATATTTTAGGTGGCAGCCCTCTTATTTCGCGTTTGTTTTATGCTGTGCGTGAACAACACGGTTATGTTTATAGTGTTGGCAGTTATTTTTTACCGATGTGTGATGATGGTCCATTTGTGATTAGTTTACAAACCAAAAGCAGTCAAGCACAACAAGCGTTACAATTAACACGCCAAACCTTTTTAACATTTGTAAAACAGGGGCCTAATCAGCAAGAACTCGCAGCAGCCAAAAAAGGTATTATTGGTGGTTTTCCCCTAAAATTGGATAGCAATGCCGCCATTACTGCGCAAGTCGCTGCGATTGGTTTTTATAATCTTCCTTTAGATTATTTAAATACCTACCGCAATAAAATTGCTGCTGTTGATTTTCAAGCAGTAAAAAATGCTTTTAATAACGTCATTCAGCCACAACATTTAGTGACCGTAACCGTAGGTAAACATGCTAAGGCGTAATCAAGTACGAATAATCGCCGGCCAATGGCGGGGCAGAAAAGTTCACTTCCCCGCCAGCACACAAGTACGCCCCACAGGTGATCGGATTCGCGAAACCTTATTTAATTGGTTACAGCAAGATCTTATTGATCAAAAATGTTTAGATTGTTTTGCCGGCAGCGGCATTTTGGGGATCGAAGCATTATCGCGCGGTGCGGCACACGTAACATTTCTAGATAGTGATCGTCACTGCATTGCAGCGATCACAGAAAATTTACAGCATGTTGATTGCGATCATTACACAGCTATTCAGGCTGATACTTTAAAATTTAATGGCGATACACTCGGTAAATTTGATATTGTCTTTATTGATCCACCCTTTTCACAAAACTTAATTGCAAAAACCTGCGATTGGCTTAGGCAATATCATTTAATCACCCCCAATACTTTAATCTATATTGAATCCAAGCATGAAGTTAGCGATGAAAAGCTACAAACAATCAAGCAGAAAAAAAGTGGTGCAGTGTATTATGGTTTATTCAAAATCACTGATACGCCTTGAAAAAAATAATTAAATCCTATATATCCAAAGCAATTAGCAAGACTCTGGTAATTATTCAGTAAACGTAACTGCTCACTCCGTAGCAGGGAACGTCCATCTTTGGGCTACGGAGTGAGTAGTTACCTCTATTTTTTTCTCTTCGCGCAGTTGCGTAAATCGTATTAATGTATTGTCACCGCGCGTAATAGAAACTTCGTGATGACCTTTTTAGTAATTTCACGCCCTAAATCATTGCCATATTTGTCATCAAAATAGTGGGCCATTTCGATTATCCATTCAGGTGCTTTGATAGTGATTTTGTTCGTTTGTTCGATGGTTGAGATATCAAACCCTTTGGTTGCTTCATCGGGTGATTGTTCATATTTGCTTAGGATGAAGTTAGCGTCTTGTAAATCTTGTTCTTGGCTGGGCCAGTCTTGTTGCATGATAGTAAAGTCTCCAACATGGGCTATCCTTGCTCGTTGTTCCTAATGTACTTATTATACCGAAAAATGCCGTAAGGTGGAATACTCAGCAATTCCCGGTGTAGCGAGGAACAGCCATATTTGGGCAATCTCACATTAAACCTGACCGTTCTTGAGTTATTCAACATCTCGCCGGGAATTACTGATTTAAGAATCAAATTCTGCTGATTGAATACCGTTGTTGGTAGAGCCTGCTGAGTAATCTGGTTCAGGCTGTCTGATAGGGCATGCATCGCTCGGTACAATGCCTTTAAAGCGGGCTTGTTTGCGCCATTCCCAAGGCGCTTCACGCTTATCCGCGGGTAAAGCCCATAGGCCAATACCTTGCTCTTTGGCTTGTTCTTGTAATTTTTCAAGATGTTCATTTTTAACATAGCGATAATAAACCCAAGCAGCACCATTTGCGACCATACGCGAACTAATATCTAACCCATTATCACCATCAATCCAGACTATAGCAACACTTCTGCCGCACGGATCCATACCAATAAGGCGCGCAATCACAACTTTACCGGCAATCATATGCGCCAAAATGTCTTGCGATTCTTTGCCAAACGCTTGTTGCAAATCTGGTGTATCAATCCCAGCTAATCTTATGTATAACAAGCCCTTATCTGTTGTTACGGTGGCTATATCACCGGTGTAAACTGCGTTAACTTTGCCCACAACAACATTATCATCTGCGGCAAAGCTTTTAGCCGTGGTTAACAGTAAAATAAAAGATACAACTAAGGTTAAATATTTCATGGCACGCTATCACCCAATAAGGTTTATCTTACTAACAATAATGAATCACAAAAGGGTAAAATACAAATTTTCTCATTAATTTCAATTAAGTACAGAATGCTTACCAAAAGACCAGTGATCAAAGCAGAAAGTTGCGGAATTTGCAGCTAATTTTCATGAAAAGCATTGAAAGTAGACAGAACAACATTAACCGTGTTAGATTTATCGCACTTGATTAATAGCAATTAGGTAAGTATGGCTAGTATACTCGTTCTCAATGGCCCAAATTTGAATTTACTTGGTACGCGCCAGCCAAAAATCTATGGCGGCGCAAGCCTCATGCAAATTAATGCTAAATTGAGCGAATTGGGGCAGCAGTTTAAACATAATTTAACGTTTAAACAACATAATTGTGAAGGTGATTTCATTAATAGCATTCAACAAGCTAAAAATGACCATGTTGATGTTATGTTAATTAACGCAGCCGCCTTAACTCACACGAGTATTGCAATACGCGACGCGATTTTAGCAGTTGCCATTCCGTTTGTTGAAGTACACTTATCGAATGTTCATCAACGTGAAACGTTTCGCCATCATTCATACTTGTCTGATATCGCTATTGGAGTCATTACTGGCTTTGGCGCTTATAGCTATGAGTTAGCAATGTTAGCAGCACACAATTATTTAAAGACACTATAGAGCGAGTCAACATGGATATCCGTAAAGTAAGAAAATTAATAGAATTAATTCAAGAAACCGGCATTGCCGAAGTTGAAATTAAAGAAGGTGAAGAATCCGTTAGGATTTCTCGCGGTAGCGCGCAAGTTGCCAGCAATGCCTTCCTTCCTACGCCATCATTTGCGCCTATGCACCAACATCATCAAGCGGCAGCTCCTGCCCTTGCTCCTGAGCAAGTTGCAAAACCAAGTCCTGAAACGGGTCATATGGTCACTTCGCCCATGGTTGGTACAGTTTATCTTGCACCTTCACCCGATGCTGAAAAGTTTGTGCAAGTTGGTCAACACGTTGCTGAAGGAACGGTACTTTGCACCATCGAAGCAATGAAAATGTTTAACCAAATTGAAGCAGACAAAGCTGGCATCATAAAAGATTGCTTAGTTGAAAACAGTATGCCTGTCGAATATGGTCAACCCCTGTTTATTATCGAGTAAAGGTATTTATTAATGTTAGATAAAGTTGTCATTGCAAATCGCGGTGAAATCGCATTGCGTATATTGCGCGCCTGTAAAGAATTAGATATCAAAACGGTTGCGATCCACTCTAGCGCTGATCGCGAGCAAATGCATGTGAAATTAGCTGACGAATCAGTTTGTATTGGCCCTGCACAAGCAGCCGAAAGTTATTTAAATGTTCCTGCTATTATTAGTGCAGCTGAAATTACTGATGCCGTTGCAATTCATCCAGGCTATGGTTTTCTAGCGGAAAATGCAGATTTTGCTGATCGCGTTGAAAACTCTGGTTTTATTTTTATTGGTCCAACAGCTGAGACCATCCGCTTAATGGGTGATAAAGTCACTGCCATTAAAGCCATGAAAAAATTTGGCGTTCCTTGTGTGCCTGGCTCTGAAGGTGTGTTAGATAATACCGATAAAGATAAAAATTTAAAGCTTGCGCACGCAATTGGTTATCCCGTTATTATTAAAGCGGCAGGCGGTGGTGGTGGCCGCGGCATGCGAGTGGTGCATAGTGATGCGACATTGATCAACTCGATTTCGCTCACACAAGCTGAGGCAAAAGCGGCGTTTAATAATGATCAGGTTTATATGGAAAAATATTTAGAAAAACCACGCCATATCGAAATCCAGGTGCTATGCGATAATTTTGGTAATGCCGTTTATTTAGGCGAGCGTGATTGTTCAATGCAACGCCGCCATCAGAAAGTGGTTGAAGAAGCACCTGCGCCTGGTATTACACCCGAGCAGCGTAAAAAAATTGGCGAAACTTGCGTTAAAGCTTGCCAAGAAATGGGTTATCGCGGTGCTGGTACATTCGAATTTTTATACGAAGACGGTCATTTTTATTTTATTGAAATGAATACCCGCATTCAAGTTGAACATCCTGTAACGGAAATGATTACCAGCATCGATCTTGTGAAAGAACAATTGCGCATTGCAGCCGGTGAAAAGTTGCGTGTTAAACAAGAGGATATTGTGTTACGCGGTCATGCGATTGAGTGCCGTATTAATGCCGAAGATCCACAAACATTTATGCCAAGCCCTGGATATATTTCAATGTTTCACGCGCCAGGTGGGCCTGGTACACGCGTTGATTCACACATTTATGATGGTTACACGGTACCTCCTTATTACGATTCATTGATTGCCAAGATTATTACCCATGGTGAAAACCGTGATGTTGCAATTGCTCGCATGCAAAATGCATTAGATGAAACGATTATTGATGGCATTAAAACCAACGTGCCATTGCAGCAGATCATCTTGCGTGATGCGAATTTCCAAAAAGGTGGCATGAGTATTCATTACCTGGAAGATAAAATTATTAAAAAATAGGGTAACTACTCACTCTGTAGCAGGGAGCGTCCATCTTTGGGCTAAAAACGGCGAAAATCTTTTATCGAAATGCTCATTTATAATTCATAAACTGCGCTTTCTCAAAAATATTTTCGCTGTTTTTATCACCAAATCTGAGCGTGCTTGGTAAAGCTAAATGAGGTGAGTTACAAATAATGAACGAACAAAAGAAATGGCTCATTAAAACACTACAACCCTATACTAACGAAAATCGGCTTCGCAGCTGGTGGCATGTTTGCTCAACTTTTTTGTTATTAGTGAGTTGTGCCTTTTTAACTTATTTTGCTCACAATTGGTTATTGATCTGTTTGTTCACGTTGCTGAATAGTTTACTGCTGTTGCGCTTATCTATTTTATTTCATGACTACCAGCATGGCGCGATTTTACGTCGTTCTAACATCGCCAAAGGTTTTATGACATTACTCGGTATTATCGTGCTTGCGCCAGCCAGCATTTGGAACAGAAATCATAATTATCACCATACTCATAATGGTAGAGTTTTTGGCCCTAGCATTGGTGCTTATCCTTTATTAACAACCCAAGCATATCAAAAATTATCACGCAAACAGCAATTTCACTACCGTTTACTACGTCATCCTGTTACCATTTTCTTAGGCTATTTCACGGTTTTTTATGGCATTTTTTTAATAAAACCACTCCTTAATAAACCAAAAAACCATCTTGATTGTTTGGCTGCCATTTTGTTGCACTTTTTTTTAATTATAACTTTTTGGATTATCTCCCCCAAAATTTTATTATGTATTATTTTGATTCCAGCGATAGTGAGTGGCGGCATAGCCTCTTATTTATTTTATGCGCAGCATAATTTCCCCAATGCACAATATCGTTTGAATAAAAAGAATGATTTTGTGTTTGCAGCATTACACTCATCCAGCTTTATGGACTCTTGGAAAATAACGCATTGGTTTACGGCCAATATTGGTTATCATCATATTCATCATCTTAATCCCAAAATTCCTTTTTATCGCTTACCAGAAGCGATGCACGCCATTAATGCATTGCAACGGCCCGGTAAAACATCGCTAAACCCTTGCGATATTATGCGCTGTTTAAAATTGAAATTATGGGATGACGAGAAAAAAAACTTAGTAGGAATTTGAAAATATGGCTTTTTACACTTTAAATTTGCAAACGACGGGACACCATAGTGAAACGCTAAGTGATTATTTATTTTTAACTGGCGCGCTTGCGGTTACTTTTTTAGACCCTAATGATCAACCGATTATTGAACCCGATCCCGGTGAAATTAAAATGTGGCCCACTGTAACCGTATCTGGCATGTATCAAACCACAGATTCTGTAGAATCAATTTTAACACTGCTAAAAAAATTGGATCCAAAATTAAATCTCAAAAGTTACAAAATTAATGACATTGCCGATCAGGATTGGGTACGGATCACTCAGGCAAATTTCGATCCCATTATTGTTAAAGACAAGCTGTGTATTTTGCCCTCTTGGAAAAAGCCACTGGCTGATCACTATAGCAATATTATACTCGACCCAGGGCTCGCGTTTGGTACAGGAACGCACCCCACAACTTTATTATGCCTACAATGGCTAGTTGAAAATGTTCATGCAGGTGATGTGGTTGTCGATTTTGGTTGTGGCTCAGGTATTTTAAGCTTAGCCGCGCTTGCATTAGGCGCTAAAAAAGTTTATGCAATTGATCATGATCAGCAAGCGCTCGCTGCCACAAAAAATAATCTTGCGTTAAATAATTTTGCAGGTGAAATAATTATCAGCAACGACAGTAATGACTTAACGACATCAAATGATATTCTCGTTGCCAACATTATCGCTAATACATTAGAAACCTTATGCCCCTTATTCAACAGCATCACCCAAGCACACAGTCGTATTGCATTATCTGGAATTTTACGTGATCAAGTTAACCATATTGAAGAATCGTTCGGTAATTTTTATAAACTTAATGCTACCCTTTTTCTAGAAGATTGGGCTTTAGTGAGCGGAACAAAAAAAGCATAATCTTTAGCTGCTGCCCGAATGTCTTTAAATGTTCAAGTACAGCAAAAAAGGACATATTTCTTTAAAAAAATCGCAAATAAATTGTTCACTTGTAGCCTTCGGTGATATAATGACCCCACAAAAGGCATAATATGTACAATCAAGACAGCTTACATCCGCCTCACTTTTAGGTAAGTTCTGTCAAGGGAAAATGGAAGTTTACAATGAATATAAGTGAAACTTTAAACAAACCGCTCACCACGACTTCAGTCGTTAATCCAAATCAAACCACTTTGCGTGAATGCGTTAAGGATTCAATCCAACGTTATTTTTCACAGTTGGAAGGTCACGATCCGGTTAATATTTACGATATGGTTTTAGCAGAAGTTGAAGTACCACTTTTGGAAACCATGCTGCGCTATACCCGAGGTAATCAAAGCAAAGCGGCGCTCTTGTTGGGTATTAGCCGTGGCACTTTGCGTAAAAAACTCAAAACCTATGGTTTAGAATGATTGTAACTATTCAGTAATTCCCGGCGTGATGTTGAATAACTCAAGAACGGGAATTGCTGGTAACTATTCGGCAAAAGTGGTGATTATGGACTTCCTTAATTGCCACTTTTATGTTTCGCCTTTTCAAGTACAATAGCCTCTTTTAGCAAATAGGATAGCCACACTTGAAAACCATAAAACGTGCACTGCTCAGTGTGTCTGATAAAAAAAATTTGGTTAAAATTGCCCAGTTCTTACGACAGATGCAAGTTGAGATTCTCTCCACTGGCGGCACCAGTGAAATATTATCACAACATGCTATTCCTCACATAAGCGTTGCAGATTATACCGGATTTCCTGAAATTCTTGATGGCCGCGTTAAAACATTACATCCTAAAATACACGGCGCTATTCTGGCACGCGGCGAACAAGATGCAAAAGTGCTGCAGCAACACGCTATTGATGCAATTGATCTCGTTATCGTTAATCTTTATCCTTTTGCTAAAGTCACAGCCGATCCAAACTGCTCTTTAGCAACGGCTATTGAAAATATTGATATTGGGGGCCCAACCTTAATTCGAGCCGCGGCTAAGAATTATCAACATGTTGCTGTTGTGGTTGATCCTAATGATTACGACCTTATTATCAATGCACTAAAACAAGCACTCACACTTGATGAAAAACTGCGCTTCCATTTAGCCTGTAAGGCTTTTACTCACACCGCTGCTTACGATGCAATGATCGCAAACTATTTACAACCGTCATCTGAATCACTGCCAGAAAGTTTATTGCAAACTTGGCATAATAAAATCCCGTTGCGATATGGCGAAAACCCGCATCAACAAGCAGCTTTTTACCCTTTTTCCCACGCTATTAATGATTGGCAATCATTGCAAGGCAAACAACTATCCTATAACAATTTAACTGATGCGACGACAGCTTTAAACTGTTGTTTACAATTCGACGAAGCGTGTTGCGTGATTGTTAAGCACATGAACCCTTGCGGTGTCGCAATCGCCCCCAATTTACCACAAGCTTATCAACGCGCTTTTGCCTGTGATGTAAAATCTGCTTTTGGCGGCATTATTGCATTCAACCAAACTGTTAACGAAGAAGCTGCCCGCACTGTTATAAACAATCAATTTGTTGAACTAATTATCGCCCCCGAATTTACAACTGCAGCGCTAGAGCAACTCCAAGCCAAACCTAATGTACGTGTGATTGCGGCGCAAGGACAAGCCTATCCCTTACAATTCCAGGCATTGAATCATGGCGTTTTAGTACAACAAACTGATGTAACAAAAGAAAATCCTGATCAATTTACTTGTGTGACCCAACAAAAACCGGATACTACGACCCTAAAAGATTTACTCTTTGCTTGGAAAGTTGCAAAATTTGTAAAATCGAATGCTATTGTTTTTGTGAAAGATCAAGCTACCATTGGCATTGGGGCAGGGCAAATGAGCCGAATTGATAGCAATCGCATTGCCAAGATTAAAGCGGATGAAGCCAATTTAGCAGTAGTGGGCAGTGTGCTAGCTTCTGATGCTTTCTTCCCTTACCCTGATAATGTAGCATTTGCTAAAGAGATCGGCATCAAAGCCATCATTCAACCCGGCGGTAGTAAAAACGATGATGCTGTGGTTAAAGCGGCCGATGAAAGTAAAATTAGCATGCTATTTACGGGCATAAGACATTTTAGACATTAGTGGTATCCACTCCATTATAATTTTCAAGGAGGATTGAAAAATGAAATTACTCGCTTCAGTTGCTGTTGCCTTACTGTTAACAGCTTGTCAAGCACCCTGCTGCGATGAATCAATTCAGCTAACTAAAGAAGCACCCATGTTTCAAAAGTTTCGCCCTGATTCAGATTTTGCACAGATCCATACTTGCATTGAAACGAAGTGCCAAAAGCCAGCAAGGCACTTACCACCTAAGAAAAAGCAACGCAAAATGCCTATGAAATAAACCTAGTCACCCAACGCAAAATAAGTAATAATCACGGGGTAACTATTCACCCTGTAGATGGGAACGCCCATATTTGGGCTAAAAACGGCGA
>CAYGTS010000011.1:0-31434 GCA_964352905.1 uncultured Legionellales bacterium | reverse complement strand
TGCTCACCCCTTTTAGATTTATAATTACCAGAACGTTCAGATTTGGCGATAAAAACGCCAGTCCTCTTGATAAGCGGGGATCAGGACGTTCCCTGCTACGGAGTGAGTAGTTACATGTTTTTTAAAAAAAATATCATTGCAATAATAATTAGCTTCATTCTGCATTTGATGTTGCTATTACTGTTTTATATTCATTTGCAAAATCAAACGGTGAACTATCACTTACCGCGCCACGGTAAAATTATTTCTTCACAATTAATTTATTACCAAGTTAAAGCAACATCGCTAAAGGTGAAATCGATAAAATCGCTTACTCAACGCGAATCGTTGAAAATAAAAGAAACACCTGCTGGCGCGCTGAAAAGACAGGACACCGCAAAGAAAAAGCAAGTTGCATCACTTCAAAAGATTAATCTTCAGCAAGAAGATAAACAGGTTAACAAAAAAGAATTAAACAAATTAATTCTCGCATTATTTAAAGCCATTCAAACACACCAGTACTATCCAGAAATGGCTAAGTCATTAGGCCAACAAGGCAAAGTCTTGGTATCTTTTGTTTTGTATCGCAACGGTCATATTGGCTCCATCCAACTAGTGCAATCGAGTGGTATAACGTCTTTAGATACCGCCGCTCTCAAAGCCGTGCGTGATAGTTCGCCTTTACTTGGTATCAAAGAGATGCTGCAACAGCAGCAATCGTTCACGATACCAATCGTGTTTAGGCTAGCGTGATTGTCATTATTCAGTAGAGATAAAATGTAAAATTTTTGTTCAAAATAATGTTTTTGAAACATAGCCTCGAAAAAAAAACGTATTACACGCTAATAATGCGCATTTTTTAAGCATGTCATTCATTCAGTTACTAAAATTACTTTATCAATGTGCTATTTTTAGTTAGGATACACACTGCTTTGTTTGATTCTAGTAACTTACTTTACAATCAACAGAGCTCGCCGTATAAATTTAAGATTGCGATAATTAACTATGCATGAGCACAGTTAAAAACAATGGATTGTTTATTAATATCATGGAAATGCTGGGAAATTAAATTCATCAGCTCTGCTTAAATTTTATATCGTAACTAACTTGTTAGACAGTAATTAAATAATACTTTACTTAAGCAATTATTTATGAACATAAAGAGAGCCATGCGATGAATAAAATTGATACTCGGATTGTAAAAGCTTCTTTTAGGGATTGCGCTGTTAGTGATAGGAAATTCTTTCACCAATCAAAATGTATTATGCCGATCAGCGTTGGTCAACCCATTCATGAAGGCAAAAAATTTTTAGCGACAATCAAATTAATTAATGCCTCATTTAAAAGCTGCACCGTCCTCATTGATGATAGCGTGCAACGTCATACGATGAAAATTAGCAGAACCAAAAGTGATGAGATACTGTATAGCCTTGCTATAAAAGAGGGTGATAACTGGTTAGCGCGGAATGAAGAGGCGTTAAAAACACTGACTATACCACATCATATTATGCGCTGGGATGATTGGTTAATAAACTCCAACTTTAAACAAAGTTATGCAAAAGTTAAAAATGAATATTCCTCTAATGAAAATTTTCGTGCAGCTATTCATGCCAATATTGAAGAATTTTTATCGCGCTATTTCGCACGTCTGCCTGTACCATCTAAAGAGCAATCTGCGCGTGCCTTTTCATTATGCTTATATTATCTTTTAGAAGAATGTGCGGTTATGTGCCTTTGGGTTCAAGGCGAATATCAGTTTGAAATCTATCCAAGCGGTAGAAATAAAGCCATGGCTGCCACGTATGAATATCTTATACAGCCTCATTATCCTAATTTCCTTAAGTCTGTGGCACTAAGGTTTAAAAAATATCCTAACAATAATTATCTCAACTACATGCAATCCGCTACTGAAGTTAATAATAATGCTTATTACTAACTAAATCTGAGAAGGATTGCACGATGCTCCACTTCAACTTTAGGCAATTTGTTGATTTGGTTTTTAGTTTAGGTTTGTTTTTTAATGCAGCATTGTTTCTGCCACAAGTGGTAGCATTATTGCGCAAAAAGAATGCTGCTGGTCTTTCGCTAATAACCTTTGCTGGATTTAATGTCATGCAGTTTTTTACCGCCCTGCATGGGTATCTAGTCAAAGATTATTTGCTGATGATAGGCTTTCTATTAAGCTTTATTATGTGTGGTATTGTTACTTGCTTGATCTTATTATACCGCTCAGCTTTCAACACTCAAGCAGTAAAATCTAAATGTGAGCAGTCATGACTTGCCTAACAGCAGCCACTTCATTAAGCAATTTATTATACAAAGAATCAAACGTATTGGCTTCCTGTTTTTCGATTGACTGCTCTAACAATAGGCATGCCTCTAATAAGCGCGCTGCACCAATATAACTTGCACCGCCTTTTAATTTATGTGCAATCGCTTGAATAGCTTGCCAATCTGCCTTTTTATAGGCTAACTCAAGCTGTTGTAACTCATCCTGTAAATCGTGTGCAAGTAGGTTAAATAAGTTGGAAATCATTCCTTGATTATCACCGAGCTGTTTTTTTATAAAATCATGATCAACAATGTCTTGTTTGATAGGAGACTCTTGCCCTTTTTTATCAAAACTCATCTTTCTTGCATCACTATTCTGTTTTCGATGAGGTATAAACGCATTTAAAATATTTTCAGTTTTATCTTGCGTTAAGGGTTTTGTGTAAATAGCATTCATACCGACTGTGAGGCACCGTTTTTTATTCTCTACATCAACATGAGCTGTTAAGGCAACGATTGGTGTATGAATACCTTTATTGAGTTCTTGCAGGCGGATCCGTCGTGTAACTTCATAGCCATTCAAATCCGGCAAACCAATATCCATAAAAATCAAGTCATAATGATTGTGCTGGATTAATTGCAGCGCTTGTTGGCCATTTTCTGCAATCGTTACCTGGCAGGCTAGTTTTGAGAGCATAGTGTTTACCACTGCTGCTGCAATATTATTATCTTCTACTACTAATATTTTACTGCTATTTGCAGCATTGAGTTGCATATTTTCAAGCATATTTTTGTGGGTGGTAGCGCTAGAATTAATCATTCTGTGGTGTTCAAATGTGTCTGTGTCTGTTTCAATACCAATATCGTCATCTAATAAAGATTTTTTTAGTGGAATTATACAAGTAAATTTTGTTCCAAAACCTATTTTACTTTCAACATAAATTTCGCCCCGTAAGTCTTCTATAAACTGTTTAACAATAGCAAGTCCTAATCCCACACCTTTATAAATCCCTTCATAAGAAGGAGTTAAGCGTTTAAATTGCAAGAAAATCTCTTGTTGTTTTTCTAACGCCATTCCAATACCCGTATCTTCTATAATAATTTTTAATATCGCATCTGCGTTTTCAATCTTAACTAATTTCGCCGCAAGCCTAACTGAACCACGCTCGGTAAAATTCAATGCATTTGCAATTAATTCCAGTACAATACGATGAATTCTGGTTGAGTCACCAAGTAAGTAGCGAGGGATTTGATCATCATAATCCAAGGTTAGTTCGAGATTTTTATGGTGTGCTTTTGCTTGATAGAGCTTGATAACGTCATTTAATCTTTTCTTCATGACAAATTTCTTCTTCATCAATGGAATTTCACCAGAATTTAATTTAACAATATCTAAAATTTCATTGAGTAAATCAAGCAATGCGTAACTAGAAGTACTTAAGCTATCAACATAACCCTTAATCTTTGCATCTTTTACTTCATCACAAATAATATTGGCAAACCCCGTTATACCCATTAATGGTGTTCTTATATCATGTCGCATATTTTCTAAAAATTCAGTTTTAGCTTTGTTGGCGGTTTCTGCCTTTTCTTTTGCTTCTTTTAAATCTATTTCAAATTTTTTGCGTTCAGTGATATCAATCGAAATACCTAAAACACCCACGCATTTTCCCTCTTTGTCTTTTAATGGTGTTTTTTGACTTAAGACAATGGCTTTTTTACCGTTAATTTGTGAATCTTCTTCAATGATTTCTGTGTTACCGGTTTGTATAATACGAATATCATTTTTCCTAAAGGCACGCGCAACATCTTTTGGCCAGGGTAAATCAAAATCCGTTTTACCAATAACTTCAGAACCATAGTTCAAACCTAAACTGTGTGCTTGTCGATTATTACAGCCTAAATAAATACCATTTTTGTCTTTCCAATAAACATGCCCAGGCATATTAGCAACAATATTGTTTAATGTTAACTCTGCTTGTTCTTTAGCCTGGATTAATGCTTGTTCCTTATCTTTTAAGCCAGTAATATCACTAAAATAGCCTATTATACCAATCACCTTACCTTCATCTCGTATTGGGAGTTTACTTATCATCGTTACCATCATTTTATTATGAGGGAGTCTTAAGATGGCTTCTTGATTAGTAACTGGGTAACCTAATAGAGTTTGTTGATCTCCTTGGTGAAGCGTGCTAGCGCCTTGCTCAGAAAGTTGGCACGCAAAATCTTCATGTTTTTTACCAACGATCTCTTCAGGTGAATCTAAGCCCAGTAAATCAGCATAGTTTTTATTGCAACCTAAATAAACTGAATTAACATCTTTCCAAAAAAAATATTGCGGCAATGAGATCATAATATTTTTTAAAAACTTTTCATTTATGTTTGCTGTTTTTTTTGTATCTTCAGTTTCTTGAATAAGGTGTGACATATTGTCGTTTTGTTTTTGTTTAGTATCTGATTTCAGCATTTTTTCCTCACTATACTTAACAATAAAAGTTTAGCGAGGTGAGAAACTGGTTTTTTGAATTTCCATGAATTCACTATAATTGGCATATTCTTCTCCTTTCCTTTTGCCATAGCGATAACACATTTTGGTAAATATGAATGAGCCTCGATGATTGTTTTTGTTTAATTTTTACACAAAACTTTTAGTAAAAAAGCAATAACACTCCATTGAATGGCTAAAATTTGAGCACATTTTTGATTTTAATATCTCACAAGTAGATATTAATGTGCATTATATCATTTAATTCTCACATGCAAATAGTTTGCAACTAGCTTGGTGTTAAAGTCCTTAAAATAGTGTTAGAATCCTGAGAATTTTTTAATCAATTGAAATTGCTGGCAGCCTACATGGATAGAAAATACTCTTGGGATCATCTTGATTCCTCATCTGAGTTGTTTCTCAAAACACAGCTATTTGGCTTTAATAAAAAAAATCGTGGTAATTTTCTTAAAGAAAAAATTGTTTATCAATCACCTTCTTTTGAAGCACGATATACAGGTGAATATTTAACGCAGTTTGATCGTGATATTTCGCTATGCTTAAAGAAGTTATCCAATTTAAATAAATTGGAAGATTTTACCTTTCAATTTTCTCTGTTAGATATCATGCATTTACTAAGAAAAAAATGCTATGGAAAAAGAGATAAACAACTTATCCATGATTCTTTAGTACGCCATAGCAATTTATATTATTCAGTTCAACAATATGGAAAATCTTATGAAGGCAAGTCTATTAAACGCCTTCACTTCAGTGAGAATACTAAAACCTACATCATGCAAATTGAAGAAGAATGGGTTAACCTATTCAATGCAACACCTTCTTTTGCTTATAATATACGGCAACGCTTATTACTTTCCTCTGGCTTGGCAAGATGGCTGCATGGGCTATGGTCAGTATATGACTCCATTCCTGTCACAACGGTAGAAGAATTAATGGTTTTATCTGGTAGCGAAGAAAAAGTGAGCAGTAATTTTAAAAAAACACTTTCCCGCGCAATGAATGAACTAATCTACGCAAATTTTTTGTCTAATGAGACACAGATTACTCCTCACAATCTTGTTTATGCAAAAAAGGCTTAGATTTATTCTTTTCAACCCTCTCAAAATAAGATTTTCCCAAGATTGAATTAAAAAGATTTGCCAGCTGTAAACTATGCATTAGTAAATCTGGAATAACTTCATTTACAACACTGTCTTTTGCCCGATCACTATTTCTTATTAAAGTTTTAGCCAACAAATTATGTTCAATAATCTCACAGTAGTTAGCCATTTTACCCACTGTTTTCATTAGGTGCAGTGTTATATGACGAATTTTGCTAAATTCATCATCATTAATCTGAAAAAAATCCTTATCATACTCTGTTTGGTATACTTGTAATTGTTGAAGAATATCGGTAGTATCGCCCGCTTTAATCATTATTCACCTCATTTTAAAATTTTCACTGTCTTGGCATTCTGATATTTTTAACCGGCTGGATAGCTGCCGTGCTTCGCACCGGGTTGATATCTAAGCCACCTCTTCTGGTGTAACGTGCGTTCACCGTTAATGCCTTAGGTTTACAGGCATTCATAATATCCATAAAGATCCGCTCAACACATTGCTCATGAAATTCATTGTGATTTCTAAAAGAAACGATATATTTTAATAAACCTTCGCGATCAATTTTGGGACCTGTGTATTTTATTTGGATTGATCCCCAATCTGGTTGCCCAGTAACTAGGCAGTTAGATTTTAAAAGGTTAGAATAAAGTGTTTCGGAAACAAGATTGTTTTGATCAGCGCTTAGCAATTCTGGTGACACGGTGTATTGTTGGCATTCCACATCTTGTTCATCCAGCAATTCGCCCTGAAAGATATTAAAGTCGTATTGGGATAAGTTATTAACATCAAATAGTTTTACAGTTACGTTACCTTTTGCAGCAGCAGTAATATCTTTTTCAAGAATAGCTTTAACTGCTTCGAAAGAAGAAAGCTTTGTATTATTAAATGAGTTCAAATACAATTTAAAAGATTTTGATTCAATAATATTTTCAGAATCACTTGCAATATCAAATTGCGCGATCGCCACTTGTGGTTTACCTTTTTTATTTAGCCAAGACAATTCAAAGGCATTCCATGTGTCATAGCCTTTAAACGGCAGATTTTCAGGAACATTGATTTCATCTCGCTTAGCTTTCCTAGGAATGGGAAATAAAAGTGTTTTATCATAATTGCAGATATAATTCGATTTTTTACCCAGTGGTGAAAAATTAAGCGTTTTCTCTATCATTTCTACTGTTTCTCAACTTACTGATCTGGAATGCAATCATAATAGCTTACCTTAATTAAATCAATTCAGACTCACAATAAACAGTAGGTTGCGTCATTGCAAGCACGAAGTGCGAAGCAAGATACAAGGGAGAGGATCTTTGAGCTCGCAATGACGGAACCCCTGTTGATCTATTTTCTAATCGCTTTAGGTATAGGTGGTTCCACATAAGTTACAAATCAATAAGCTTACCTTGCCAGTCAAATAAATTACCGCTCATGCCAAGTGTGGTTTTTTGAAGTTGCTGAAATAAATATTCTGCTGCTTGTTGTGGTGAAAATAATTTATTAGGTTCAACATTCTTATTAAATGGCTTACTTAAATTTGTATCAACCGTGCCAGGATGATAACCATAAATAACTGCTTTGGGAAAGCGCCTAGCCCATTCAATACTAATATTTTTAATGCACATGTTCAGTGCGCATTTACTAACCCTATAACTATACCAGCCCCCTAAATGATTATCAGAAATACTTGCAACTCGTGCAGAAAGAGCCACTAGAGTAATGCTATCCTGTTTACTCATTTTTTTTGACAAAGATTGTGCTAACCACATAATCGGCAAGGTATTAACTCGTAAGCTTTCGTAAAACCAATTGCTATTAAAAGTAAGCAAAGATTTTTCAGGCGTATGCTGCTCATCATACAGCATACCAATAGTATTAACGATAGCCGATGGCAAGTTATTAACCTTAGAAAAAAACTTGGTTACATCAGCTTGCTGTGACATATCGTAATCGGGCCTTGAAATCAATGTCGCTTCAATTCCTAGTTGAGCGCATTTTTCAGCCAACGCAGAACCTATACCGCCTGCCCCAATTATCCAGACACCTTGATCAAAATTCATAGCAGTTCGCTCCTATAAGCTTTATAATAATAACGTAACGGCTCGCCCCTTTAGCTTGTTGTTTACCAAGAACGTTCAGATTTGGCGAACAACTACAAAAATATTTTTGAGAAAGCGCAGTTTATGCGTTATAAATGAGCATTTCGATAAAAGATTTTCGCCGTTTTTAGCCCAAATATGGACGTTTCCCGCTACGGAGTGAGTATTTACATAATAACATCATGAAAAATCGAAACCTTATTTTACCCTGTTTTATTGGCGTGTTCATTTGCTTGTTCATCGCTGCTATTGAAGGTTGGGTGACGGCTGCCAACACCAACCAATGGTACGCCGTTTTGAATAAACCTGCTTTTAACCCACCTGCATATATCTTTGGCCCCGTTTGGACCGTACTTTATATTATGATTGGTATTGCTGGTGGGTTAATCTGGTCTGTACGCAAAACTCATCGAAAACTTTTTATTTATTTTATTCTACAATTGATTTTTAATTTCTTATGGTCCTTTTTATTTTTCGCTGGGGAATCAATTAGCTTGGCCTTGATTGATATTATCTTACTGTGGATAACTTTATTAATAACCCTTATTTATGCTTATCGCGATTACCAAGCCGTTGGTTATTGGCTAACTCCTTATTTTATCTGGGTTAGCTTTGCAGCCATTCTCAACGCTAGTCTTTGGATACTAAATTAATGCGAATATTACGATTCATTTTAGGTGATCAACTTTCTCATAACATTTCAAGCTTACAAAACTGCAATAAGAAAAACGATATTATTTTCATGTGTGAAGTTAATGCAGAAGCTACTTACGTAAAACATCACCCTAAAAAAATAGCCTTAATTTTTTCTGCTATGCGCCATTTTGCTCACGAATTATCTGAAAAAGGCTTTGCCGTTGATTATGTAAAATTAGATGAAGAAAATAACACACAATGTTTTGCAAAAGAATTACAACGGGCTCTTAAACGTCATCAACCTGATAAGGTGATCGTTAGCCATCCTGGTGAATATCGTGTATTAAAACTACTAGAAAGTCATTGCACTATCATCCCTGATGATCGATTTTTATGTTCAACAGTAGAATTTGAAAATTGGGCAAAAAATAAAAAGCAATTACGTTTGGAGTTTTTTTACCGTGAAATGCGTAAAAAATATAATATCTTAGTAAAAAATGGCAAGCCAATCGGTGGCCGGTGGAATTATGATCAAGAAAATCGTGAAACATTAAATGCAAACACTACACTACCAAAGCATCTAACTTTTAAAGCTGATGCTATCACGCAACAAGTGATTACGCTGGTTAAAAATCATTTTAAAGACCACTTTGGCGAATTAGAACCTTTTGGTTTCGCCGTAACTCGAAAACAAGCACTGCAGGTACTCAAGAGGTTTATAGATGAAAGATTAAACTATTTCGGTGCCTATCAAGATGCCATGCTTGAAGGTAAGCCATGGCTATACCATTCACACATCAGTTTTTATTTAAATTGTGGCTTACTCTTACCAAAGGAATGCATTAGTTTAGCAATTAATGCGTATGAAAATAACAAAGCGCCCATTAATTCAGTAGAAGGCTTTATTCGACAAATATTAGGCTGGCGAGAATATATTCGTGGAATCTACTGGTTAAAAATGCCAACATATAAAAATAATAATTTTCTTAACGCTAAAAATCTATTGCCTAATTTTTTTTGGACAGCAGATACTTCTATGAACTGTTTAAAACAGTGTATTACTGAAACAAAAAAAAATGCCTATGCGCATCATATTCAGCGACTCATGGTGATTGGTAATTTTACTTTACTAACTGGCATTGATCCGGCTTTAGTAAATGAGTGGTATTTAATTGTTTATGCCGATGCTTATGAATGGGTAGAACTTCCTAACGTGAGCGGTATGATTTTATATACTGATGGTGGGTTGCTTGCCAGTAAGCCTTATGCTGCAAGTGGTTCATATATTAACAAGATGTCAAATTATTGCAAAAGCTGTGCCTATAACGTCTCACAGAAAAGTGGTGAAAAAGCATGCCCATTTAATTATTTATATTGGGATTTTTTAATACGTAATCGTGACAAATTACAAGATAATCAACGCATGCGATTAATCTACAATCGTTTAGATTCACTAGATCATGATAAAATAAAAAAAATAAAAAAAGATGCAAAAGAGTTTTTAAATAAACTAAAAATAACTATACCCTAGTTACTAAGAATTCTTGATGCAGTTTTAATATCCACAAACATTTTATTTTACCTCAATATGTTTTAAGTAAATCCAGTTATTATCTAAGAGTTGCTTAAATAAAGGCGCATTTTTTATAGCAAGATCAAGAGTTGCTTTTGCTGCATAAACAATCACAATGAGTCTTCGCGGCTCATGTATAGTTAATGCTTGGAAATGTATGCTCTGTAAAGGTAAACCAATCTTTAAATCGCTTAAATTACCCTCTAAGACACCAATATCTGGTAAGACATTATGGATGGCTTTATTCCCCGCTCCGAATAATTCAGGATTAACTGTAGAAAAGTAATATTGGGCATTGATCCAGTGTGCAACGATAACTGGTGCTGAAAATATACTGGTTAAAATATTAGCATCCTGATCTAATTCTGGTTGATAGGAATGTAAAAATACTCGTCGTTGTAAATCTTGATTTAAGGTTAATGCCCTTGGTCCAACTATAATAGCCGTATTGTTAATCAGACCTAGTTCTGGGATCAGCTCTGACCAACATTTCTCACGTTGTGAAAGTTTATTATGACCTGGTAGATTCTTTATTTTCTCAACTCTAAGCTTATCTGCAGCTTGCGCTAATGCGTTGTGAACTTGTTGTGGGATCTCTCCTTTTATGATTTCAACACGATCGTAACCAGTGTGATGACATGCGGCGATAAACCGTGTTGTTGCAGGTATGACTATACCTGCTGATTTTAGTCTTGATCGAATAATCTGGCTATTAAGAATTTCACACATTATCATAGCGTTTGGAATACCTGAGTTTCCCCCGCAAGCACCGCAATTTAAAGAAGACTTGAACGGGTTATTAATATTATCCGTTTGATGTGCGCAAATGATAACCCAGCGAGAGAAGTTATCAATCAAGCCAATCGACTTTAATAAAGTAACAGCTGCTTGAAATTGATCATCATAGTTAAGTGTATTATTGATTAAGTGACTGGCCGTGTGATTTTTTAATTTCAATTTTGGTTGTAGCGCTTTATATAACATGAAAAATGCAAACCAAAACCCTAACATTTCAAACAATGCAAAAGGAGAAGTTAATTGGCGCTTAGTAAAAGCTATTACATTCTTTATTTTCATTGCATACACCGTTGACCGACTTTGCTGTGACATTTCTGTCAAACAGACTGACGGCTTAACTAATGCTGGCGCCTGATAAGAAATATTGTCTTTATCTTGCAATGAAAAAATTGCACCAAAAAAACCAGCAAAGCCAAAGGTTTGATAATTCCCTGTTTCTTCTATCTGTCTTCGCAACCCTTCGGAACGAGTATCAATGCAAAATAAAAACTGCGCATCAGGTGTCTTTTTTTTTTGAATAATATTTTTATTCAAGGAGTTCTCTAGGCTGTTTAAGTAGTTCAATTCAAACGCAGTTTGCCATATATAACGCTGCTTAAAAGAATCGCTATTTTTACCCAGTGAACGATAAGCTTCCTCTTTTTGATAAGTTTTGCTTTGCTCAGATGCTATAATATACTCATAATACAGCCACATTAAGAGAATTATCTCACAAGGTGTTTCTCCTGGATGCCAAGGGTTATCGGGGCGATCATTGCGCCAATTCATAAAACTTGCCCAACCATAAACTTGTAGATAAATTGCCTGCAAATATTCTTGCCACAGATTATCTGGAATAGTGAGCTTAGATAAAAACCAGTTAACACTATTAGCTGCTGAATTCTCTTCTATTACCTTAAGTTCCGATTGCCTTATATGATAATTCTTTTTCCAGAAGCTGATTAATTCAATTTTTTTATATTGCTTTAATCCAAAAAAATCACGCAGTAATTTGAATATTTTTTCTTTTATCCAAACCGTTGGGTTTTGAAATTTATATTCATCACATTGTTGTGCCAGCAATGGAAATAACTCGTAACGGTTTGGTTCTGAAGTCGAACCTACTATCCATTGTTCTAACTCAGATTCACCTAGCTCTTTATTATCTACAAGCTTAATGGCTTTTTTTAAGTTATCTTTTGAAATTTTATTATTTTTATATTGTTCAAGATAATAATCAATATTCATTAAACCGGCGAAACAAGGGTTGCTCACAACATCATAAAATCTTTCTGCAGAAAATCCAAATAAAGGGTTAGTTGCAATAAAGGAATTCAAGGGCCAATATTGCATTAATACTTTTTTTGAGTTAACAATAGCATTATTTACTTTCATAATAGTCTTACCTATGTTGTTAAATAGTATTTAATAGCAAAGCTGGCCATAACCCAAAAGCAATATTGAAAATAATTACTGTTAAAAATATAAAATGCTCTTTTTTAGTGATGGGCTTTAAAAGCAAATCAACGTATTTTTTATTGAAGGCATAAAGCTGTAGGCTATGCATCACTACAATTGATGTTAAAACAATCAGGAAACCATACCCGAAAATAAATAGATAGCCATAATCTATTAAGGATTTAAATAAATAGAATTCAGATATGAAACTAGCTGTACCAGGTATCCCAATTAGCAACAACAGGCCAAATACCAAATAAAACACTCTGGTTGGAAATTGATTGTCAACTGTTTCTTTTGTAAGACGTTTATTACTGTTTTTTGCCAAAAGCGCTAGCATAATGAGCACAGCACTAATATTTATAAAATGAAATATTCCAATTTTTAGAAGGCTAGGATTACCTTCAAAAAAAGCAACATTAATAAATGCTATTTCGAATATGCATAAATAAAAAAGCAAACTCTTTATGCTTAAGCAGCGATTAGCAATAATAAGCGCTATAATACTAATTGCGAGAAAAATCATCATGTATGTTTCTTTTGATGCAATAACACGTATTTCACTGTGGTTGACTAAAGCATAACTAAATATAAACAATGTGAAAATCATAATACTAATGCTTATAAATAACACGGGTTTTTGGTAATTCTTATGATTAGCAATGTTACCGAATGACCTTAGCGGCTGGAGTAATAACTTTCTTAAATAGTACTCGGTTTTATCTTTTATTTGTAATGAAGGTATATGTTCACCCCCTTTAGCTTTATATTGACCAGAACGTTCAGATTTGGCGATCCCTACTGCGGAGTGCGTAGTTACTAATGAAGTTAAGTTCTTCTTCCAAATAAAGTATTGGGAAATTGCCAGCACCAATAAAACGCCAAGTTGGATTGGTTCAGAAATAACTGCTTTGTGATCATAATAGTTAAAGAAATGATTAAATAATGAAAATAAAACCAGATATAAATTGTAAACAAAAATTATTAACAAATAAGTAACCAGTCTATACATCTGAGAGAATTGCAGTGTTAGTTCTGTTTTAATCACCAGCGTTAGCAGGCTAATAAAAATAAAACCCAAAATAAGTATCGGAAGATTCTGTATTTTGTTACTAAAAAAGAGTGCGCCTGTAAGGAAAATAATCGATGCTATTAAAACTGATCCCACAAACAACTTGAAACTCATTGAATTTTCCATCTCATCAGGTTGTCTTTTTAAGGTTTCACCGGCATTTAAAAATAAACTCGCTTTATAAAAGCCATGCGAAATTAAATGAAAAATAGCCGCTGAAAATGCACCTAAACCACATTGTATTAACATATAACCCATTTGGCCAACCGTTGAATAAGCTAACTTCTTTTTGGTATCTGGTTGTTGATTCATCCAATGGATGCTCAATAATGCGCTGGTAAGGCCAACCGCTAAAATAACATAAGCAACTGTATGGAACTGCATCAGGGTAGCGCTTATTCTCGTTAATAAAATACCTCCTGCATTGATCACCCCCGCATGCATCAAAGCCGAAACTGGCGTTGGGGTTTCCATGGTATCGATTAACCAAATGTGAAAAGGAAATTGCGCGCATTTTGTCATAACGCTGATAAAAAGCAACATACAAATAAGTTCGGCATTTGGATTAGCTTGCAATGACGCAAAAGAATCATTCATATGAGGTTGATAAGCAAAAATAATCGCCAGTAAAAAACTGCAATCACCCAATCGATTTATCACAAACTTCTTTTTAGCGGCACGATTAGCCGCTGCATCATAGTGATAGTGATTAAGCAGTAAATACAGGTTAATACCGATCAGCTGCCAAGCAATAAAAGCGGTCAAGAGATTGGCTGAAATGACCAGTAATATCACGCTGGCAACCACAAGATTAAACTGCGCTAGAAATCGTGCCCGGGTACTGTCACTTTCAAGATAATTTATTGCATAATGATATATAAAAAGAGAAATTAGTAAGATGAAAATAATCATCCCTTTGGCTAACGCATCAAATTGAACAGAGAAGTTCAATGAAATATTATTAAACTTAAGCAGTTCCCAAGTAAAATTATTAAGTTGAGAAGGATTAAAAAATGAATAGACCATTAAACCAATAAGAAGGAGCTGTAACACCTCAATAATAAATGGAAATTTTTGTTGTTTTTTATCAACGTAAACTGAAAGTATTCCAGCAGAAGGCAGGGTAGTAAGCAATAAAAAATATACCATGACAGCTTTGCTTCCAATTAACAGAAATTAATAGACACAAATTGATTTTTTTCAAATAAAATCAAGTTACAAGGAATCGATGGTGCCCCATGTTCAGCGAAAAATTGCTCAATAAGAATATGCATATGCTGTAACATCTCTAGCGCTTTTTTCTTATTGATCCACTCATTCACTTCAACGATCACATCAATCTTTTTTAGCTGCTGGGCCTTATCAATAGCATATATTTCCAATGCCAGCTTAACTTGATCAGGCAAAGGCTGATTGGCATTAGGCAACAGCCCACTAACAATCAGGCTATTGTTGTCAATAGTGCAAAGTAAGCTATCTAGCACCCTATTCCTAAAATCAATAATATTGAGTATCACCACACACCTTTGCATATTCGTTTGGTAACTACTCACTCCGTAGCAGGGAACGTTCATATAAAGCTAAAGGGGGTGAGCAGATACTTCGTTTGTTTGTTTAAGCTTGCGGTTATTCTAACAATGCGCTATTATTTGTAAAATTTATTTTTCTTATAAAGATAATCACTTTAAAATTATGAATATTACCCTGCACCAGTTAAATGTCTTAAAAACTATTAAAGAACATGGCTCGCTCACTGTGGCAGCACAGGCACTACATATTACGCAACCAGCCGTCTCTAATATTCTGCGGCAATTAGAAAAAAATTGTGGGCACACGCTGACTGAAACAATTGGTAAAAAAATTTATATCACACAAGCAGGTGAACGGCTGGTTAAAGCAGCTGAAGATATGCAAGCTGTTCTTGAAAAAGCAAGTTCTGATATTAATGCGCTGCAAGGTAATTTAGCAGGCACCATAAGCGTTGCCATTGTTTCCACAGCAAAGTATTTTGTGCCAAAGCTATTAGGTGAATTTAGGAAAATAAATCCCTTAGTAAAAATTAAGCTCACGGTTTGTAACCGCAAAGATGCGATTAGAATTTTAAAGGATAATACCAGCGATTTCTTGGTGATGAGCCAACCACCTGATGATATAGCAATCAACAAGAAATTATTTTACCATGATCAACTTGTCGTGGTAGCCTCACCTGAAATGGCTGTAAATAAAAAACTTCATCAATTAAAAGAATTAAATGATGAAAGTTGGATTATCCGCGAGCCAGGTTCAGGCACACGCATTGTGATGAAAAAACTTTTTAAAAAAAATAAAATGTTACCTAATATTACTATGGAAGTGGGTAATAACGAATCTATCAAGCAACTCATTATGGCCAATATGGGTATTTCAATTGTATCAAAGCAAAGTATAGAATTAGAACTGCAACATAAACTCATTAAGATATTACCGATTAATCATTTTCCAATGGATCATCCTTGGTATTTTGTAATGAATAAAGGTAAACAATTGAGTAGGGTCACACGATTATTCTTTGAATTTGTTGAGGAATCTAGGGGTTGTTGACAATTCGCTATACCCAAAGCGATTAGAGATTAGGTCACCGGGATCGTCGTCATTGCGAGCGTGAGCGAAGCAATCCAGGGTTAGGATCTTCGATTTTGCAAATTTTCACTGTGCAAGCTATCGATTCTACCGCATTAACTCACATCACCTTAACGTCTCATTCATTGGTTCTCGCCCCTGGATTGCTTCACTTCGTTCGCAATGACGGGAAGTTTCGTTGCAATCTGAACGTTCTCGGTAAATTCACCTTCAAATTTACTGAATAGTTACGCATTAATTACCGTAGCCTGGGCCTGCAGGAGCCTCACGAATTTACACAAAATTATAATGTGTGAAATTATACTATAAAATTTGGTTAAGGCGTCATTGCGACTGCCGCACTTCGTTCGCAGTGACCGGCGAAGTGCGAAGCAATCCAGGGTTAGGATCTTCGATTTTGCAAATTTTCACTGTGCAAGCTATCGATTCTACCGCATTAACTCACATCACCTTAACATCTCATTCATTGGCTCTCGCCAGATTGCTTCACTTCGTTCGCAATGACAGAACTTCATGATTATTCTGCAATTAATTGCATAATTTCGTGGGATACATCAACCCAAAATGATGACGATCCCCGTGACCTAATTTCTAATCGCTTTGAGTATAGTACTTATGTAGGCCTTAATAAACAATGAGTGACAAACCATTCATTACCTTTGTTATAATTAAATAGTTTTTCACAAGATTTTAAAAATATTTCCCAATAGGCATATTGTAACCGCGGTTTAGAATAGTTAGCACCCAAAATATCCAGGATCACTCCCTTTTTCTTATGTAGATTTTTCAGCCAGTCATTACATGTTTTAGCATAATGGCTGCCATTAACTTTCCATTGCTGCTCAACGGTCACAGACTCGTTAAAATAACTTAAAATATCTTGGCTAGGCATTAGGCCATCTTGAAAAAAATGTTTTGCCATCCAACTATTATTGGACTCGAAAGGATAAAGTAAATGATCGTGACAGAAGAAGTGAACAAATAGTTTAGCATCAGGCTTTAACCATTTTTTTATTTTTTGCAATAGTAAAGTATAATTTCGTATATGTTCAAACATTTCAATACTGATTATACGATCAAATTTTTCTGTTAAGTCAAGTGAATTAACATCGGCTGTTATTATTTTAATTGTCGTAATCTTACGCCTTACACATTCTTTTTCAATAAATTCTTTTTGTGTTTGTGAATTTGATATACCTATAATTTCACTATTAGGGTAATTTTCAGCAAGAAAAAAACTTAATGATCCCCAACCACAACCAAGATCGAGTATCTTTTGATTATTAGCAATGCCCGCGCGTTCACAATACAACTTTAACATTGCCACCTCTGCTTCAGCCAAGGTATTAGCACGATCGTATAAGCAGCAACTGTATTTTAAATAAGGGCCTAAAATCTGTTGGTAAAACTGCGTAGGTACCTGATAATGCTGTTGGTTTGCTTCTTTGGTACTCAGGGCAATTGCGCTTTTTTTGAGCGTTTGAATAAGTTGTTGTTTATTTTGACCATGACTGTGATTAAAATTTTTCATTTCACTTTGTAGCCGATCCTTGATTGAATGATTTATTGCAAAATCAATAAATACATTTGGTATTAGTCCATAGTTGAGCAGTTGCTTAATCATGATGAAACTTCCTTGGATTGACAGGAAAAAATATTGGAACTTTTTTTTGGTATTCAGTATACGCTTGCGGCTTGGATTGCAGTGACATTTTTTCGGTTAGTGGTATAGTGATTTTTAGCATCAAAAATAACAATAAAATTGGAGAAATAATACCAATGACACTGATCACCGTATTTAATCCTGCTAAAAAAAAACTAACCCAAATTAGCCATTCAAAGAAATAATTAGGATGCCGTGAATATTGCCATAAGCCTATACTGCAGGTTTGATCACTATGATCTTTTTTAAATTGTAACAACTGATAATCAGCAATACATTCACCGATTAATCCAATGCAAAAGAGTATAATGGAAAACAGTGTTAACCAAGTAAAGACAGTGAGTTGCGAAATAAAAATAAACGGCGTTGCAATTATAATCGCAAGTAACCCTTGTAGTTGATAATTCATTAAAAAACGAAGGGCTTTCAAAAACTGCCAGTCTTTACTTAATTCTGTATAACGCTTATCCCTATGGCCAGGAATGATACGCGTGAGTAATAAATATAAGCTTAAACGTACCGCCCAACCTAGCAGTAATAAGATGAAAATAACTTGTATCCAGGTTAATCCATACGATAGGTAAATAGTGGCTGCAGCTGTTATAGAGATTGGCCAGAATACATCAATAATTGCTGGATTTTTCAGAAAAAGGAAAATCACCCATGCTATTAAATTTAAGCCAATAATACTAAAAAAAATTAAGCTAATTTGGTGAAAAATCATTGTTTTTCCATAAGAATTTGTGCATTAGTAATATGTGAAACTAAAAATCCTGCTTCACAATAGCAAAAATAAAAAATAAACATACGGTAAAATTTTTCATTAAACCCTAATGCCAAAATTTGTGAGTACTGCTTAATAAACTGCTTTCTCCAATGCGCCAGAGTTAAAACATAGTGCTCAGTAATATCATTAAAATCTCTTATGATAATATCGGTATGCTTTTTTAAACTACTCGTTATTGCAGCTAAGCAAGGTAAACAACCACCGGGGAAAATATAAGCTCGTATAAAATCAATTTCATATTTATAACGTTCATAGCTTTGATCCCTAATTAACGTTGTCTGAATTAATAACTTTCCTCCTGCTTTTAAAAGCTGATTGCAGACTTTAAAAAACCGTTTAAAGTAACGATAGCCAATGGCTTCGATCATTTCAATCGATACTATTTTATCAAAATGGCCTGTTAACTCGCGATAATCTTTTTTCAAAAGGGTAATTTTCTCAGTTAAACCCAACGCTGTAATTTTAGTTTTTGCATAATCATATTGTGCGTCAGATATGGTGGTTGTGGTAACATGACAACCATAATTTTGTGCTGCAAAAATGGCTAAACCTCCCCAACCTGTGCCTATTTCAAGGAGATGATCAGCCACCGTTAACTGTAGTTTTTCACAAATAGTGTGTAGTTTATGCAACTGCGCCTCATCAAGCGTAGCATGAGCATGAGGAAAAACGGCGCAAGAGTACATGGTTTTTTTATCTAAAAATAGAGTAAAGAGATCGTTACTAAGATCGTAATGATATAAAATATTTTTGCGAATTTTTTTAATGTGATTATGATTTAAGCTATTTTTTATGCCAGCAGCTACACGACGAAAAAAAGCTAATCCAAGATCCAACTGCTTAAACACTGGTTTATTTTCTAGAATGATTCTGATTAAACAGGTAATATCATCACAGTCCCAATCGCCATCCATATAACTTTCGGCAGCGCCCATACTACCGCGCCAGAGAATTTTACGGTAAAAATCATTATTACGTATGGTAACGGTAATGGCTTGTAAAGCTCTGTGCTCACCAAAAATGTGACCAGTACTATCAACCCAATGTATTTTCCCAGTTGTGATCGCTTGTAACTTCTTAAATAAAATTTTCCGGTAAAACGCCGTTGTGAACTTTTCTTTTTGCTTTACAACATTATCTGTCATCATTGAATCCCTTGTGTTTAATAACAGCAAACCCTTTTAACCATAGTTTTAAAGCTTGCCAGTGAATTCCAAAAAAAACTTTTAGTGTCATAGCAGGATAACGTAATAATGCTTTAGCTAAGTTATAGTGGTTGATTGGTTTACAATTTAAGCTAAGTGTGGCATCAAAATGGCGTTGATCATTTTTCAGATTATTGATATGAAGAATAATTTTATCTTTAGTATATTTGCAATTTAACTGATATTGATAATCCATCGTTAAAAAGGGCGAAACATGTAATACTTTATCAAAAGTATCACTGTAACTATCCATTTTTATTTTTTTTGGCTGTAAGATATAAAAATGCTTTTCTTTCCAAGGAGTGTTGGTGACCTCTAAGATTATGTATTTCAATACGGTATTTTTCATACAAAAATAAACACTCACTGGATTAATACAATAACCAAAAAAACTTAGGTTAGTTAACAAGAATACCTGGTTAATCGTATCATTAAAGCGCTCTTGAATTAAATTAGCCACACTCTTCCTAAGCGATATATTTCGATCACCTAAATAGTATTTACGTTGAAAATAAGCTACATTAAATCGGTTAACTGACCATAACCAATATGGTTTAAATAGCGTATCAAGCTCATCTAAATCCAGCAACATCATATATAATTTATAACTAAACTGATTTTTTTTGGTAACAAAATGCCGATGGCGCACTTTACCAAAACAAATACGGCTATTCATAATGTTACTCCTAAACTAGAAAGTGCACGTAAACTTGCTTTAACACCATCTTCATGAAAACCATTAAACCAATAGGCGCCACTGTAAAACGTGCGATTTTTTCCATTAATTTCGTGAAACCGTGATTGTGCAGTAATGCTGTATTGAGTAAATTGTGGATGTGCATAGTGGAAAGTTTTAATGCTCTTTTTTGGATCAATTTTCTCTTGGTTAATGCTCACGCAAAATGTTTTTTTACTCTTTAATGATTGCAACTTGTTCATATAATAAGTTAAGCTAGCTTGCTCTTCACTAAATTGTTTATAGTTCCAACTTGCCCAAGCCTTTTTACTCTGGGGTAAAACATTTTCATCAGTGTGCAGTACAGCCGTATTTTTAAAATAAGGAATCGCCGCTAAAATACTGTGCTCAGCCTCACTAGGATTAGTTAACAACGCTAACGCCTGATCACTATGGCATGCAATAACTACAGCATCGAAACGCATACTTTCTTCGGCACTTTCTAAGATAACACTATCAGCTTGGCGAGTAATTTTTTTAATTTCGGTATTAGTATGAATACGATCTCTAATTAAATCCGCAATTTTATTAACATAATTCTGCGATCCATTTTTAATCGTATACCACTGCGGTCTATTAGTTAAATCTAACAAACCATGTTTATGATAAAATTCAAATATGAATTTAGCTGGTATATTATCCACATCTTTTGGTGGCGTAGACCATATTGCTGCGGCCAACGGATTCAAATAAGCCTCATAAAAAAGTGAACTGTATTCTGTATTTTGAAAAAATTCTGAAAGTGTTCCTAAGGATTGCTGTTGTTGTAAGGTGTTTTTAGCTTTTTTATTAAAGCGATAAATATCAACTAAAAATTGATAAAATCTCCTCTTAAACAAATTAGATTTTTGGCAAATTAGACCACTTAGATTTTCACCACTGTATTCAAAACCAAGTTTATTAGAGCTAAAGCTAAAACTCATATTGCTGAGCTGGGTTTCTATGTTTAATGTATTCAATAATTTAATAAAGTTTGGGTAAGTTTTATAATTGAAAACAATAAATCCTGTATCAATTAAAAAATCACCTTCATCTGTTTTAACTGTAACCGTATTACTGTGACCACCCAAGCGATGATCTGACTCAAACAAGCTGATTTCGTATTTTTTGTGTAATAGATAAGTTGCTGTCAGTCCTGCAATACCTGATCCAATGATCGCTATTTTTTTTATATTCTGATTATTCATAGCTGATTTCTATCACGAATGTATTTGGGTAATTTATGAAGATCATGAATTATTTTTAATTTTTCTAATAGCAGCAAACCATAATAAGTTAAATCCAGTTCCCACCAAAAGAATCCTTGTTGTGCTGTTGCTGGGTAGTGATGATGATTATTATGCCAACCTTCGCCAAAGGTAATTAATGCTAATATCCAATTATTACGACTTTGATCGTTGGTACGATAACGTTGCTTGCCAATGATGTGGCCAAATGAGTTGATAGCAAACGTAGAATGTAGAATTGCAATGGTTGATAGGCAAAATCCCCATACGACTAATTGTAAACCATTAGTATGTAGTTGTGGATAATAATGATGCAAAAATTGCCCACTCAAATACATTAAGACTAAGATAGCCACTGGAACTAACATATCATAACGGTCTAACCAACATAATTCTGGAAACTGCAATAAATCTTTTACTTTTGTCTTGTCATACTTAAAATATTTAAACGATAAGAACCAGCTTATATGGCTCCGCATAAAAGAATGTGCAAAAGGTGAATGGGGATCAGCTTTGGTGTCTGTAACTTGATGATGATGGCGATGATGCGCAGCCCACCAAATCGGTCCACGTTGCACAGCACTCACACCAATTAACGCAAAAATAAATTGCCAAAAGCGATTTGTTTTATAGCTACGATGTGAAAAATAACGATGATAAAAAGCACCAATTGCAAAAATGCGTAGCCAATAAAATGCCAGTGCAACCACAATGGCTACTGTGCTAATACCAACAAAAAAAACCAACAAACAACTAATATGTAATAAAATAAAAGGAATTATTCTTAGCCAATCAATTTCTTCAGAGTCTCCCTGTTTCTTTCTGGTATTATCGAACCAATATAAAAGTGCTTTCAAAGTTATCTCCATTATTCAACGTGTAATTAAAACCGTAATGTAACTGGTTATACCACATAAAAACATGCCCCATAATGTATCAATTATGCTGGTTTTTAAAGTCCAGTCTTGTAATACAGCCAAATTAGTGAAATCAAAAGTGGCATAGGTTATAAAGCCATAAATGAGCCCATAACCTAAAGCGGAAAAAGGTTGATGATTTGCTTTGGGGATCACAAAAATCAACAGTCCCAAGATCAAAGCAAAGTAGACAACAAGTGCTGCAAACCAGTTTGGCTGCAGTTGGCCATTGACTGATCGCAATAAATGATTAAAGTCGTTTTTATACAGTTTTGCACCTAACGTACTAAGCCAAACTGCATCTAACGCAAGAAAAATAACAACGGTACTGAATATCCTTAACATGCTGCAACATCCATATACAAAATTTGATAACTGATTCACCCTTAGAACTTACGATAAACGTGGTCTTGTCGTAAGTCCTAACCCTGTAACTGCAGCAATTCCCGGTGTAGCGAGGAACAGCCATATTTGGGCAATCTCACATTAAAAACACTAAAAAATGTGCTCATTTATTAGGTATAAACTCCGCTATTTTTTAGTGTTTTTAATGTGACCTTGCCTCAAATCTGACTGTTCTTGAGTTATTCAACATCTCGCCGGGAATTACTGCTGTAACTGAGAACGTTCTTAACTCATTCAACATCACGCCGGGAATTACTGCCTCTTATTGGCGCTTTTTAGCTGGCTTGTCTTTCTTAGGTGCTCTATGGTTTACTTCACTCACCAGCTTAATGCCAAAGCGCACTTGTTTCAACTTAACTGACTGAGTCGCTTTAATAACGCGTTGCACATGCTGCTCGGCAATATCCACTAAGCTATGTTCATCACGAATATCAATTTTCCCAATGGCATTACGCTTAATCCCTGATTTATTCGCGATTAAGCCAACAATATCTTGTGGTCGCACATCGTGATTATGGCCAACTTCGATGCGGCAACGCGTCATGCCTTCTTCAAATTGGCCATCACGATCCGATCTGCCTTGGCCACGGCTTCGCTTATTTTCACGTGAAAAATCTCGGCGCGGATCTTGGTCGCGTAAATCGCGCATGTTCCGCATGGGATCTGGCTCTTTTGTTTGTTTTAATGGGGTGCTTTTTTGTGATAATAAGGCCAAGCTTGCTGCAATATCTAATTCGCTAATTTCATGATCATGCGCTATTTTTTCAACCAATTCACGATAATGATCAATATCTTGATGAGTTAAGTTTTCAATAATTTGTTTAATAAATTTTTCAGTGCGTTTATTGCTTAGCGCATCAATAGTAGGCGCTTGGACTAACTCTAACTTTTGTTTAGTTACACGTTCAATCATGTTTAGTAATGATTTTTCACGTGGCTCGATAAATAATAAAGCACGCCCGCTGCGGCCTGCACGCCCAGTACGCCCAATGCGGTGAACGTATGATTCTGGATCAGTTGGGCAATCATAGTTAACCACCAAACTGAGGCGTTGAATATCCAAACCGCGCGCTGCAACTTCGGTAGCTACGACAATATCTAAGTTTTTACGTTTTAAACGATCAATGACTTTTTCACGTAAATCTTGGCTTAAATCACCGTTAATAGCCGCCGCAGAATAACCTCTGGCATTTAATTTATCAGCTAATTCACTCGATGCAACTTTGGTACGTGTGAAAATAATTGCTGCATCAAATTCTTCGATCTCTAGAAAACGTGTTAAGGCTTCTATTTTGTATTGTTTCGCAACAATAGTATAAAATTGTTGTAAATTAACAACATAATCTGTTTGTAGTTTAATTTTTACATCAACTGCATCAGGAATATATTTATCGATCACTTTTTTAATTGAATTAGGCATAGTTGCTGAAAATAAACCAATTTGGTGCTCATGCTTGATTTGGCCCATGATCCATTCAATGTCTTCAACAAATCCCATGTTAAGCATTTCATCAGCTTCATCGAGAATAAACGTTTTTAAATGTGTTAAATCAATTTTTTCACGGCGCATATGATCCATAATTCGACCCGGCGTTCCCACAATGATATGCGCGCCACGACTTAATGCTTTTAATTGCATATGAAACGATTGCCCACCGTAAATCGGTAATACTCTAAAGTTTCGCATATGTTTCGCGTAACTTTGAAAAGATTCAGCAACTTGAATCGCTAATTCACGTGTTGGCGTTAAAATTAATGCTTGCGGAGCTGCTAGATTACTATCAACTTGTTGCAAAATAGGCAAAGCAAAAGCCGCAGTTTTTCCTGTGCCGGTTTGTGCTTGACCAATCAAATTTTTGCCGTTTAATAAAACCGGTATACATTGTTCTTGTACGGGTGTTGGTTTTTCATAGCCTAATTGTGATAATGATGTGACAAGATCTTGGGATAAACCCAATTGTTCAAATAAATTCATTGTGATTCCTAAGGTTAAAGGTTAATAACAACATCATACCAATGCCAGCTCAACTGCATTACTGCTATTCAATAGCAGGTTTTGTCCTATTTCATGTTGTTTAATTACCATTTAAACTTAAAAAACTCAAAGGCACATCATCGACTGATGAAATAGAAAAGCTTATACATTATGTTTCGTCGCGCATTATATATGCACTAAAGTCGTTTGTCTATATTTTTGCAAAAAACTCTGGGATCGCAACGGCTTTAATTTCAATATCTTGCCAAACATTACCGGCAACGTAAGGCTCTGTTTTCAAATATTCAGCCACTTCTGCTTCCGTATTAAAATTGAAAACCATGACTGAGCCAATGAGTTGGTCATTTTCTTTAAGACCAAAACCGTACAGCAAGTTGCCAGATTCAACCTGTTTTTTAGCGTTATCGAGATGTGCTTGGCGCACGCTCATGCGTCTTGCTAAGGCTTGTTCATCCGTACCATCACGGCCGATTATAACGAAGGGCATGCTATTTCCTCTTTAAAATTTGCGTTAGTTTAGGCGCTTTAACTCGCTGTAACAAGTATGATACAAAAAATAATTATGCTGTCATAAAGAAGTCACAGAACGACTCTATGCTGATAACCAGTTAATTTTAACTGGAGATCATGATGAATGCTAAAGCTTTCACAACGCCAAATCAGCAACCATATCCTGAAGTTTATGAGTTATTGCAAGTTGAAGAAATTATTTTAGAAAAACGTCTAGCAAAAATTCATGCTAGCAGCACCACACCTGCCTGTGCCAATGCCAGAAACATCATCAATCAATTATCCTCTGATTTACTCGAACGCTTAGATCAGCTGCAAGCACTCAACAGTGATTTATACCACGCACAACACACTCCCCACTGCCAAGTGCAACAAGTCATTCAAGAGCTTGTGAAAATCTAGCCCGGAAGTCGTGACTATCCAGCCTGCCGTGGATCTTCTAAGATGAGTGTTATGTCGCTATAATGATCCCGTTCTTATTATCAAAGGATTGGTTATGATTTATCGTAGTCTTTGTTTGGGATTGCTACTTTTGCCCACTTGGTTATTTGCTATTTCTCCTAATTGCATTGTTGTTAGTAAATCGAATGATGCTTTGCCCAGTAAAGCACTAACTCAACAAATCGATAGCATGATTTTTCAAATGGGTAATATGTCAGGCTTGTTGGTGGGGGTTGTTGCAGGAAAAAACCGATTGATGATTAGCTGTGGCGTTATCGCCAAAGGCAGCCAAACAAGACCCAATGCTACTACGAGTTGGCACGTTAGCTCTGTCTCAAAAATGCTATCCATGATCATAGCGATGCTGCAAGAAAAATGGCATGTAACTGCTTTATTGAAAAAATGTCTTGCGGGTAAAATGCAACTATCCACTGCTAATAAGCTATTAACAAATGAACTCCTCAAGCACGATTGGCGATTTCAATTACATAGTAATAGTGGCAATAGCTTAATGCAGTTTATGCAAGATAAGTTAAGTTTGTTGCAAAAAAAGAATACTGATAGGGATAACCAAACTGCATGGATTAGCGGGTTCAATACTTGGGTTATGTTAATTCCAAATCAGCACATTGGTATTTTTACAATTTCCAGTAAACCTGATTTAATGGCTGTAGATTCACTACGCATGTTGCAGCAACAAGTGATTGCTGCAACAACTTAGTATTCACGTAACTATTCAGTAAACTTAACTGTGAATTTACGGAACGTTCAGATTTGGCGTTCCCATCTACAGGGTGAATAGTTACGTATTCACAAGGTGTAAACTAAATGATTAAACAACTACCTATCGATAGCCTTTACGATGTCCTGGATTCTCCACTGGGAGAGTTAATGCTCATTTCAGCAAAAAATAGTTTGTATAATGTACTGTGGGAAAATGATCACACTGCATCCTTATTAAAATCAACATTAACGCGTGCACCGCTTGCCCCTATTCTTGTTAAAACAAAACAACAATTACAGGAATATTTTCAAGGACAGCGTCGTGAATTTTCGATCCCATTAACCTTAATTGGCACAGCTTTTCAAAAACAAGCATGGCTTCAATTACAAAAAATTCCGTATGGCAAAACCATTCATTATGCTGAACAAGCAACGTGTTTGGGTGATCAAAACAAAGCGCGTGCGGTTGGCATGGCGAATGGGCGTAATCCGATTTCAATTATTGTACCTTGCCATCGCGTGATTGGTCGTAACGGTAATCTCACGGGTTTTGCTGGCGGCTTAGATAAAAAAGCTTGGCTGTTGGAGCATGAAAAAAATCACTAACGCAAATTAAGGAGAACCGCTTGTTATTAAATAATATTGTGATGATATTTATTGTTACGTTAGTTGCGCTGGCTTTTTTACTCTGGAGCGCCGAACGTTTCATTGAAGGAGCAATTGCCACAGCTGCACATTATAAAATCCCACCATTATTAATTGGTATGGTGATTGTAGGTTTTGGTACCTCAGCGCCCGAATTATTGGTTTCCATTATTGCTTCAACACAAGGTAATCCTGGGATTGCACTGGGTAATGCGTATGGATCGAACATTACTAATATTGGTTTGATTGTGGGTGTTGCCGCAATTATTTCGCCGATTTTGGTGCATTCAAAAATCATTCGCAGAGAATTACCGTTGTTAATCGCTGTTACACTCTTTACGCTTTATATTAGCTGGAATGGCATGATCTCACGCGGTGAATCCTTATGTTTATTAATTATTTTTGCTGCAGTCATGGCATGGAGTATTTGGCAAGGCTTAAAAAATAAGCGTGACAGTTTAGCCAATGAATTTCAACATGAAATTAAAAGCCTACATATGCCTGTAAAAAATGCGCTATTTTGGTTACTTATTGGTTTAGTTATCCTCACCTTAAGTTCACGTTTTTTAGTTTGGGGAGCGGTAGCGATGGCACACTGGTTTCATGTGAGTGATATAATTATTGGTTTAACAATAGTAGCCATTGGCACATCGCTACCTGAACTAGCAACAGTCATCATTGCCGCTCGTAAAGCAGAACATGATTTAATTTTAGGTAACATTATTGGATCAAATTTATTTAATACACTATTAGTGGTTGGAATTGCAGGTATGATTGCACCGATTCATGTAACTTCGGTGATTTTTGTGCGCGATTTATTTTTCATGACATTTTTAACTATTTTTCTATTTATTGTTTGTTATGGCTTCAAAGGGCCAGGAAAAATCACGCGCATAGAAGGTTTCTCGTTAGTGATAATTTATTTGGGTTATATGGTTTATTTGGTGATGAGTGCTTTTTAGCATAGCTGCTCGGTTTTCATTCTGTGAGTATATACTTTCTAATCGCTTTGGGCATAAATACAAAGTAACCACTCACTCCGTAGCAGGGTGAATAGTTACACAAATTATCTGAATTTCTCTACAAGCAACTCTGCCACATTTTCTAAGTTAGCCGAATTGCTTGGTAAAGTCACATGCCCTAATTTACGCATTAATCTTGGTGATTTATGGTATAAATGTAGCGCTATATCATTAAAAATTTTTAATGTTTCGAGTGATTGTAGATCGGAAATCAGATTAAACATCGTAACGAGGTTTAAGCTTTGTGTTGATCCTAACGGCCAATTTAAAATAGCACGTAAATGATTTTCAAACTGGCTGGTCAGTGCGCCCTCAATTGTCCAATGACCACTATTATGAACGCGCGGCGCTACTTCATTAGCAATCAGTTGCTGCCCCTTAACAAAAAATTCTATCGTGCAAATACCGTAATAGTTAAAATGATCCATTAATTTTTTTATATGATCACTGGCTTTAGTTAACAAGGGATCGTTAATCACATTTTGTGTTTGGAATAAAATTCCTTGTTTATGACAATTTTGGTTCAGATCATACACAACAAATTGGTTTTGACTGCGTGCCGCAATCACCGATACTTCACGATCATAAGCAATAAATTCTTCAACAATACAATCCTGACAAGCTTGATCGTTTAATTGTTTTAATTGAGTATGATCACGTAGTATAAATTGGCCACGCCCATCGTAACCATGGCGGCGTTTTTTAACGACTAACGGCAATGAAAATTCTTCAATACAAGCCGTTAATTCAGTAACACTATTAATCGCTTGAAAACGATTGGTGGGAATATGTAACTGTTGAAAAAGTTGCTTCTCTAATAATCGATCTTGGGTCGCTAACAAGGCTTCTTTGCTCGGATGTAATACATGGTTTGCCGTAATATGATTTAACGTGGCTAAAGGAATATTTTCATTTTCGAAGGTAACAACATCAACTTGTTTTAAAAATTGATCGATTTGCGCTAAATCAGCGTAAGCGCCATTGATTACATTGGCAAATAACGCAACACTGGTTTGTTTCTGTGGTTCATAAAAGACAAAATCTAGCCCCAACGGAATACCAGCCAAAGCCAACATTTGGCTAAGTTGACCACCACCTAAAATACCAATTTTCATTATTGTTTGCCTACGGTTACATTATTTAACACCTGATCGGTTTGCATTTTGCGGTAAGCTTGCAAGGCTTGCAAAATTGTCACATCATCATTGGCCAGAATTGCTGCCGCCAACAAGGCTGCATTGATAGCACCGGCACGCCCAATGCTTAGCGTGCCAACCGGCACACCAGCAGGCATTTGTACGATCGATAACAATGAATCCATTCCGGCTAAAGTTTGTGATTTAATTGGCACACCTAACACGGGTAAATCACTCACGGCTGCAAACATCCCTGGCAAATGTGCCGCCCCACCCGCTCCTGCAATAATGACCTTATAATGTTCTGCACGTGCTTGAGCTGCAAAATCATACAGCAATTGTGGGGTGCGATGCGCTGAAATCACTTGTGCATGGTAGCTAATTTTAAGTTGTTGTAGGGTAGTAACCGTGTGTTGCATGGTTTCCCAATCGGATTGAGAGCCCATGACAATCGCAACATCATTGTGAGAAGACATTGTTATTAAACCTTTTAGTGATCATGATTGAGGACAATCATACTATCCCAGCAAGGAGTAATACAAGCTCGTTAAGACCGCAATGAGGATCACTAAAAACGTGAAAATCATGCCATATTTTCGTGGTTTCATATTGATCGGCTGTGCTTGCTCGCTCACTAAAATACCGTAGGCATGGCAATAGCGCGCCACCACAAATATAATATTCAACAATAAAAACAGATAGATATTCACACCAAGTTCCAAGAGATAAAAGAGCAAAAGCAAGCTAAACGGCACATAATCAACAAAATTGCGTTGCGCACTAACTGCTGCCATAACTTGTTGATTGTCGATATGATGCGAATACCGCTCCTTATGTTTGCGGCGCATGCTAATGACATTGATCGATAAAAACAATAGTAAAGCGGCGAGTAACAATAAGGTAATACTAAAAATTGCGGTTAGGCTCATATTGCTCTCCATAATTTGACAGTCCTGATTTATACTATACCATGTGCCTGAAAACTTACAGCGATTCCAGCCGTAATGTCTGATTACTCAAGAACAGTCAGATTTGAGGCAAAGTCACGCTAAAAATTTCAAAAAATAGCGGAGATTATGCATAATAAATGAGCACATTTTTTGGGATTTTTAGCGTGATTTTGCCCAAATATGGCTGTTCCCAGCTACAGCGGGAATTGCTTAGACTTCATTCATAATACTGCTATTTTTTCAAGCAGGTATGGCATGATCCCTTTCGCAAAAATTCAGCTATGCTTAAAAGATAACGAAATAACCATGTGTAGTGAGTTGTGTGATGAAAACTCTTGTCGTTATCGTATTTCTTTTAAGTGCTGCATTAACAATGCAAGCTAGTGCTGCGACTACGCTACAAAAAAATTGTTTCACTACCTATAACGCTTCTACCACCATGAAAACTCAGGTTGATCGTGCAGTTGATGCTTATATTTTGCAGAAAATTAACTTAGAAGCTAATAGCGCGCGCAGTAGGGATCTTTATCGTTATGATGTTACGAGTCCTTATACTCGCCTAGATGATGTTAAATTACTTAACCTTAACGTTATTCCTGATCTTTATAATAGTGCGTTGTGTAAATTAGCAGCAAGTTACATTGTTAATAGCACTTATACCGTAAGGGTGCAGGTCGATTGGAATATTAATGATCCGAATATCTTAAATATCTGCTTTACTGAACGTAATGGCCGCAAGTTTTGTAGGGATATTTACTATTAAAATAACTATCCCTACCTACTATCGCAGGACAGTCATTCCCGGCGAGATGTTGAATAACTCAAGAACGGTCAGATTTGAGGCAAGGTCACATTAAAAACACTAAAAAATAGCGGAGTTTATGCATGATAAATGAGCACATTTTTTAGTGTTTTTGTAACTATTCACCATATAGATGGGAACGCCCATATTTGGGCTAAAAACGGCGAAAATCTTTTATCGAAATG
>CAYGTS010000010.1:0-31497 GCA_964352905.1 uncultured Legionellales bacterium | reverse complement strand
TTCGCCGTTTTTAGCCCAAATATGGGCGTTCCCATCTACAGGGTGAATAGTTACTTTACACATTTTAATTTCGTGGGGATTTGTCAGCTCGCAATCAATTTATGCCAAACTTTACTGGCAGATAAAATAAAAAAGCCCGCAAATGCGAGCTTTTTAACAAAGGTTAAATAGCGTTATTTACCACTACCATTACCTTCTTTTTTAGTTGCTTTTTCAACATTGTGAACCGCAGTTGCAAAGCCTTCTTCAAACCATTTGCTTAATTCAGTTGAAGCATCAACAAACGCTTCAAGTGATTTTTGCGCATAGTCAACTGCTTTAACGCCTGAGTCTTTTAAGATTTGGGTTTGAATGCTAACAACATCTTCAACCTTTTTGGTGTTAGCCAAGTGTTGTAAATTAGCAACTTGAGTGTTAAAAACATCATTCATGATTTCAAAGTTTTGTTTGGTGATACGCTCGATAGCACGACTGGTGATCGCGTTTAAAGCCACAAGTGGCTTGATAGAGTTTTTACCAAAACTAGACCATTGTTCAAACATTTCTTTTTGCATTTGCATGAGCCTCCGTAAAAATTGTGCGTTGCAACATATGCTATTTAGATTCTAGCTATCAATAAGTAACAAGTCAAGTCATTTCTGTTATTATTATGTGCACTTTGGCGGGTTACATGAAAATCAATAAGTTAAGACTTATTATTCTTTTCATCATCTTTATCCTCTTGCTGCGACCTAGAAGATGAGGAAGTGTTCTTTAAAAAACCATTTTGCAATGATTTCCATAGTTTCATATTTTTTTCAGCAAATTCAGACATATAATTCAAAGGGTTGGCGCCTAGGAAGACATCCATGCCCTGCTTAAATTGGGATGTTTGTTCAATAAAAAAGTTCATACTTTGATCTAAATAATTCGTCATCATGTCTTGCATAGAATGACCGTAGAAACGGATCATATGTTCTAAAATTTCGCGCGTAAAAATAGGGGATTGGCTATCTTCTTGCTCCAAAATAATCTGCAACAATGTCGTATGCGTTAAATCTTGCTCGGTCTTGGCATCAATAACTTTAAACTCAATGCATTCAGTGACTAATTGTCGAATATCCTGCAGCGTAATGTAACTGCTGATACTGGTATCGTATAACCTACGATTAGGATATTTTTTGATAATGCGAATATTTTTCTCTTTCATGCTGGTTACTCTATGACTAGTCAATTTAATACATGTGCATGCCACCATTAATCGAAAAATCAGCGCCGGTAATAAAATTACTTTTATCACTTGCTAAAAATGCGACTAACTCAGCAATTTCTTCAGGCTCACCTAAACGTCCCACCGGGATTGTGGCTATAATTTTTTCACGAATAGTTTCAGGGACTGCCATTACCATATCTGTTGCAATATAACCGGGTGAGACAGTATTCACCGTAATACCTTTTTTAGCAACTTCTAGCGCAAGTGATTTAGTAAAGCCATGAATGCCTGATTTGGCAGCGGCATAATTACATTGCCCCATTTGTCCTTTTTGGCCATTAATCGAAGCAATATTAATGATGCGGCCAAATTTGCGTTCTAACATGCTATCAATAACGTGTTTTGTGGCATTAAAAATGCTGTCAAGATTGGTATTAACAACTTGTTGCCATTTTTCAAGCGTCATATTTTTTAACGTTGAGTCACGCGTCACGCCAGCGTTATTAATGAGAATATTAATTGGGCCCAGTTTAGTCGTAACATCTTCAATCATTTTGGCGCAAGAATCAAAATCACCAATATTGACATGTACAACATGAAAGTCATAGCCTGCTTGCTTTTGCTCAGCCTGCCATTGTTCACCTTTGCCCGCTGTGTGATAAGCACTCGCCACCTTAGCACCCGCATCCGCCAAAGCTCGGCAAATTGCTGTGCCAATACCGCCGGTCCCTCCCGTGACTAGTGCAATACGTTCATCCTTAGCCATATTACAGCGCCTCTTTTTGCCTTTGAAAATAATTTGTGACTTAATTCTAACACTTACAACGATTTTGGCAAATGCCGATTCTAGGTGGCCCTGCAGGTCGCCATTTGACGGTACATGTGGATAGGATTATGCTTGGCGCAGTGTAACTACTCACCCCGTAGCGGGGATCGCCAAATCTGAACGTTCTGGTAAATACACAGTTAAAGGGTATGAGCAGATACGGCGCAGTTTGATATATAGTTACGAGTATTAGGTGAAATCCATTATGTTTAATGATAAAGCAGATAAACATGTCGTTGTTATTCATGTGCCAGATATAATGTGTGGCGGGTGCACGTCAACAATTGACTCTGCTTTATTAGAAGTCTGTTTTCCCTTTATTGATTTTCAGCCTAGTGATCTAGAATCCTTGCTTAGCGCATGTAAGCAAACGAGCAACCATTCAGCTTGTGAAGAGTTGTTGCAATCTATTAGAAGGAGCAAAAGCGAAACTGAAGATTGGCAAACGTTTCCTATTTTATCAAAAGACGCAAAATTGTTAAGGGAATTTTTGCAGCGAAACAATAATGAAATAAGCAACAAATTAAACTTAGGAAAAATGATTTTTGAAGTAAAGCTTAATGTTCATAAAAAACAATATGACGTTTTTTGCAATAAAAAATTATCAAAAAAAGCGATCACAAGAGCAGTGGCTGAAATAGGAGGATTTGATTCTGAATTAAAAGAACCTGCTTGGCGCGCACGCACAAAACTGCTCTTATCCGGCGGTGTTGGATTAGCGCTGTTAATTTTGTCGATGTTTAGTTTTGGTGTGCCTTTTTTTGTTTGGCTTGCGATTGCTAGTGTGAGTTTTTTAATTAACCTATATAGCGGCTATGAAATTTTTTATCAAGGGATTGTTCAGGCGTTTAAAGATCGCAAAATTAACATGGTATCTTTGTTTAGTATAAGCATTATCGTGAGTTTTGTAACAGCCGTGCTTGCGGTATTTTTTCCTTATTTAGGTTTTGCGCGTAATTTTTCAGCGAGTTTATTGTTGATTGCCGCAAAACGCAGTGGTGATTGGCTGAAAAAAAAGATGCTGAATCAATTCAGTGCGCTGGCTAGTTTTTCGCAACAATTACCGGCTCAGGTTAAAGTGATTGATAAAACTACACTTAACAAAGAAAGCGTAACAGATAAATTTCAACGAATAAAAAATCAGCATATTGATCCTACAGCAGGAGAAATGTGTGACTGCAAAGATCTGCAGCCGGGGCAAGTCATTATAGTACCCAAAGGCACGATGATTCCTTGTGATGGTATCGTTATGGATAAAACAGCTGTGGTTGATGATCGCGGCATTCGTACGGGTCATAAAGGTATAGCGACAAGCTGCAAACAAGGTGCTAGTGTTTTAGCCGGTATGTTGGCTGAAAGTGATATGCTTATGATGCTTGAAAGAAGCAGTGCCAACAGCATGGTTTTTGTTAATGAAAGAAGTGCAATTGATCAAAGTTTTAAAAAAAACCAAGAGCAAGATCAAAAAACAGTGACTGTATCACTGACAGAGCGCATTGCGAAAATATTCACGCCTGCTTTTTTTACATTAGCCCTAGTTGCTAGTGTCGTGATTGGTTTGTTGACCAATCCATTTAGTGCAATTCACTTGGGTGTTAGTTTATTTGTTGCTGCTTGTCCCTGCACGTTTGGTTTTATTGATTCATTAGCCTTGAGAGTTTTAAAGAAAAGACTCGCCAAACAAAAAATGTATTCGCGATTATCAGAAGACGATTTATTGCCAAGTTTGAGTTTTTTAAAGAGAAAAAATAAAAAATGGATTTTTGATGTAAATGGTACCTTGAGTGAAGGAAAGCCGAGTGTAACGAACTCTCAACCTATTGATGGAACAAGTCAAGAGGATTTTGAACGAATCATTTTCAATTTAGAAACGGCTATTAAAGCTAAAAATAACAGGATTAATCCGATTGGAACGGCTTTATTGGAAAGGTTTACAAAAAAACAAAATGTACAGGTTGAAAATTTACAGGAAATTGCTGGTGGTTTTAGCGCGGATATTAACGGTGTTGATTATTACTTAGGGAATGAGTCCATGTTGCAGAAACTCGGTATGAACATGCCTGAAGAAAATTTACACTGCATTCACCGTATTTTTTTAGTGAAGAAAAATCCCAATGACGCATTCAGCCTCATGGGGCACGTTGATTTAGATGACACGCTTCGACCAGAAGCAGGTGAGTTATTAAAAAAATTAAAAAAACAAAATGAAGAAATCATTCTTTGCAGCGGTGCATCACAGGCCGCTATCAAAAGAATGCTTGAACCGTTTAAGAGCAGTAATGATCAAGCATTTATAAATGATGAAAATATTCTTGCTGATTGTCATGGTGCCTTGGCGAAAGAAGAGCGATTAAATAAAAAAATAGCCGAGCAAGATTGGGAGAATACGGTTGTTGTTGGTAACGATCCCAATGATAGTGCGATGTTAGGCAAAGCTGGATTTGCAGTTGTAGTTGATGCTGAAAAAGACAATCCTGTATTGCAGTCAGCGCATTTAGTGATCGAACCAGGCGGTAAATTGACGGGATTGTTAACGGTAGAGAAAATGCTTGACGATACCAACTCACTCGTTAAACAAAGTATTGGTTTAAGTTTATTTTATAACGTTTCCATGCCAACCACGATGATTGCGTGCTTTTTTGCAGTGAGTTTTATGATGCATCCTGCGCTTGCTGCAGCATTGATGCTAGTGCAAGTGGGGTTGGTGCTTGCGAATGCTTATCGGCATAGTCGCAAAAATATAACAGAAATGCCAACGTCTCAGCTTAGCTTATGCGTTTGAATATCACACTGCTTTTCTTTATAAAACAAATAATGTTGGCGTGAAATATTTTTCCAAGTAGCATGATTCGCCACAATTTCAATCACGCGATCAACTTGGTGATAGTTTTCAGGAATGGTTGAAGCTAAATTAATTAAAATCGTATAACCTTCTTTTACTTCATCGTGACGCGTAATTAAAACCGGCGCCTCAATATTATCTTGCGTTAAATTATGAGGAATAAAACTAGTATCATCGAATGTCCAGAGTTTTTCATTAAGCATGTGTTGCTGTTCATCATTATCCACTTTTATTATAATACGATGATCTTGCAAATACGCCTTATTAATTAATTTAAAACAAAACGCATAAGGTTCATTTTCAGCAATGACATAAAAATCAATACGACTCATCGTTTTATTTTCCAACTTGACTTAATAAGTAATAAAAAATAGCCGGCACCGGCCTACCCAATGCCTGACGCGTTTTGCCGGATTGACTCGCTGTTCCTGCAACATCCAAATGCGCCCAAGGATATTTTTCACTAAACTGCGCTAAAAAACACGCGGCGGTAATGCTAGCGGCTTGCCCTGCAGGAATTGTAGAATTAACAAAATCAGCAACATTACTCTGCATGTCGCTGAAATAATCTTCATCAATCGGCATGCGCCACATTGGATCACCAATGCGTTCACCGGCATTAAATAACGCGTTAGCTAGCGCATCGTTATTACTAAACAAACCACTGCGATAATTGCCGAGTGCGGTAATGATTGCGCCGGTTAAAGTCGCTATATCAACCACGGCTTTCGGTTTAAATCTTTCGCAATAACTTAAGGCATCACATAAGACCAAACGACCTTCGGCATCGGTATTCGTAATTTCAACGCGCTTGCCACTGTGCGTGACAATCACGGATTCCGGTAATATCGCATTAGCATCCGGCATATTTTCCGCAGCCGCAACTACGCCAATAAGGTTTAACGGTAGTTTAGCGATGGCTGCTGCTTTAATTAAACCAAACACACTTGCCGCACCACACATATCAAATTTCATGCCTAATTGCCCTGCGGCCGATTTTAATTGCAAACCACCGGTATCAAAGGTAATGCCTTTACCAACCAACACAATGGGTTTTTGTTTGGCCGCATTATTATATTGCATGACAATTAATTGCGGTGAATGGTTACTGCCTTGGCCAACAGCTAATAACGTATTCATTTTCATTTTTTTTAATTCGGCTTTGGCATAAACTGTGGTTTTAATTTTGGGTAAAGCTTTAGCTAATTGCAGTGCTTGTTTGGCTAAGTAAGGCGGGGTGCAAATATTACTCGGTGTATTGGCTAAATCTTTGCAATAATCCAAGCCCTGCCATAATGCTGCGAGTTGCGTTAACTGTTTGCTAAGCGTTGCATTTTTTTTGGCGCTATAAAAATAAATTTTTTTAAGTTGGGCTGATTGCGTATTTTTTGTATACGGCAATGGGTAGTGATAGCAAAGTTTTTCTAAATTCAACACAAATTTTTCAACCATTAAATCATGCGCTATCGCATCAAGAATATAACCCACTGATTGGCAATGTTCTGCTACAACCAAACTATTAACATGGGCAATAATCGCTTTTAATTCAAAAGCGGTGGTTGTTTTGGGCACATAAAATAAGATAACCAAATGAGGTTGTTGTTTATCAAAAAAAGGAATACGACAAACTGCGCCTTGTTCTTTTTTTAGGCGTTGCAATTTCAAGGCCCGAGTAAGCTGATCTTGCAACGTTTGCGCGAGTTGCTGGGTTGCCTGGGGTAAGGTTGTTACTTGATCCATCGCAACGACCAATATTTCTGGGCAGTTAGCAGCTAAATTAGAGAATAGTTCGATTTGCATGGCGTCTCCTGCAGACAAGCTCACTAAAATTGTGGATAATGAACGATTTTAGCGGATAGTCTGACACAATAACAGCCATGATTTTATTTCGTTACCTCGCCAAAGAAGTTTTTATTAGTAGTATCGTGATTACGCTATTACTGGTATTAATTTTCTTAAGCAATCAGTTCGTGAGACTGCTCACCAAAATCGCTGCAGGCAAACTTGCCTTAAGTTTGCTGATCCAATTACTGCTGATGGAAGTGCCCGTGCTGGTTGGTTATTTGCTGCCGATTGGCTTATTTTTCGGGATCTTATTAACCTACGGTAGGATGTACGCAGAAAGTGAAATGACCGTCATGCATGCTTGTGGTGTGGGCCAAGCGAGACTGATTGGCATGACCTTTGTCGTAGGCTTAGTCATGATGGTGATTGTGAGTGTTTTAGTCATGTGGGTTACGCCAAGCATCATTGCTAAACAAGAAAGCGCCATGGCTAATCAAGGTGCTGAGCTACTATTACAAACCGTGATTCCGGGTCGTTTTCAAGCATTAAAAGGTGGGCAACAAGTTTTTTACGTGGCAAACGTTAGCGCCGATCGCAAACAGTTAAACGACATTTTTATTGCGCAATACCAAAAAGCCGATGGCCAACACAAACAACCTTATTGGGCGATTACCACGGCGGCTTACGCGCAACAAGTCACGGAGGCAAGTGGTAAGCATTTAGTGGTGGCGTATCATGGCTATCGTTATAGCGGTTTACCGGGGAAAAGTGATTATGAAGTGGCGCAATTTACGCAAGCTGGATTAATGATGCCGGAGAAAAAAACGCAACACGATTTACGGGTTAAAGCATTACCCACAACCACGATCTATCACAAAAAAAATCAAAATCTAGCCTACGAAGCTGAATGGCAATGGCGATTATCTATGCCTTTCTCAATCATATTGCTTGTGTTACTTGGGGTACCTTTATCACGTGTTAATCCGCGCCAAGGCAAGTTTGCAAAATTACTGCCAGCCATTTTGTTATACATTGTTTATGCCAATATGTTATTTGTGGCACGTGGTTGGATCGAAAGCGGTGCTGTGCCACCATTCCCCGGTATGTTAGTGGTGCATTTGCCGTTACTATTAATGGCATTAGTGTTAATTTTTAATAAACAATTTTGGTGGCGGTTGTTTTATCGGTATCAGAGAGTGCACCCATGAAGATCATTAACCGCTACATCGTTGCAACGCTGATTAAATCAACTTTAGTCGTGTTGATTGTGTTGCTCGGTATGGATATTTTCATTCAATTTTTAAACGAAATGGATGATATTGGCCAAGGCAATTATACAGTGTTAGCAGCACTTAGTGTTGCTATGTTGCGCATGCCGCAATCTGCCTATCAGTTTTTCCCGATGGCGGGTTTAATTGGCAGTTTAATGGGGTTGGGCACCTTGGCATCTAATAGCGAATTAATTGTCATGCGTAGCGCCGGTATTGCCACCAGTAAAATCATCAGTTATGTTATTTTAGCTGCCGTTTTAATCATGGGGATTGTAACCATTTTAGGCGAAGGCATTGCGCCGTATTCATTAGCCTTGGCCGATCAACGTAAAGCTTTGGCCATCAGTGAAGGGCAAGCGATTAGTACCAACCAAGGTGCTTGGATCCGTTATCAAAATAATTTCATTCATGTTGATCGCGTGTTATCTCATACTCATTTACAAGGCATTCGTTGGTATACGCTAAAAGGGCAGCAAATAGTCACGATTGGCGTCGCTGGTGCTGCGGTTTACAATAACCAACGCTGGCAATTATCGGATGTCAATGAAACCATTTTTAACGGTATGCAACAAACGCAAGCGATCAATAAAAAACACATGCTGTGGGATATGCAATTAAATCCTAAAGTGTTAAAACTAGCCAGCAACTCACCCGATGAAATGTCATTGTTGCAGTTATCGCGCTATATTCATTACCGCCAACAAAATAATTTACAAGCTAGCCAATACGACTTGAATTTTTGGCAACGTCTCTTACAGCCTGCTGCAACTTTAGTCATGATTTTTTTAGCTGTGCCATTTATTTTTGGCCCGTTACGCAGCGTTCCGATGGGCTTGCGTATTTTAGCAGGTATTGGTATGGGGTTATTATTTTATTTTTCCAACCAACTCTTTGGGCCATTTAGTATGGTTTATCAATTACCGCCTTTTTTAGCGGCAATTATTCCTATCATTGTTTTTGCCACAATCGGCTTTTTATTGATGTGGCGTGCGAAGTAAAAATTTTGTATCTATTCAGCAAATCTGAACGTTCTCGGTAAATTCATCTTCAAATTTACTGAATAGTTACAAACTCCTTAAATTTGTTACCTGACTGATTGATTTAATGATAATTAAATTTCGAGCTCAAGCTACAAAAAGTTTGACACACGCACATTAAGCGTATAAGGTGCATATAATAAAGAAATAAAAACAAAAGGTTAAACATGCACACACATGATAGGGCCATTACGGCAGGCGCTCTAGTAGAGCCTGAAATGATTATCAGAGAGGCTCTGGGAAAAAAAGCTGAGGATGAACTTACTGCAATCCGTCTTTTTTGTGAACGACTAAGCGAAATATGCTTCTCTGGCATCTTTCAACAGGAAGTCTATCAAACTTATTTAAACCAGGTTGAAATATATCTAGGAAAATATCCTGATTATGCTGAGCTAAACTATATAAGAGCCTATTTTTATGAAAATGGCATGGGTGTAGTAAGAAATGAATCCATAGCACTTACTTGGTATGAAAAAGCAGCTGATTTAGGGCTAGCAGCCGCTATTTACCGCATCGCTTGTATAAAATATAAATCCACTACGAACTCTGAAGAAAGAGGAATTATCACAGATCAAAGATCAAGAAGCAGTGAGGATGACAGTACGGTTAACGTTAATGCAAGAATAATGACTTTTTTTGAAGAGAAAAATTTAGAAGGTTTAATCTCATTGAATAAGTACTTGAATGCTAATGTGCTTATCTTAAAATTAATTTCGGAAATTATACCTCAAAAACGAAGTTTTTTAACTAGGCTAATAAATAAAACTAATAGCCAGCAAGCTTTAAGAGATAAATACTTAGCGATGTTTAATGAAGCTTTTTATGCTGCAGTGCGGTTAAGCAGTAAAGAACGATTAGTACTCCGTCCAGAAAGTTTTTCCGAATTGAATAATGCTGTTGATACAGAAATCCCAGATGCAGTTACATCAGACACTCGGGAAAACTTATTTGACAGGGTATTAGTGCAGGATTGTGTTGAAAGTTATTATACATTGGGTTGTTTATTTGATACTGACAATCACGATCAGGACTTATCATATTTAGCTCAATTAATGCCAGTAGAGAAAAATTTAGATCAGGCGCTAAAAAATTATCATCTTGCCGCTCAGCTGGGTTCGCAAAAAGCAATGCATAGATTAGCACAATATTATGCGAATCATGGTTTCCCTGAGAAAGCAATGTTCCTTTATCGAATTTTAATGAAAAAAAATGATTTTGATTATTCAGCTGCGGATGTATTGGAAACAGATGAACTAGGCAGATTACTCAGGATGAATTCAACTGAGAACTTAGCATTAGCTTATCAATTAGGATTGTTTAAATTAGAAGAAACACAACAGAGAATAAGTTTTTTAGAAAACCGTAAACTTAAACTTGAAGCAAAATTAAAAAAATTGGGTAAAAATGAATCGGTAATTGTTAGGCTAAGAGAAACAGAAAAAAATTTACGAGAATCGAGAGGTTATGCAAAATATTTAAAAGAATCCATCCCTGAATTATTTATAAAAAATCCATTTGCTATTACTTTATTCAGTTTAAAACAAGATTTTGAAAATGATTTTTTTGAAAACGAAAACGATATTAAAAGTCTCACTATCAAACTACAGCAAATAGAACACAAAACTTTTACTGCCGAAACCACCGAAATGCAGCTTTTACTTGATTTTTTTGAATCTCCCAACAGCCAAGGTGAGGAATCTTACTATGAAGATATAGTTAAAATTAAAGTAGCACTTATTCAACACCTGAATAAATATTCAGGCCTAGAACTTGTATTAACCCTGCTTGAAACCATGCTTGATAGCACTAACATAATGCATTTAACTGAAGATGAAAGATTTGAGCTTGCCTCATGCGCATTTGCGAATATAGAGCCATCAGTAACTAAAGTTTGCGATCCTAAGTCTGCTGAGACCCCACAAGCTTTACTATATTCAATAGCCCTATTATACAGCACCTATGATGTTGATTATAATGAATTAATACGTTCAGTTGAATTTAAAAAGCCATTCAACCAAAGATACGATGAGCGTAATGAAAAGATTGATATGCCAGCATTCTTTATTAGATCTTTACTAAGTAATAAAGCAGTATTACCAAACGTTCTATCATACTTAATAGAAAATCAAGAAAATAAATTACTCGCAATCCTTTTCCCATTTTGCGCCAATCAAATTGTATCGCTTTTAGTTAAGAAAGATACTACTCTAGAAAATTTTTACGAAAACTTAATGAGCTCTCAACTAGATGTAAATAAAAATACTGAGCAATATGGTTTAATAATTGAGCTATGCCAAAGATGCTGCAGTTATTTAAGTGCAGCTAATAACATCATTGCTTATAATGCTTTAGAGCTTTTTCAACAAAATAGCATCACGAGTAATAGCTTGCGGAAGCTGTATAATTTAATAAAAAATACCGATCTTAATCAAGTTGATCCAAAGCATGTGCCAGGGCTTTTCGATATTTTTTATAGAATAATGATAGAAAATTCTAGGCTTAAGCAGTCAAGGAAAAAAACTACAGACTTGAACAGGCAGGAAAGAAGACACATTATTAATAAAGTACTAGCATATTCTGCAATAGAGATTAAGGAGGAGTATTATCAATATTTCAAGGCGCTACAAGTTTGTGATACTGGACAAAGCGAGGAAATATTAGGCTTAGTTGAGTTTGATCCTAACAATTTAGATGCAGATAGCTGTTATAAAATTTTAAAGGCTGTTCTAAAGTCATCGCGCGCGAGTTTCGGCAGGGAACATAATCATGAAGAAATAAAGAATAAAATTCAAAAATACTTACTGAAAATACCGATTAAAAGCTTAAGAGAAGATGACTTAAATGATTTGTTCTATTATGACCAGTCAATAGCTATAAATTATCTTTTACATTTAATTTCAAAAGAGGATAAAGAATGGCAAGAAATATATGATGTGCATCAGTTCGACAAGCATAGAAGTTATTTTTTACTTGAAAAATACCAAGAATATTTGCAATCAAAACAGGAAAATATTTCTTCTGATTATGAAGAAATATCAAAAGTTAGAGGCCAGCTGGCTGATTTGATTCATGAACATCCAGTTGAATTACACCCCAGTCGCGTGAATATTCTTTTTGAAGAAATGATGTTGTATATAAGTAAAGCAAATGAAAGATTAAAAGAAGACAAGAAATCCTTTGCAAAATACATGGAATACGCTTCAGATTATATTTATCCGACACAAAATACCCAACATAGTGTATTACACGCTAATCTTCTAACACCACAGCAAGCAGCAAAAATTGCAATCTATCTTATTCAGATCTTAAATGATAGCTTCACTGATCACGATCAAGCCATTCATTCTATTTACGATAGAAATGCCCCAATAGTACAAAAAGCCCAACGTGTGCAAGATTTAAAAATGCGTTATTTGAACCAGTATCTTCAACGTGCCATGGTTAACTATACGCAAGCAAATTTTGAAGATGAAAAAACAACAGTAAACTTAGCACAAGAGCTTAAAATTACTTCATCAGAAGCGCGCGACCTAAGTTATTTCTACAATGATGATGAAATAGGAAGTCGGAAAAATTTTCATAATTTCCCTTCATTAAATGGAGCTGGCTTATTTAAAACAAGAGAAAATCACCATTCTGATTTAAATAGCAACCCTTCGCGACCCCATTATGTTTATTGATCAGTTTGTTACAAATTTAGTATCTATTCAGCAAATTTCACTGTGAATTTTCATTTTAATGAGGTGGCCCTGTACAGCTCATGACAGCGCTTGGTTCAGTGCTTACAGGCCCAATTTTTTCTGCTACAATGCCCGGTTTGTGGTGAAAGGGGCTAACCCTTTGAATACTGGAATAGCAAAATTGAAACAATATAAACAATATAAACAAATACACAGTCATGCCTTAGCGCCTTGGTTAGTTTGGGGCTTGGGTGCAACCTTTTTCTTTTGCGAATATTTCGCGCGCGTGGCACCGAGTGTCATGGTTGATGATTTAACCAGTACGTTCCACGTTAGTGCTTTTGCTTTGGGCGCGTTATCGTCTTTTTTCTATTTTGCCTATGTTGGCATGCAAATTCCGGTGGGCGTTTTGGTTGATCGTTATGGTCCGCATCGCTTATTAACCATCATGGCGGCAGTGTGTGCGGTAGCATCGTTTGCGTTTGCGCGGTCCAATTATCTCTATATTCTTGATTTAAGTCGTTTTGTGATGGGTTTTGCCGCTTCCTTTGCGTTTGTGGGCGCATTAAAATTAGCTACGACGTGGTTTCCTGCGAGTAAGTTTGGCTTGCTTGCCGGTTTAACCCAAGCAATCGGCATGTTGGGTGCCGCAGTGGGTGATGCGCCATTATCCTTTACCGTAGAAAGTTTAGGTTGGCGCAATACCATGATTATTATTGCGTTAATCTTTGTGGCGCTAGCGATTTTAATTGGCGTGATTGTGCGGGATAGACCGGAGCGGATTGCGCGTGGGCGTATCCAAACCCAAAAGGAAGGCCTTTTAAAAGGGTTGTGGGTTGTCTTAAAAAATAAACAAACCTGGATTAATGGTGCTTTTGTGGGGATGCTTTACGCGCCCACGGCAGCTTTTGCTGAATTATGGGGGCCAACCTTTTTACACACTAAATATGGTTTTGCAATTACGTTTGCCGCATTTGCGAATAGTTTAATTTTCTTTGGTTGGGCAGTTGGCGGTCCTTTGGTTGGCTTTTTATCCGATTACTTTACACGCCGCAAGCCTATTTTAATTATTTCAAGTGTGTTTAGTTTAGCCTTGCTGTGTTTTATCATTTATGGGCCAGCATCTACTCGTCATTGGCTGGTGTTTGCTTGCCTGTTTGCTTACGGTATTGCGAATACCGGTGTTGCGATTAGCTATGCAGTTGCGAGTGAAATTAATCCACATCGTTTTGCCGGTACTTCGGTTGCATTTGCTAATATGGCATCAGTGATTATTGGTTCGGCATTTCAACCACTGATTGGTAGACTCTTAGATTTAACATGGAGCGGTGGGCTATTGCAAAATGGTGAGCGTATTTATCAAGCGCATGATTTTCAAGTTGCTTTTATTATTTTGCCCGCTTGTTTGGTGCTAGCCGTGGTGCTTGGATATTTTGTTAAAGAGACGCATTGCCAGGCGCAGTTATAGCGCTCTGATCAACTATTCACCCTGTAGATGGGAACGCCCAAATCTGAACGTTCTCGGTAAATTCACCTTCAAATTTATTGAATAGTTACCTCTGATCTAAGCTTAAGCATTTACCACGCCAATACATTGCAATTGGCAAGCCAACTAAAATATAAAGACAGCATAATCCTGCATAAGCTAGCGCGCTAATGAACAGTGCCGGATCAAACAAGATAATCACGGCACTTGGCATTAACGCCAGAGCAACCAATAAAAACTTTTTTAAACCTTCTTTTTTTTGCTGTAAGCCATCTGCCAGAAAATCGGTCATGCAAAGCCCCACCCCTAATAAGCCCGTGATGGAACAAATTGAAATAAAAATCACACTAATTGATGACAGAAAAGGCTGGTGGGTTAAATGAATTAATTGCTGCATTAACAATGAATTCGTATTAGCCGAGCCATTCATCGCGATCAAGCCCTGTGCACCATAGCGATTGATTGCGCCTTGAATCACCGCTATCCAAATTAAATACAATAGCAGCGGTACCAGGCTGCCGATTAACACCACGCGCTTTAACTGTTTCTCGTTACTATCAAGATAGTCGCGAATGCTAGGAATAATAATGGCATAACCAAACGCGCAAATAATCACCAGCCAAACAGAACCATGCCAAGCATGACTGCCTTGCAATAAAGGTTGAAAATGCGCATGTGGGATCACTAGCACAATCAGGGTTAAGCAAATAACCAACTTAATGCTCATTAATAAGCGATTAAATAAATCAACACTTTTAATACCATGATAAATAATCGCGCCAATGCTTAGCATTGCAATTAAGGTTGCGAAAGATCTTGAAATAGGAATATGCAAGGCATTGAGTAGGGCGTGGATTACATCACTGCTACCAGCGAGATAAGCGCAAATTAAACTGTAAAGAAGTAATAAATAAAGCACCCAGGTTAAATATTTACCGGGTTTACCAAGGGTTGCTTCTGACATGCTGATTAAATTACTTTGCGGGGGAAACCATAAATTCACTTTCATGAGACACCAAGCACCGGTAGTCATGAGACACCAAGCACTAATCACCATTAACGTGCTTAAGAGATAATTACCATTGGCTGTGACAATGGGTAAGCCCAATAAACCAGCTGCGATGCAAGTGCCTAAAATAATGTAAATTGCGCCTAATTGTTTGAACATTGCATTCGTATTATATCATTAAATTAATAAAGTAAAGCTATAAAATATAGCATTTAAGCACTTGTTGTCAATTTAGCCCTGAAATCTGCAGTGATCAGGGAATTGCTGATAGTATAAAGATTAAGTAATTGTCATAATTCGCTATAAAAACACATAAGTTTAGCGATTTTTAATTTCTTGTGTTAGCATAAGTTCGTGACTGGTTATACCCATTACATTTTAGCAACATGAAGTGTAACGGATATAGACAGTGCGAGGTGATGATAATGGCTATTACAATTAAAACGATCGATGCCGAATTATTAACACCCATTCTGGAACAATGGCGCGGTAGTCATAGTGATAGCTTGCTTGATCACAAACGCTTAGCCATCGATATCTACAATTACCATCCCACCGAGCGTAGTTTAAACTTTGCTAAATATTATTCGATGTTATTTGCGAGTACCTTTCAGGTCTTATTTTTAGAACGTTCTGGCCTTGTGCAATTATCACTGGATGTTTTAGAATCAAGCATTAAATCCATTTTTAATCTGCCCAATCTTCCAATTATTTCCACGATTAGCAGTTCGATTGGCTATTTAGTTGCTACTTATATGAGTAAAAAATCTCGGCAAAGGCATACCATCATTACAATGGCTTTTGCTCGCGCGGCACTGCAAGGTGAGGTATTACAACGGTTTAGCATTCATTTAGCACATTTGATTGCGCGATCGGTGCAACCTGTTCTTGATGATCTTGCCATTAGCGAAGAGGGTCTTTATGCTTATGCTGCAGATAGTGTTTTAGGCTTATATCATAATTTATTACAAGCTGATCACAGTGAATTACTTTTTGTTAAACATGATGATCCGCAAGTTGTTATTAGTCATTTACTGGCGCGGTTATATGATATTCATTTTTTAACTCGCTCAAAAATGCGAGAAAGACGAATAAGAAATACGAGAATTGACGCAGATTCACCGCAATTAATTACAGCAACAGGTATAACTTGCAAAACTGGTTTATGTTTAATATGTCCTGATGGAACAGAGGAATATTATATCAGGCAAGATCAAGCATTAAAGTCACGCCCAGAAAAATATGGTTTTCGCATAGTCACAATCGAAGAATATTTACGGTTATTAGGATTTCATCCCGAAATGCAATGGTTGCGATGCGGCTCTGCACAAGGAACTGAAGCTAAAAAAATCGATAATCACGCATTAATACAGCATATACAAGCAAAGGCCTATAGAAAGCATACAAACCAAGTAAGTAATCTGTCACAAGAAAATAACCTTGAGAAAACTGTAGGAGATGAAACAAATCAGCAAGCTCAGTTAAGCACGCTTGGAAGAGACTATAATGCTAATCAAGAGCAGTTTGTTGTGTACCAAAATTTAATTAAGAATTTATTGAAAAAAAGTATAATCAGTGATCCTGATCCAGAGAAAAATCAACATTTATATCAGAAGTATTATCACAAATTTTCATTACAAGCATGTTTCTCAGAGAATAACGCTAAACAAAGCACAGCAAAACATTTACTAAAAAGTATACAAAATTTACGATTAAAGTGTAGCAATATTGAGAAAGATTTGATTGCTGTCAAGCAGCTATATTTAGCATTATCAGCTCAATATTATCTCCAAGAGCCTGCAGAATTTAATAGTATCGATCCAATTTTTAAAGCAGAAATTGAGCTATATATAAGGAAATTACGCTTAAATGAAGAAACGGATGTGCCAGAAAAAAGTAAAACGGGCGTAGATATTTTAGCGGAACGTTTAAATTTGCGCGAAATGGCAGAATTAGTCGATAGAGAATTATATCAGCAACAGAAAGTCGCTTTAATGTTGAATGTACGTGAACGCGGTATATTTTCTCGTTATAAAAGACATTACAATCAAGTGCGCCAATTTGATCAATTGAATAATCAAGAATTAATTGAGCTTAGCAAACGTTTTCCTAAGGTTGCGGCAGAAGTCATAGCTTGTGAAAAAAGACAAAATTTTAATATTGAATTACAACAAACCGATCTTGCCTTATCAGAGATTTTTAAAAAGAAAATAATTGAAGAAATTAATATTTATCATAACGTCCTGGGTGGAAAAACAATTAGCATGATGGCCATTGCTAATCATAAAATCCCCGAAGTATTAATGCGACTGGTTGGTGGTGTTGTAAGCGTTGTTAAAAAATTACTACCACGTGAATTTGCAAGGGTATTGGAGGTAAATTTTAAACATGAAAATGATATCAATTTTTATGTAAACAATTATGTTAAACGTTGTAATGAAAGATTAGTGCGAGATTATTGGCGGCGTGCGATTAAAAATCAAATCAAAAATCACCCACGCACGGCAGCAAAAGCATTAATTCAAGCGTTGCAAGCAAATTGTGAACAAGCAATTAATTATGTTGATAGATTGATTGTACTGTTTCCAGAGAAGTATCAAACTTATATCATAAAGGCCTTACCTCAGGCGCGTTATAAAGCTTGTTTATGAAGAGTTGCATCACGCTAGGAATCGCCAAACCTGAACGTTCTCGGTAATTTCGACTGAAAATTTGCTGAATAGATACAGCTTAAGTATACTAACGGAGTATCTATTCAGCAAATATGAACGTTCCCATCTGCAGTGAATAGTTACCTAACGAATTACTATGCTATACGAAAGAGTCTACTAATGCATGTGTTAAAAACAGTTTTATTATTAAGTTATATCTGTATTGCCTCGTTTTCAGCCGCATTGATTACGCCGGCATTGCCTGCAATAGGGCAATTTTTCCAAATTTCACAAGCAGATTTAAGCTGGATCATTTCTATTTTTTTAATTGGCTATGTTATTGGCCAGCTTGTTTATGGGCCCATTGCGAAGCGTTTTGGCGCTTTGCAGGCCTTACGTTATGGGCTAGTACTTAATCTGATCGGCATTGTAATCTGTATCGCAGGGCCGCATTTATCAAGCTATAGTATTTTATTATTCGGTCGCTTTATTACAGCATTAGGATCAGCTAGCGGACTCGCTTGTACTTTTATGTTAATGCATGACTTACTCGATAGCCATAGTTTAAAACAAGCAATGGCGTATAGCATTGTGTCATTTACGCTAGGCATTGGTGTAGCAGTTATGATTGGCGGTATTGTTACGCAATATCTTAATTGGCAGTCATGTTTTTGGATATTGTTTTTGCATGGTGGATTGATGTTAGCATTGACCTGGCAATTTCAGTCGGTTTCGCATGAAAGACAGGCGCTACATCCTGTGGTCATTTTGCGCAATTATTGTCATGCACTAAAAAGTAGTCAATTAATTATATTTTCACTGGTTGTTGGTGTGATGTCAGTTTTTTCTTATGGTTACGCGGCCATCGCACCACTTTATACCCAAGAAAAATTAGCGCTGAGTGCAAGTGTTTATGGTTACTGGAATGGTTTAAATATGGTTGGTATGCTTGCGGGTGGCTTGCTCAGCGCGCGACTCATGAAAAATGCTGGACCTAAAAGACTCTTAAGCATTGGTTTTTGTGGCATGCTAATTTGCAGCAGCATTTTGCTAATGGTTGGATTGACTCACATCGATAACACGCTTGTATTTTTTATTACGACCACATTGGCTTATCTTTTTGGTGGATTTTTATTTGCGGGCGGTTCCTATTTTGCATCACAAGCTATTACTGATAAAGCCAATGGCGCTAGTATGATGTCATTCATCAATATGTTTTCCGCTTTTTTAGGTGTGATTGTGATTGGGTTGATTAATGTAGCACCACTTTTAAGCTTTGCGATTGTTTTGAACGTTTTTTTAATTGTCACATTATTGCTTAGTCTGTTCTTTCTGATGACAAAGCAGATTGACTTGTAACTATTCAAAGAATGTATCTGCTCACATCATTTAAGTTTAGGCGTAACTACTCACTTCGTAGAGAGGAACGCAAAATCTGAACGTTCTCGGTGAATTCACCTTCAAACTTGCTGAATAGTTACATTAATTCAATGTTGCCGAAGCCTGCGGGTATACCGCTTTAATTTCTTTAAGGTATTTTTTGAAATAATTTATGGCAAGTTGTTCGTTTTCATCAAATAGTAATAAAAAATCAGCGGGTATAAAGAAATCATCATTGCCGAGGGCTTGATAAAGCCGGCTGATTCTCGCTGTTAACATTTCTTCAAACATTGCGTGCCAACCCACAGGCGGTAATTGAATTTCTGTCTCGTAGGCAGCACTGCTATAATGTTTTGCCGCATATTTTATTGCCTCTTGTTGTGTCATGGTTGCAATCGGTGGGCGTTCACACATAAATGGATTTTCAAAAATTTCACGCTGCTCTAACATTAATTGTGAAATATATTTTGCAAATAACGGCGCTACTAAAAAGCCTTCACGATAGGTACCGGTGGCTATAAATAAATCGGGCAGGGAGGTTTTCCCTAACAAAGGAAAGGTATCAAAACTAACAGGTCGATTACCAATTAAGATATTAAGAATACCGTTGTTATGTAAACGTTGATTGATTTGTTGTAAAGCACAGTGAATTAAAAACTTTAATTGTGCAGGTTTAGCCATGTATTCTGCATGTAAATGAATATTATTGGTACCACCAAAATACAGTGTACTTTCATTGCGTGGCACAACATGTAAACCACAAGCAAAAGAACGATTAGGCGTGCGGATGACCTGATTAATAGCAATGTCATTTTTTTCCATGATTAATGAAATGCCAGTGCCCGCAAATAAACGTGGGATACGATTTTTAATAGCAGGAATTTGATCAATTAATTGTTGGCTATACACACCGGCAGTAATAAGGTATTGCTTTGCACAATAATTCTTTTGATACTCAGTTTGAACAGATTCAATATGATAATCATTTGCTTTAATTTTAGTTATATTTTCATTGATGAGTGTCACACGTTGATTGTGGCTTAAAATGCTTTCATACAGTGAAAATAAATGTTGCGAGCTAACGCTGGCTTCATTGGGTAAATACAGCGCATCTAGTGCTCTAGCATCAACAGTGGGGTTGTAGCCGCTAATCTTTTTGGCATCAATTTTTTCATAAGGTTCTTGATAATGATTCAATAACTTTAAAATCGTATGATAATTATCATCATCGAGTAATCCGGATTTTGCATTTAATAAAATATAAGTACCGTAATTGATCGGCAATTTATGTGAAGAAACGCTATTGATTAATTCAAGCCATTCTGCCCAATACTGACGTGCCTCATAACTTAATTCTAATTTTTTTTGGTGATAATAATCATGATAACAAAGATCGCTTGCTTCACCGAAGCAACCCAGCATGGCACCAGCCGCTAAGCTTGCGCCACCAACCCGACTTTCTTTACCAATCAAGGCAATTTTAAGCATAGGATTATCAAAGAGTAGCTGTAATGCCGTTGAATAACCCATAATGCCATTACCCATAATGATGATATCAAACGTTTCCATGTTTGCTGACCTCAGCGAAGGGTGATAGTGGCGATGATATAGTATTTTAACATGCTACGTTATGCGAAATTTCCCAGTGGAATTGTGCGAATTTAACTTATGCACAACTTTCAATTTCAGGGCTTGTTTCAGAAAAAGGCTTTAGCATTAAGCAGCGATCATTAATCGCCTGTATTAAAGGATAGTCATGCATTGGGCAGTTAAAGCGCTTTGCATTATACACTTGTGCTACCAGGCAAATATCAGCAACGCTTGGTGTAGTTTCAATGCAATAGTTTTTCGGAAAAGCAGATTTTTGCAGCATGCTTTCCAGTGCGGTAAAACCTTTTGTAACCCAATGTTGATACCAGCTTAGCTTTTGCTCTTCAGTAATATTTAATTGCCGCGTAAGATACTGCAGCACGCTAAGGTTATTTAAGGGGTGAATATCACAGGCAATTAAATTAGCAATGCTTTTGCAAAAGGCGCGGGCTTTAATATCCGTAGGATAAAGTGAAGGTTTAGGGTATTTTTCTTCTAAATAATCAATAATGGCTAACGATTGTGTAACGATAAAACCATTATCCTCTAGTGTGGGTACTTTTGCCTGTGGATTAATATTTAAATAGTCTTCACTATGCTGCTCACCCCCCTGATTGACCAAATGAACAGGGATGGTTTCATACTCAAGCCCTTTGAAATAAAGTGCTATGCGCACGCGGTAGCTGGCAGTTGAGCGATAGTAATTGTATAGTTTCATTGTCATTTCTAAATAAGCATTCCGAATTCTAAACAGTTATGATAATCTTAAGCGCATAAGGATATCAAGGTTAAACACAATGCAACGTGCTAATATATTACCGCAAATCAGGCATCTTACCGAACCTGTTAAACTGTTTAATCGGGTTTTAAACCATCTTGATAAGCGCATCGATGATTTTGGCGCGCAAATGGTCACTTTTGGTGTGTTTGGACTCATTAATTACCCCATGTTTTATATTTTTTGGTTACGCTTAGAGCCTCATGATTATGCTAATATTTATATGCGTTTAGTAGCCATTATTTTATGCTTTTTTTTAGTGTTGAAAGATCATTGGCCTGCTTCCTTAAAACGTTATCAGTCGTTATATTGGTACTTAACGCTACTTTATTGTTTACCTTTTTTTGTCACGTTCATGTTGATGAAAAATTTTACCTCCTCCTCTTGGCTCACCAACGTTATGTTGGCTATGTTTATCTTAATTTTACTGGTTGATTGGTTAAGTGCGTTAGTGCTATTAATCGTGGGTTTTGCTGCGGGTATTGTTGCGTATCACTTTACGGAAAATGCTCATTTTTATCCGTTACGGGATTACGTTGGCCCATTTTCAAATTACCTATGTGCTTTTTTAATCGGGGTGATTTTTTCGCGCAATAATGAAATTCTCAAAAACATTAAGCTCAATGCCATGTTTTCAATTTGCTCACGAGTCGCACATGAATTAAGGACACCATTACTTGCGATTAAATCGAGCGCTAATGGTGGGAAACGCTATTTACCTGCTTTAACAGAAACCTATAGCATTGCCAAAAAAGCACAGTTATCTATTCCTGAAATTAGGGAAGATAAATTTCGGGTGTTAGCTAAAATTATGGATGAAATCGCCGATGAAGTGTATTACTCCAACACCATTATTGACATGATGTTGATGAGTATTCAAAATAAGCGCAGCAATCACAGTTTGCCTTTTTCACTTTATTCAATCAAAGAATGTGTTAATGAAGCATTCAGGCGTTACCCTTTTGCAAACTTGCAAGAGCAACAACGCGTAACAGTGGCTTTAGTAGAAAACTTTGCATTTTACGGCTCTAAAATTCTTTTCGTGCATATTTTATTTAATTTGATTAAAAACGCGCTTTATTTTGTTAAGCAAAAAGGCAGTGGTAATGTGCAAATCTGGACTGAAACATCAAAGCGCAGTAATAATTTGCATATTCGTGATAATGGCCCAGGTATAGCAGAAGATAAGTTATCGACAATATTTGAATTATTTTATACTACAACCCCGAATGGTACCGGATTGGGATTATCATTTTGTAAAACAGTAATGGAAAACTTTGGTGGAAACATTAGCTGCAAATCAGTATTGGGGGAATATACTGAGTTTATTTTAAGCTTTCCAACCGTATCAAAGAGTGAATAGGGATTCTTTATGAAAAATAGTCGCTTGCCTGTATATTACTATCCTACAACAACAGTGTTTGTTGATGATTCACAAGGTTATTTAAACAGCTTACGTCTTATTCTTGATGATAGCTTATCCTGCCAATTTTTTAATTCTGCGCTAATGGCTGAAAAAGCCATTTTGCAGCAGCAAGCCAATAAACATCATGGTTCAGAAATTTTCGAAGATGCAACTAATAGCGTTGATTGCCCAATGAACGGGCATACCGTTTTTTTAAATTTAACGGCAGTTTATAAAATTACTTATGATAAGCAACGGTTTAATGATATTTCAACGGTAGTGGTGGATTACGCAATGCCACAAATAAATGGTGTCGAGTTTTGCAAAAAACTAGCAGATATTCCACTAAAAAAAATTATGTTAACGGGACAGGCGGATGAGTCTATTGCCATTGAGGCCTTTAACGAAGGCATTATTGATAAATTTATTGTTAAAAATAATCCTGATATTAATAGCATTTTGAATCAATCTATTCTAGATTTACAGTACCAATATTTTCAAGAAATCACTGAAAATATCGCAAACCCATTAAACAAAGAAGTAGCTTGCTTATTTGATACAAAATTTTCTGAATTTTTTAAAAAACTAACAAAACAATATCAAATTGTAGAATATTTTTTAGTCCAAACCCCCGGCTCTTTCTTAATGTTAGATAATCAGGGGCAAGTTTATTGGCTCATTGTTAAGACAGAAGCAGATATTCAAATGTATGAAGAACTTGTGAAAGAATATAAAGCACCACAAAAAGTAATTGATGCGATTAATACACGTACGCGTGTGCCGCATTTTTGGAATGCCAAACACTTCTTTAATGTATCGGGGCGTGCGTGGGAAACCTTTATGGTGCCGGTGGCTAAATTTGAAGGGCAGGACCAACGTTATTATTATGCAGTCATGAAAGATCATCCTGTGAGTGAGTTAGATATCAAAAAAATCGACTCTTATAATAATTTTATCAATAATAATCAAAATGTTACACTGAATACCAACGATAGTATGGCATAAGTCAATAAAAATGATAAGATAGCCCAAATAATCTCTCAATTAGGAAACACGACACCATGCTGCGAACTCTGTTGTTATTGTTATTGGTTTTTTTTGGTTGCACTGCCGTTGCGCAATTTCATGAGCAACCTGCTACTACTGCTTTTGATCAAAAAATCAATACGCTTTTGCAACGCTATCAGTATGCGCATGTTGGTGTTAAGGTGATTGATTTAAAAAATAATGCAGTATTAGCGGCCATGAATGATCAAAAATTATTTATGCCAGCTAGTAACATGAAATTACTTACGGCTGTGGCAGCAGTAATACAATTAGGCAAAGATTATCGCTATACGACCAGCATTTTGGCCACTAACAAGAGAATTGAAAAAGGTGTTTTAAGAGGCAATGTTTACTTTAATTTTTCAGGTGATCCAAGCTTAGACAAACGTGATCTCTACCAATTAATTGCTAGCTTACGCAAACAAGGTATTAGCAAAATTGATGGTAACATTTACATTGTTGCGAACAGTTTTGGGCCAAAATTTTATGGGCCTGGCTGGATGTGGGATGATGAAAATACCTGTTTTTCAGCACCGGTGAGTTCGATTATTCTTGATCATAATTGTTTTAATGCAGAAGTTAGACCCAGTCCTAAATTAGGACACGTTGCCAATATTTTTTCACACCAACCACAAACATTAATTAAATTTATTAATAATACCACAACGACGGCACACTATAATCGTGATTGCGCACTCGATTTAAAGGCAAGCCTGGCTAATCATTACACGCTTTCAGGCTGCATGCCCCAAGCCCAAAAACGCAGGTATCTTAGCATTGCGATTAAAAATCCTATTTTATATGGTAAAGAATTAATTAAACTGTATTTAAAAGACAATAGAATTGCTATTTCTGGCAAGGTAATCTCAGGTTCACTGAAGCCCAATTTAATTGAACTCGCTGCACACCAATCAAAGCCACTTGCTGTACTACTGAAAAAAATGCTGAAAGAATCAGATAATCTTTATGCAGATGCTTTCTTTAAAACTATAGGCACAGATTATTTTAAAACAACCGGTACTTGGCAAAATAGCCGTAAGGCGGTTGAAGCAATCCTTGCAAAAAATGCAGGTTTAAATTTCAAGCATATTAATATTTTTGATGGTGCCGGTGGCTCGCGTTATGATTTTATATCACCAGATGATTTTATTAAATTGTTAACCGCGATTTATCATAATCCAGACTTACGCGAAACGGTGATTCCCGCTTTGCCCATTGCAGGTGAAGATGGCACCTTAATTGGTCGTTTGTATCGTAAACTCTATATTGGTAGAGTGCGCGCTAAAACTGGCACCATGCGATCGGTTTCTACGTTGTCAGGTTATATTACAACGAACCGAAATAATGTTTTAGCTTTTTCGATTATGGTTAATGGTTTCACCAGTAAAGCACGGCGCTATCAACATATTGAAGATAAAATTTGTCAGCTGTTGATTGATAAAGGTTAAGGTGTCGCACCGACAGACTTTGCTAGTACCGTTTCAATTCAATTCTGACCGATAGCATATCGTCATTGCGAGCGCGAAGCGCGTGGCAATCCAGAGGCGAGTGGCAGTGAGCGTGATGATAAAGATAATGGTAACTGCTCACTCCGTAGCGGGGAACGTCCATCTTTGGGCTAAAAACGGCGAAAATCTTTTATCGAAATGCTCATTTATAACGCATAAACTGCGCTTTCTCAAAAATATTTTCGCCATTTTTATCGCCAAATCTGAACGTTCTTGGTAAACAGCAAGCTAAAGGGGCGAGCAGTTACAGATAATGTTGTAAATGCGGCGAAATCGATAGCAAGTGCCGTGTAATTTTCACGATCGGAGATCCTTTCCCTGGATTGCCACGCATTGGTTCGCCTAGGGCGAACCAATGCTCGCAACGACGGAGGAGAGTCGGTCAGAATTAAATTGAAGCGATACTAGCTTGCCGCCACAGTTAAAACTTTATTAATATGCTGTTGAATATTGTTAACCTCATGCGCCGGTAAGCGTGACCCAAATCTGGCAACCACTTTGGATGACGCAAGACTCGCAATATCTGCAGCGTGCGCTGGGTGATAACCCTTTAACAAACCATATAAAAAAGCCCCAGCAAAAATATCACCGGCACCGGTGGTATCAACCGCATGCGTTTCATACGCCGCAATATTAAATGTTTGCGAGCCATTATAAACAATTGAACCTTTATCACTTAAAGTGATAATAAATTGCTGCGCGAATTTTTTTAAAACGGATTGTGCACCCAATATATCCGTTTGTTGGGTATATAATAGGGCTTCATCTTTATTACAAAACAATAGTTCAACGCCAATCTCGATGAGCTGAGTGAATTGCTCTCTAAAATAGGTGATCATATTAGGATCAGATAATGACAACGCAATTTTGGTATTATTTTCTTTAGCGGTTTTGGCAGCAAGCAATGCGGCTTCAAAGGCGCTCGGTGTGGCAACTAAATAACCTTCAATATAAAGATAGCTTGAATTAGCAATTGCGGCTAAATTTAATTCATTCACGGAAAAATGTTCCGTGACACCTAAAAATGTATTCATGGTACGATCAGCATCGGGTGTGATCATAGCCAGGCATTTACCGGTAATACCCGCCGTTCTAACGAGCCCAGTTAAATTGGTAGCAACACCATAGGTTAATAAATCATTTAAAAAATAATCACCGGCTTCATCATTGGCGACTTTACACGAATAAAAAACGTTACTGCCTAATTGGCTCATAATAACCGCGGTATTGGCAGCTGAACCGCCACAGGCTTTTTCATGCTTAATGCCGGCCAGTTCTTCTAATAATTCACGTTCGCGTTCTGCATTAATTAAGGTCATAACACCTTTTTGAATTTTAAGGCGATCAATCGTTTCTTGTGATACTTCAATATCGATATCGAGTAAGGCGTTGCCAATCACACAAATATCGTACGGTTTCATGATGATGCCCCTTATTCTATGAAATTAAGCAAGTTGTTTGAATATTTGATCAATACTAGTTAACGTCGTATTAATATCATCACTGCTATGCGCGCTAGATACAAAACCAACCTCATAGGCCGAAGGTGCCAGATAAATACCGTTTTGTAGCATTAAGTTGAAAAATTGTTTAAAGCGATTGAGATTGCAGGTTTGCACTTGCCGTAAATTTGTTAAATTCTCGGTGCTAGTAAAAAATAAACCAAACATGCCGCCAATTTGTGTGGTTTGTAAAGCAACCTTATGTTGCTGCGCAAGTTGTTGAATGCCTTCAGTCAATGTTCTTGTGTTATTTTCTAGGTCATTATAAAAACCAGTTTCACTGATCAGATTTAACGTGGTAAGACCAGCGGCCATAGCGAGTGGATTGCCTGATAAAGTACCGGCTTGATAGACAGGGCCTAATGGTGCTAAAAATTCCATAATTTCTTTTTTACCGCCGACTGCAGCAACCGGCAAACCGCCACCAATGACTTTACCCAGCATCGTTAAATCAGGCTTTATATTAAAGCGTTGTTGTGCACCACCGAGTGCAACACGAAACCCTGTCATGACTTCATCAAAAATCAGCAAACTATTATGGGTATGACACAACTCGCGTAAACCTTGCAAAAAGCCAGGTACCGGTAATACGCAATTCATGTTACCCGCAACCGGTTCCACAATGATCGCGGCAATTTCATTTGCGAAGTCTTCAAATAATTGTGCAACTTGATCTAAATTATTGTAGTCGGCCAACAGTGTATCGGCAGCCAGGGCTGGTGTAACACCTTTGGAATCCGGCAGGCCTAAGGTTAAACCGCCCGAACCGGCTTTGACTAACAAGGGATCATAATGGCCATGGTAACAGCCAATAAATTTCACGATTTTATTTTTGCCGGTAAATCCACGTGCTAGGCGAATTGCAGTCATGGCAGCTTCGGTACCCGAATTCACCATGCGTATGCGTTCAATCGAGGGCATTAGTTCGCAAACTTTGGCAGCCAAATCAATTTCAAGTTGTGTTGGTGCGCCAAAACTTGATCCTTTTGCCGCTGTTTCGCAGATTGCGGCAACCACTTGTGGATGAGCGTGCCCAAGAATTAAAGGGCCCCATGAACCAACATAATCAAGATAGCGCTTACCTTCAACATCGTAAAGGTAAGCTCCTTCACCCCGATCGATGAAAACGGGCTGACTATCAACACTTGTAAAGGCACGTACGGGGGAGTTAACCCCACCAACAATGAATTGCTGGGCTTGGGCGAATAAATCTTGGGAAGTGGTAATCATGATTGAAAGTTTAGTATTGTTAAAGCCGCACTATAGGGGAAAATTTTAAGCTATACAAGTCCTAACTTTCTGATTGAGCTTTCTTGCATTTGAAATAAAATACTGCTATAATTTCAAATAAAAGAGGAGGGCATAACGTGAGAAAGCCTGATAATTTAAAAGAACATCGTGCTGAGAGAGAACATGTCTTAACAAAAGCCGTGTTGAATCTAGCAGCGCAATATGAGTTAAAGGGTAAAGACTTAAGTGATATCATTGGTATCAGTGAAGCCAGTGTATCACGCTTAAATCAAGGAACTAAATTCATTTCTGAAAAAACCAAAGAAGGAGAGTTAGCGTTACTTTTAATTAGACTTTATAAAAGCTTAACGGCACTGGTTGGTAATGATCCTGCTAAAGCAAAATCTTGGTTAATGAGTTTTAATCATTATTTTGCTGAATCACCATTTGATCATATCAAACATATTGATGGCTTAGTTGCTGTCGTGCACTATCTTGATGCTATGCGTGGAAAAATATGAAAATTTGGCAGCAGTGTTACGCTAGCAAATATTTTATTAAGATTCATGCAAAGCCTTGGCGCATTGTTGAATCACAATCGATTTTAACATCACGAGATTTAGTTGATACAATTGCAGAATATGAAATATTAGAAGACATGCTAGAATCAGCAAAACCGCGTATTGAGACAAATACACATTATTTAATATTTACGCCTTTTCGCTACCCTCCTTTAAAATATGGTTCACGTTTTGGCAGAAAATTTGAACCAAGTTTATGGTATGGCTCATTAGAAATCACAACGGCTCTAGCAGAAATAGCCTATTACCGATTGTTGTTCTTACATGACACGGTTGCTGATTTAAAATATATTCATGTTGCATTAACTGCTTTTCAAGCGTTGCTCAAGACAAATAAAGGAATTGATTTATGTGCTAGCCCTTTTTCTGAATATCAACAGCAAATCTCAGCACCAGATAATTATACAGCAAGCCAACAACTAGGATCAGCGATGCGCGAAGCCAATGTAGAAGCATTTATTTATTTTTCATCTCGTTCCCCAAAGCTTAGTAAAAATATTGCTGCTTTTACACAACATGTGTTTTGTAAAAAAGAGGGGCAATATGCTTTTAATTTTCATACTTGGCAATGCATGGCAAGTAAATTAACTGTAGATTTTACCTGCCAATCAACCCTAGAGCAGGTTAATTTTTCAGCGGATGAGTTTTCGAAGGATGGGCTTTTAACCATTTCACCAGAATGGATAAACAGTTACAAATATACCTAAGTTCTAATCACTTTGAGTATAGTTGCCTTTATCTTATCCGCCGTTAAGCCACAACTAGCAAGTAATGTTTCTGGATCACCGTGTTCAACAAAGTGATCGCCAATACCTAAATTAATGCAGTCGGTTTTTAAATTATTTTTAAGCAGTACTTCATTAACTGCTGATCCTGCACCACCAGCTAATGCATTTTCTTCTACGGTTACGATTAATTGGTGTGATTTTGCCATGTTAATAATCATGCTTTCATCCAGTGGTTTTACAAAACGCATATTCACTAAACTGGTATTCATTTCATTGGCTACAGCTTGGCAAGGATTAACCATGGCACCAAAGGCAAGAATGGCAACATTTTCTCCTTGGCGGCGACATTCTGCTTTGCCAATCGGGTAGGCGTGCAAGGTATCATCGATTTTAACACCGGTAATGTTACCGCGTGGATAACGCACGGCCACAGGAGCCGCTTGTAATAACCCGGTATAAAGCATATGCCGCATTTCATTTTCATCGGCGGGTGCCATAATCGTTAAGTTAGGAATGCAGCGTAAAAAGCTTAAATCAAAGACCCCGTTATGTGTGCTGCCATCTCCGCCAACAATACCTGCGCGATCGATGGCAAATAAAACAGGCAAGTTTTGAATCGCAACATCGTGAATTAATTGATCATAAGCGCGCTGTAAAAAAGAAGAATAAATCGCGACCACCGGTTTTTTACCGGCTTGTGCGAGTCCTGCAGCAAACGTTACGGCATGCTGCTCTGCAATCGCAACATCAAAATAACGATCGGGGAAACGTTGTGAAAATTCAATTAAATCTGATCCTTCACGCATGGCAGGTGTGATACCAATCACTGCTTGATCGTGATCTGCGATTTCACATAACCATTGCCCAAAAATATTGGAGTAGGTTAATGTTTTTGGGGGTGCAATTTTTTCTTTTGTTGCATTATAAAAACCAGGTTTTACTGCATGATATCCGATGGGATCGGATTCAGCTGGATCGTAGCCTTTGCCTTTTTTGGTGACGATATGCAATAGGTGTGGGCCGGTGCGCTGTTGTAAATTGCGTAAGGTTGGGATTAATACAGTTAGATCATGACCATCAATTGGGCCAATATAATTAAAACCTAACTCTTCAAAAAACGATCCATGCGTAATGCCTAAGCGCATAATATCTTTCATTTGCGTTTCAGTGTATTTTACAAAATCACGCATTTTTTCAGGCATGACTTGTAATACTTTTTTACCACCTTCGCGCAATTTGCCATAAGTAGAACCCGAAATCATGCGCGCAAAATAATTGGATAAGGCACCAACATTGCCTGATATTGACATTTCATTGTCATTTAAAATGACTAACAAATCAGCATTTAAATCACCGGCATGATTAAGCGCTTCAAACGCCATGCCCGCAGTCATGGCACCATCGCCAATTACGGCAATTGATTTATACGGTTTGTGATCTAATTTATTAGCAACCGCCATGCCGAGTGCGGCACTGATCGAAGTTGAGGAATGGCCTACACCAAAACAATCGTATTCTGATTCATCTAGTTTAGGAAAAGGTGCCAAGCCATGGGTTTGGCGAATACTGCCTAAGCGCTGTTTGCGCCCGGTAAGCATTTTATGAATATAGGCTTGGTGCCCAACATCCCAAACTAAATTATCTTGTGGTGTATTGAAAACATAATGCAGCGCAACTGTTAGTTCAGTAGCCCCCATGCTTGCACCAAAATGACCACCGCAAGTATTGAGTGTATCAAGCATAAATTGGCGAATTTCTTCACATAATAGCGGCAATTGATCTTCAGTCAATTGCTTCAGATCTTGCGGATTATCGATTGGGTCGAGTAATGGATAATGCTTCACGTGCTTATGCTGTTCATTCTTAAAGTGGCTAATGATGAGCTATCTGAACAATAGTTGCAAGTGCTGTGTTTGCTTGGCCAGTAATTCCGCTGTAGCTGGGAACAGCCATATTTGGGCAATCTCAC
>CAYGTS010000009.1:8150-32884 GCA_964352905.1 uncultured Legionellales bacterium | reverse complement strand
ATTTTCACGGCATTTGCTAGTCGTTCCACTGTCTTTATTAAACATCACATTTAATTCTTGCGCAATGCCACTTGCCCCTGGATTGCCGCGTCGCTGCGCTCCTCGCAATGACGGAAGTACAACAATTGCTTTGCAAAGCAATAACGTATCTGCTCACCCCTTTTAGCTTTATAATTACCAGAACGTTCAGATTTGGTGATAAAAACGGCGAAAATATTTTTGAGAAAGCGCAGTGTATGAGTTATACATGAGCATTTCGATAAAAGATTTTCGCCGTTTTTAGCCCAAATATGGGCGTTCCCTGCTACGGAGTGAGTAGTTACGCAATAACAAAAAATATTTCTATAACTTCTCAGCATTACCCGCTAAATAAGCAGCAACACCTTCAGATGAGGCTTTCATGGCTTTGTCACCTTTATTCCAACCAGCAGGACAAACTTCACCGTGTTCTTCGTGGAATTGTAGGGCATCGATCAAGCGAACAAGTTCATCAACATTACGGCCGAGTGGTAAATCGTTAACGATTTGTGAACGCACCATACCCTCTTTATCAATAATAAAAGCACCACGTAATGCAACACCGGCTTCAGGATGTTCTACGCCATAAGCGCGTGCAATACCGTGATGAACATCTGCAGCCATGGTGAAAGCAACTTCACCAATACCACCATCTTTAACCGCAGTCTTACGCCAAGCATTGTGAGTGAATTGTGAATCAATTGAAACTGAAATCACTTCCACATTACGCTTTTTAAATTCTTCCATACGATGATGTAATGCAATTAATTCTGAAGGACAAACAAAGGTAAAATCAAGCGGATAGAAAAATATAACCGCATATTTACCTTTAGTAGCCTCTGAAAAACGAAATTGATCAACTATTTCACCGTTACCTTTAACAGCAGCAACACAAAAATCGGGGGCTTTACGACCAACTAATACACTCATTGTTTACTCCAAAAAAATACAAAATATTAAGACCACCTGTTTTATCTTGTTTCAAAACGGCTGTCAACCCAAAGTGACTCGCCTATTTCGCTTCAGCAACCGCCGCATCGATCATTTTTTTCAATTCACCTTGCTCAAAAAGATCAGCAACAATATCTGAGCCACCAATTAATTCACCGTTAATATAAAGTTGTGGAAACGTTGGCCAATTGGCATATTGTGGTAAGGTGGCACGAATTTCAGGATTTTGCAAAATATCAATATAGGCATAAGGTTCACCACAAGCATTTAAGGCCTGCACCGCACGCGCTGAAAAACCGCACTGCGGCAGTTGCGGGCTGCCTTTCATGTAAAGAATGATTGGGTTACTTTCAATTTGATCTTTAATTTCATCAAGCACGCTCATTTTACACCCTTTTTGTCAATTAGATTATGTACTGATAGTCTAGCTTGAAAATTTTAACTTGTCATTTTTTTCGCGTGTTGCTTGCTTTCGGTATGTGCTATCCGTAAACTCATAGCCTTAAGTAAAAATGAACGACAGCAAGGAGAAAACCATGGCTTTTGAATTACCTGCGTTACCGTATCCAATGGATGCGCTAGAACCGCACATTTCCAAAGAAACGCTTGAATATCATTACGGTAAGCATCATCAAGCCTATGTTACTAATTTGAATAATTTAATTCCGAGCACCAATTACGATGGTTTATCACTCGAAGAAATCGTCATGAAAGCCAGTGGCAGTGTTTTTAATAATGCAGCACAAGCTTGGAATCACACCTTTTATTGGCATTGTTTAACGCCAGAAAGTACTGGCAAACCACAAGGCGCATTGCTCGAAGCGATCAATAAAACCTTTGGTTCGTTTGAAAAGTTTCAAGATTCTTTCACAAAAACGGCGATTGGTACGTTTGGCTCAGGTTGGGCGTGGCTAGTTAAAAATGAACAAGGCCAGTTAGAATTAGTGAGCACGGGTAATGCTGGCAACCCTATGACTGAAAACAAAACCCCATTGCTAACCTGTGATGTGTGGGAGCATGCGTATTATATTGATTATCGCAACGCCCGCCCTAAATATGTTTCGGCATTTTGGGAATTAGTTAATTGGGATTTTGTTGCTGAAAATTTTGAGAAATAGCTAATAAGAGAAGCGATAGTATGCCCGAATCCCCACAAAGCAAAGCACAAATTCTCATGCGCACGCTAGCAATGCCAAAAGACACTAATTCCAACGGTGATATTTTTGGCGGTTGGCTAGTATCACAAATGGATTTGGGCGCTGGTATTATGGCTAAACAGCGCTGTAATGGTCGTGCGGTTACGATTGCGATTAACAGCATGACCTTTATCAAACCAGTACAGGTTGGTGATATTGTGACGTGTTACGGTGAGTTAATTAAAGAAGGTCGTACTTCCATGACCATTAAAATCGAAGCATTTGCGACCCCAGCAACCAGCCATAACGAGTATAAAGTGACCGAAGGTGTGTTTGTATTTGTCGCGATTGATGAGAATGGTCAGCCGCGCCCAATTGACTCTTAATCGGGTTGAATTTTACCTTCTAATTTTGATAGCCGATGACGAATATCTTTTAGTACCTGCAAAATATCTTCTTCTTCGGCTTTAACTTTTTGTAAATCTTCAAGAATTTTACGAATATACAAACTTTCGCGTTTAACTTTTTTCACTTCTTTTTGCACAAAAAATGCCGAAAAGTTTGCCGTTATCACGGAAAATAATCCCAAGCCCATTAAAATTAACATGGTGCCAAAGATCCGCCCAACTAAACTAACGGGAACCACATCACCATAACCAACAGTACTCACTGTGACCCAAGCCCACCAAATCCCATCTAAAAAGGTATGAATATTCGGATCAATCCCGGCGATTAAAATTCCAGCCAGCAGCGTGATAAATAAAGCTGTAATTAACGTGGTGCCAAGATGATTATCTGACAGAGACTGAAAACAAGCATCAACCCAAGGTACAAGCAGTAATAACACTAGCAATAAACGATAACTACACAAAATATCTGAAATTGTATAAGCATCAAAAACAAAGGGTAAACCCAATATAATAATGATGAAATAAAGATAATTTGAAATTAAATAGCGCCGCGGTTTTTGGCAAATAGCTGCTAATAAAGTGTAACGCAAAACAAAATATAGCCAGACACATAAATTGGCAATGTAGGCTTCGCGTGGCGTTAATGAGTTTAATAATTCTAAATGCCACTGCAAAGCCAGCCAAATAATCACTGGGATATTAAAAAGATGCAATAATTTCCCTGTTTGGCGCACGCGCAATGACTCATTCTCATTAACGCCCGCAAGTCCAATATAGTTGTGTAATGTTTTCATTACCCCTCTTCTTCTTCCGATAATGATAATAAGCTGGCATTACCACCTTGTGCGGTCGTATCAATAGTTAACACTTGCTCGTTACACAAGCGTGGCAAATAATGTGGGCCACCGGCTTTTGGACCCGTACCAGATAAGCCTTGCCCACCGAATGGTTGCACACCAACTACGGCGCCAATCATATTACGATTAATATAACAGTTACCTACTTTCATGCGGCTTGCAATATATTCCACGCTATCGCTAATGCGGCTTTGAATACCACAGGTTAACCCAAAACCGGTGGCATTAATATCATTGATCACTTTATCTAAATCTTTGCGCGCATACGACACAATGTGTAAAAAGGGCCCAAAGAACTCTTGCTTTAACACGTTAATACTATCAATCTGGAACAAACTCGGTGCAAAATAATGACCATGCTGCGTTGCTTCCGGTAACTCACAACGATAAATTAATTTAGCCGTTTGTTGCATGTCATTAAAGTGATTATCCAACATGGCTTTAGCGTCATTATCAATCACTGGGCCAATATCTGTTTTTAAATAACCCGGATCGCCCACTTTTAGTTCTTTCATGGCACCCGCTAACATTTTACTGACTTTTGTGAAAATTTCTTCTTGCACGTATAACACACGTAGTGCGGAACAACGTTGCCCGGCACTACCAAAAGCTGATTGAACCACATCTTGTACGAGCTGTTCAGGTAATGCAGATGAATCAACAATCATAGCATTTTGGCCGCCAGTTTCAGCAATCAATGGCACAATTTCACCCTCGCGATTTGCCAAAGTGCGATTAATCGCTTTGGCAGTTTGCGTTGATCCGGTAAACATTACCGCCTTAACACGCGGATCAGCCGTTAATTTAGCACCCACAATTTCACCGCGACCAGGTAGTAATTGTAAAACATCATTGGGTATACCCGCTTGATAAAATAACTTAACGGCTTGGCACGCAATTAAGGGGGTTTGCTCTGCCGGTTTTGCAATGACAGTATTGCCTACCACTAATGCTGCGGCCACTTGCCCCAAGAAAATCGCAAGCGGGAAATTCCACGGGCTAATACAAACGACAATTCCACGGGCGGTTAATTGCATGTGATTATATTCACCGGTAGGCCCTGGGAACACTTCAGGTTGGCCTTGTAAGTTTTCAGCCTGATTCGCATAATAACGGCAAAAATCAATGGCTTCACGCACTTCTGCAATACTATCGGGTAAGGTTTTACCCGCTTCCCGCACCGCAATCGTCATCAACATCGGCATATTTTCTTCTAACAAATCTGCCATTTTACGCAAACAGGCAGCACGTTCGGTCACTGCTTTAGCACTCCATGCGGCATTGGCAATGCTTGCTCTATCTAATGCTATGGCAATATCGTGTTCATTACTTTCGATAACGCTACCCACTACACGGCGATTATCACTCGGATCAACAATCGATAGCACATCACGATCAACAATTTTTTGATCGCCAATCAGTGGCTTAGCTTGCCAGTCGTACTGTTCGTACTCTTGCATTATATGGCTTAATTGTTCAACTTTCTGGCGATCACTTAAGTCTAAACCCGCGGCATTTTTACGATGCGTTCCATAAATATCGCTTGGTGTAGGAATAGCAGGATGGGCTTTATTTTTTAATTTTTTAATGTGTTTCACAGGTGATTCCACTAAGTCATCGATGGGGGCATTTTCATCAGAAATACGATTCACAAATGAGGTATTAGCCCCATTTTCTAATAAACGACGCACTAAATACGCTAATAAATCTTCATAACCACCAACTGGCGCGTAAATACGACACGGAATATTAAGATTTTTTTCTCCAACGATTTGATCGTATAAGGGCTGCCCCATACCATGCAAACATTGGAATTCAAAATCACGATAATCCCCAACAAATTCCATGATTGCGGCTAAACTATACGCATTATGCGTTGCAAATTGTGGGTAAATATAATCGGTGTTGGCAATGATTTTTTTAGCACAAGCTAAGAAGGATAGATCGGTTGAAGCTTTACGCGTAAACACCGGGTAACCGGCAAAGCCATCAACTTGCGAACGTTTAATTTCACTATCCCAATACGCACCTTTAATCAAACGCAACATGATGCGGTGATCCGTTTTTTTCGCCAACTCAATCAGCCAATCAAGCAGCGGCATCGCACGTTTTTGGTAGGATTGCACAGCCAAACCAAAACCATCCCAGCCTTTTAAGCTTGAATTGCTTAGCGTTGCTTCAATAATATCGAGTGATAAATCTAAACGATTGGCTTCTTCAGCATCAACAGTTAAATTAATATTGGCCGCTTTAGCAGCCATGCTTAAGCGCAGTAATTTATTCGTTACATCTTCCAGCACCAATGCCCGCTGGCCAAATTCGTAACGCGGATTGAGTGCGGATAATTTAATCGAAATACCAGGATTTTTGCGCACATCATCACTGCTGGCAACTTTGGCTAGTTCAGCGATTGCATGTTCATACGCCTTAAAATAACGTTCGGCATCTTCACGTGTACGCGCCGCTTCACCCAACATATCATACGAATAACGATAACCTTTAATTTCAAGTTCACGCGCGCGTTTAATCGCATCGTTAATCGTTTGCCCCATGACAAATTGCTGACTCATGATTTTCATCATGTAATTAACGGCCATACGGATCGCAGGCATTCCACTGCGTCCTACCATGTTTTTTAAGGTTAGCATCATATTATTGGCATCGGTTTTTTGTGGTGACAATAATTTACCTGTTAACATCAATCCCCACGTCATAGCATTAACAAACATCGATGAGTTTTGGTTTTTTTGATCGTTCCATTTACCCTTGCCAATTTTGTCAGAAATAATTTTATTAATGGTTTCTTTATCGGGAATACGCAATAAGGCTTCGGCTAAACACATTAGCGCAATGCCCTCTTCACTCGATAAATCATATTTGGTTAAAAACGCATCCAAGCCGCCTAGGTCTTGGCGATTGCGTCTCACGCCTTTGATTAACTCCGTTGCCCGTACCGCAATACGCGATTGCTGATCGGGTGAAATTTCGGCTAACTCTATTAATCTATTAACACACTCATTTTCATCCATGCGATAAGCATTGTTGATTTTTATTCGTAGTGGATCAGAAAAAGGAGTATTGTCTGTTAGTATCATATAATTTGCCTTTTCACAGTTATTCGGGTGATATATCTTAAATGCGGCTATTCTACGTTGCCGTTTACTACGGGTAAAGTCTTAAATCAGGCCTACTAACTATTAATAATAAGCAATCAGAATGATGCTGCTAAATTATCACGGATCAGTTGTTCTAAGGTAATCAATTGGCCATGGAAAAAATGCCCAACACCTTTTAATTCAATAAGTTGCGGTGGATTCACTAAGGTTTTTACCCAATCAAACACCGCTTGTGATGAAACAACTTCATCCGCATCACCTTGAATTAACAACCACGGCACGTTAATGCCAACTTCTGCAAAATTAAAGCGTTCAACAGGCGGTGCAATGCTGATCAGTTGCTGTAGTGGATAGCTATCCTGGTAAAGCGATGCAAAACGGTAAGCAACAAAACTACCAAAGGAAAAACCACTTAAAAAGATCCCGTCGCAAGCAAGATTGTGTTGCACCCATTCATAAACACTTTTTAAATCATCAGTTTCACCAATACCTTCAGCATAACTACCGCTACTTTTACCCACCCCCCGAAAGTTAAAGCGCACTGCAATACCACCCAAATTACGGAAAGTTTTAGCCACAGTGTGAACGACTTTATTATGCAACGTGCCTTCAAATAAAGGATGCGGATGGCAAATAATGGCCACATTACGGGTTGTTATTGTCTTTGGTACAGAAATCATGCATTCTAGCTGGCCCTCTTCAGCAGTGGGAATTAGCACAGCATGTTCCCCAGCTGGGTAGATTTGTGGCATATGACTCTCTAACTGATTGATTTATAATTTAGCATTTGGCTATGATAATGAAAAAGTATATTATAATGCAATTATTATACTTAAAAATAAATCGTTACTATGTATACATATTTAGAAGAACAATTACGACAATTACAGCTGCTATCAACAGGCCTCACATTCGAAGAGCCTGCTACTAAAGCAAACAATAAACTTCCCACCTTTAATAAAGAAAATTTTTTAGCCACTTTTCAGGAAAAATTCCCAAGCATTAGCATTGATCAAGCAAAATTTAATGCCCTAAGCTATAATGGATTAGAATGTTTTTTTAGCAATTTAATCTATTACTGCGAAATACAAAAAAAGGATGCCAGTAATGCTGCAGTAAATTTTTTCTTATCATTGAACCTTATATACGCGGCTAATATCACCAAACTTATGCGAAACCTAGGAAAACTTGAATTACTTAATTCAGAAATTACAAAATATATTGCTGAACTAATCCTAAACGATAATCAAAAAAATAAAATTTTCCTTTATGCGGATTTTACTGATCAGATTTTAAGACACCCATCTGATTTAACATCATCACAAAAAGAATTAGCACTGTCTTTAACAGAAAATGAAATTAATCACTTACTAGTACTCCGTCCAGAAAGTTTTTCCGAATTGAATAATGCTGTTGATACAGAAATCCCAGATGCAGTTACATCAGACACTCGGAAAAACTTATTTGACAGGGTACTAGCTTGCAAAGATGAAGAGTTCATTAGTAAATTAAAAATTTTTATTACTTTAAAAGAAATAGATCCAATAATAGAAAATACGATAAATATAGTAAATGAAATAGTAGAACATGCTAAGCCAGAATGGCTTAATCACGAGAACCCTCATTATAAATTAGTAGTATTTTTTCTAGCTAACATGTGCCGATATGATTTGTTTGAACCAGTAATTACACAAAAAGACTACGATATTATTGATATTTTAGAAGATTTAATGACTTTAAACGTAACATTTAATTTCAAAGAATTAAATAGGTTAATCTTTAATGACGATACTGTTACTTCTAATCCTGAATCTGTAAAAAGTTATTATTATATTACTGCATGTAATAATTTACTTGAATCAAAAAACATAAAAAAACGTTTCACTTTTAAAGAAGGAAATTTTGAATTTTATAAAAAGAGATGGTGCATTTTCTCATATTTAGCAGAAAACAATTTATTAACGCAAGAAATACTCATAAAATTTAATAGTGAAGAAGATTTAGAAGATTTAGAAAATTTATACAAGTTTGCCTACCGATCTAACTCCCATGAAGTTGCCATAGCAGAATTAGCAAACTTTGCTACAGTTTTCACTGCGGAAGAAATTAAGCATTTGGCAAATCTAGCTCAATACTATGCTCATAGCTTATCAGCAGAAACCAGTGCCGCATTAATTCTATTCCCTGATATGTTACAATTGTTTAAAATTGCAGCCAACTTAAATATTGGTCACCCTAATCGGCTCCTCATAGTAAAAGCAATTCAACAAAGCATTGAAAACCATCTTACGCAAAAAAAGTCGCAATATGAAATCCATATTAACTGGCTAAATAAAAAAGCAGCCCTAATTATACAGTTTTTAAATAAAGCCATAATAAACCAAAACTTAGATCCTAGTTTTTTAGGGCTATTAGCCGGTATTTTAAGAATTGATGAAAATTTTGATTTTGATTTTTCAGAGCTTAACTCTCTTTTAGAAAAACACCAAGATAGTGAAAGCATTAAAAAAGCATTTTACACTTCTGCAATCAACAATGTATTAAAAAAATATAAATTAAACCCTATACCTTTTAATAGCCGCCAAGATCTTAATGCCTATATAGAATATTGGGAAGTATTGCAAGTACTAGCTGATCATGTTTTATTAGAAGATTTAGCTAACAATGACTATAATCAAGCTATATTGTTTTTTAAAAATAAAATGAGCTTACTCAAAAAATACGCACCTTTGCTATTAAACAGTGATCTAAGCATTGCTGAAAAACAACTGGCTTTAACTTTATCTGAACAAGAAATATTTATCTTATCTAATTTAGATAAAAGAAATTTTCCTAGGTTAACTCGCATACTATTAATCGCTAAAAAGCAAAACATACAAGACTATACGGTTCGCATAGGAATTGCCAAAACTATTGGAAAAATCTTTGAAAAGAACAATACTGGGAAAGATTTTTTTCAGCTCTTGTTACATGATCAAGAAAAATTAGAAAATATTATTCTTGTTTTAAATCAAGCTTATCTTCATGCTTGCATGAAGAGGGTTACTAACCTTTTAACTGATTTAATGGCATTAGATATAACCCTTGATTATGAATGTTTAAAAAAGACTTTAAAACCATGCATAGCTACTATGTACTTAAGTGCTTTTTATGTTGTTGCAATGAATAGTTTAATTAGCACGAAATTACCTCATTCTTCATTTAAAAAAAATTTAGATTTTCAGCTTGAACCAGATGATTATGTTAATCAATGGAATATTTTAAAAATTCTAGCTATGACTAATATGTTGCAAGAGCCACATGTTAAGATAGTTACAGAACAAGCATCACATCATGAGTTACAAAGTTATGCTATTATTTTAAAGTGTTTAGAAAAATTTAATTTAATTGAATCAGATAAAATAAATGCTTTATTCAAATTAAATAAAAATAATTTAATTGAAATATATGAATATATTAAAAATTTTCAAAAAAATAAAACCCTGAATAAAGAAGTGTTATCTAATTTATTTGATACCAATATCTCCCCAGAAGTTTACGATTTTTTTACAGCAAAACCATTAACTGGTTCATGCATTCCTAATACAATGCAAATTAAAACCGATAAAAGTTATGAAATTAACACTACTTCAGCCATTAAAACATTAGCATCTGATATAACCACAAAAGAAGCAAACAAAACAATTCGCATTAACTCTGAAAAGATTGCTATCTTAAACTGCATTGAAAATGCTCGTGCATTACGACGCTTATATGGCAAACAAGTAACCTTGCATTTGCCGTATAATCTAAAGCAACTTAACTTATTAAAAAATAGTAGTTTACCTTTAAGCATCATTGGTAATACAAAATCTGAAATCACTCAACCTTTAAACTTAGCCTTTGGTGCAAACATAATTTTTAAGGAAAATACTTCTTGGCAAATATTTAATGATTATATAAAACAGCAAACTGGTGCTAAAAATTCAGTATTATTAAAAATGGCACAAGAAATAACCCGCGCGCATCATTGTGGGGTATTAAATTTTCATGATTTTAATCACACTATGATCAATGGTGATAGCATTACTTTTTTCGATCCCAATATTAAAACACAACAAAGCTGTAGCACTAAAGAAAATATTAATCAACTATACAATGCAGATATTCAGCGCTTTGCAGCATTTATTAACACCACATTAGATCAATCACCCACTAATTTGGCTAAAATTATTGATGAAATAGCAACAAAAATTGCTGGCTATAGCAAAGATATCCCAACTGCTAATATGAAAGCACGTTATATTCAATTTATTGAAACTTTTTTTGAAAAACTATCAGATAACAATAAGAAAAAAGATTATCTGCAATATTTATTAACCAAGAAAAATACACATTTTTTATTTGCAGAACGCCATTTACATTATCGTTTATTTGCAACAACACACTCAACACAAGTAAAATCCTTTGCCTTATTAGTAAATAAACTAGGCTGCATCACTACTTCCAATAACACCGCAAACTCAATTACTGCCGAGATTGGAAATAAAACAATCACATTCGAACGTCATGCTAAGCTTTTATCTTCATCTCACCGTTAAAGGCACGACACTTTAATTTTATGCTTTAAAGAATATTTAACCTGCTATTTAATAGCTTTATTGCTTTTAAATGTTGCATTACCCCACTATTATATGTATTATTGCATAAATTAAATGTTTTAAAGAATTAAGGTGTTGCTATGTACGCTTTTTTCCATACAAAATATCATGCATTCTGTAAAATAAGCTACCCACAAATGACAAACAACCAATGCTCACAAAATCTTGCCAATAAATTGTTCACGCGCTTTAAAGAAAGTTTTATTATTGAATTAGAGCAACACTTCCCAGCGCTCTCTATGGCAAATAATCTTGAAATTTATTTACTAAATTATGACTACTTGGCAATTTTTTTATCCTACATGATGAATTGGTGTAAATTGAATTCTAAGATCACCAATCAATCAATTGAAAATATTTTAAATTTCTTTCTCCTATTAAAAGTAGCAAAATTAAACTTTAGTGAGCAACAACAAGTTTCAGCATTTCACTATGAAGAATTAGTTTTTTTAACACGATTAACTGAAGATTATAATGATTATAGCTGCTTCGTTGCCATTTTAAAATTCTTCTTAGCTGCGAAAAAATTATTATTATCTTTACAATCACGATCAGCGTTAATAAAGATTATAATAAGTAACCGTCATATGCTAAATTTAGACTTACTAAATGATAATAAAACATGTGAATTTATAATTAATTTTCTGCACTTAAGCTATCGGTATGCTGATTGCGCAGATCATACTGATAAAATAATGATGCTTTTATCTGAACTAATAAAACTTAATATAAAATATGACTTTACAGAATTAAAACAATATTTAAAAAGATCTAATCGCAAACAAAAAAATCATTCGCTGTTTTTTATTACAGCAATAAATAGCTTAATTAAAAATAATTGGCCAGATAAAAATTTAATAAGCTTTAACCCACAAGAAAATTTATGTCATTATTTTGAACGATGGCAGTGCCTTAAGTCTTTGGCAAACAATAATGTATTAAGCTACGCTAACTTAGTAAAAGTTTTATCATTAGATTACAACTTGAAAAAAATCACGATGCTGTTAACTAATCTTGCTAAACAACAGCAATTAAATAATCTCTCATTTAATGCTGTATTACAACTACATTCTATACCATTTCAGCAGGCCAATCTAACTATGCAACAATTTCTATGCGATATTATTTATGCAAAAGAAAATACTACAGCTTGGCACTACCATAAAATAGCGGCTAAATCTGCAACAGATACAAGTGAAGAACCTAAAAGGCTTGCAGTCATTCAAGCCTTATTACGTGACTATAGCTGTGTTAGCGAAAATGAAAAAATAACTCATCTTCGCTTTACAGGGATGTTTGCACGCATACGCTTAAAAAAATGGTGCCATCACCATGTAACAGAAGTTAATCAGGTATTAAGAGATTTTTCCCAATTTCATACCGCACAAGAGGTCATTAATGCTTTACTACATAAAATTAAACCTACTGGCTTTGATCAAAGTTCAGAATTAATGCAAAGAATAGTCTTTGCATGCCTTTATTGTAACTTATCGTTTCATGTCATCGCCCAAGAACAGCAAACTTGTTGCTGGCCAATATCTTCTTCAACAAAAATGTGCTTAAGCCTCGCACAATATTAAACTATCAGAAACGGTCAAAATTTGCTCAGAAAATTCAACTTGACAACCAGTGCATACTACTGAATAATGACAAAAGACACGTTAAAAAACGTAAAGGATTTAAAAATGCGTTCAATCACATTTCTTACAAATTGGCGTTGGTGGCAAAACTCTTAGCGGGTTTGGCTAAACGCGTTTGTGCGCTTAATCTGATTGAAAACCCGCAAGCTTAGCGGGTTTTGTTTTTTAGGACCCGCTAAATGGTTAACCCATTGATTAAAAGCGGAGAAAAAGGATGAATACAACACTCACAAAAGTTCCCAAACTGTATCTTGTTAAACATTTGTTCAATGATAGCTTATCGTTAACCCAGCAAGTCAATGTATTAAAACAGTTAAATTTAAGCTCTATTACAGGTGAAGAGTTAGCTGATATTGCCAGCGAAATTCTCACGCAAAGTCATTTGGTGCATGGTTTTCCCAACACCACCGTTGATTTAGTGGGCACCGGCGGTGATAGTAGTCATAGTTTTAATATTTCAACCACGGCCAGTTTACTCATTGCTGCAAGTGGTTATCCTGTGGCAAAACACGGTAATCGCTCGGTGACGAGTCGCTGCGGTAGCTTTGATATGCTCGTTGAATTGGGTATTCCTTTGCCTACCACACCATTGCAAGCCATCAAACAAATGCAACACTGTGGGATCACCTTTTTATTTGCCCCTTATTTTCATCCACAATTTCAAAAAATTGCCAGTGCGCGCAAAAAACTCGCCCAATATAAAATAAAAACTATTTTTAATATTTTAGGACCGTTACTCAATCCAGCACGTGTTAAAAATTACGTGATTGGCGTTTATACGCCTGCGCTGATTGAACCAATGATTAATGCACTTAAGCTCTTAGGCGTGCAGCGCGCGATTGTGTTACATGGTGCCGGCATGGATGAAGCCAGTATTAGCCAAACCACCGAAATCGCAACCTTAAAGCACGGTTTTATTACCTTTAGTAGAGTAAATGCGCAAGAGTTTGGCTTTGAATGTTTTCATGATGATGAATTACGCGGTGGCGATGCTTTTAGTAATGCGAAAACTTGTCAGGCAATTTTGAACAATCAATTGCAAGGCGCAAAACGTGCCAGTGTGATTTTTAATGCAGCGATCGTTATTAATTTAATTGATGACTCGATTAATTTAAAACAAGCGATCACCAAAGCCGGTAATGCTATCAGTAATGGCACAGCCAATAAATTATTACAGCATTTGAAGGAGCAAACCCTATGTTCTTAAATACGATCCTTAACCATAAAAAAAATGAAGTAGCGCGTTTACCTTCATTAAATTTGGCAGCTGCCCCTTTAGCGCCACTGGATTTTGCCGCTATGATCAACCAAGCGCGATTATCAGTTATTGCTGAACTAAAGCCTAAAACACCGAGTGCCGGTGTGTTATGTGCAAATTATCAACCGCAACAATTAGCGCAAGCTTACGCTGCTGGCGGTGCTGATGCCATTTCAGTGTTAACCGATGAACACTATTTTGGCGGGAGTTTTAATGATCTGCAGCAAGTACGCAAACAAGTTAATTTACCTTTGTTGTGCAAAGATTTTATTATTGATAGCAAACAAATTCATCTTGCGCGTGCGCATGGCGCTGATGCGTGTTTATTGATTGTTGGCATGTTAGATCAAAAACAATTAATCCATTTAAAAGATGAAATTGAATCGCTTGGTATGGCCGCTGTCATAGAAATATTTAATAAACCTGAACTTGAAATGGCCATGAGTATTCAGCCAACCATCATTCAAATTAACAATCGTAATTTAAACAATTTTGAAATCAACCTTGAAAACGCCCATCAATTGTGTGAAAAAATCCCACCAGAGATTGGCGTTATCGCAGCTTCAGGCATTAAGCAAGCCAGCGATTTAAAGCAGTTACCTGCGCGCGTGAATGCGGTCTTAATCGGTACTGCCTTGATGCAAAGTAACAATCCAAGCGTATTTTTACAGGCATTAAAGGGGGCGTCATGAAAATTAAAATCTGTGGCATTACCAATATTAACGATGCCTTAGCCGCTGAAGAATTAGGCGCAGATTTTATTGGCTTTAATTTTTCACGCCAGTCATCGCGCCATATTGATTACACAGTTGCGTTAACGATTATTGAAAAATTAAAAACTGCTCTGCCGGTTGGTATTTTCATTGAGCAAACTGCACAAGAAATTATTGAACAATCTGCAGCATTAAATTTATACGCCGCGCAAATTTATCATGATAGTTTGCCAGCATTAAACAAAACTAAAACTATTTTTCCGTTATTGATTAAGAATGCCCACTCGTTTGATCAAATCAAATCGATTCAAGCAGATTATTTTTTGTGTGATAGCTATCATGCAAAGCACTATGGTGGCACAGGTAGAAAATTTGATTGGGCTTTACTGCCAGAGAACAAAACAAAGCTTTTTTTAGCCGGCGGAATTAATCCTCACAATGCGCGTGCGGCTTGTAAACTAAGCCCCTACGCCCTGGATATTTGCAGCGGTGTGGAACAACAACCCGGCATCAAGGATCTAAAAAAAATGCAACAATTATTTAACGAGGTTAGTCATGCTAGATAAATATTACGGTGAGTATGGGGGGTTATATGTGCCCGAAGTATTATTGCAGCCGCTGTTAGAAATTGCACAAGCATTTGAAAGGGTTAAAGAGGATGAACACTTTAAGCAAGAACTAGCGTTACTGCTACAGCATTATGCTGGTCGCGCGACACCTTTGTTTCATGCTAAAAATTTATCCGCTATGACCGGCAGCAATATTTACCTTAAACGTGAAGATTTATTACACGGTGGCGCACACAAAACCAATAATACCTTAGGTCAATGTTTATTGGCTAAATACATGGGGAAAAAACGCATTATTGCTGAAACAGGTGCCGGTCAACACGGCGTTGCAACGGCAATGACTGGCGCGTTACTGGGTATTCCTGTAGAAATTTTTATGGGACGCATTGATATGGAGCGCCAGGCACCGAATGTTGCGCGCATGCAATTATTTGGTGCGAAAGTGCATGCCGTTAACAGTGGCACAGCCACCTTAAAAGATGCGATTAACGATGCAATGCGTGATTGGGCTGGTAATGTTGAAGATACGTTTTATGTGTTTGGCACAGCTGCCGGCCCTTATCCCTTCCCGGCAATGGTGCGGCATTTTCAAAGCGTGATTGGGCTAGAAGCACGCGAACAAATGCTCACAATGACAGGAAAATTACCGGATGCGATTGTCGCTTGTGTTGGTGGTGGTTCCAATGCGATTGGTTTATTTTCAGCCTTTTTAGCAGATCAAAAAGTAGCAATTTATGGCGCTGAAGCCGCCGGTAATGGATTGAACACACATGCGCATGCTGCAACCTTAGAGAAAGGATCGCTGGGGGTTTTTCATGGTATGAAATCGTTCTTTTTGCAAAATAATGAAGGCCAAATTAATGAGACCCATTCAATTTCTGCGGGGTTAGATTATCCTGGTGTGGGGCCGGAACATGTTTATTTGCAAGCAACCCAGCGCGCAACTTATTTAGGCATTACGGATGATGAGGCCTTAACCGCCTTTGATATGTTAGCACACAAAGAAGGCATTTTAGGCGCACTGGAATCGTGCCATGCGGTAGCACTCGCTTTAAAGCTCACGCAAAATTTGCCAAAAAATAGTTCACTGTTAGTGAATCTTTCCGGGCGTGGTGATAAAGATTTAAACACCGTGTTAAATTATAGGAGATCAGCATGAAACGTTTCCAGCAATTATTCAAAAATAAAAAGCACGTGTTTATTCCTTACTTCATGCTCGGTTATCCAACTGTGGAAAAAAGTTTAGCGTATATTAAAATGGCGATTGATCAAGGTGCTGATGCCTTAGAATTAGGTATGCCTTTTTCCGATCCAATTGCTGATGGCCCAACCATTCAACAAGCTTCACAGGTAGCACTAAAAAATGGCATGGATTTTAAAAAAGCCTTACAACTGATTAAGCAAATTCGTGATTACAGTGATATCCCACTCGGCTTTATGACTTATTACAATATTATTTTTAAGCAAGGTGATAAAGCACTCACCCAACTCGTTGAACACGGCATTGATGCGTTACTGTGTGTTGATGTGTTACCCGATGATTTACCCAATGATTTAGCAGTATCACAGCATTTTTTACAATCTGGGTTAGATACGATTTATTTAATTGCACCGAATACGCCTCTTGATCGCGCTAAAATGATTTGCCAAAAAGCCACCGCATTTGCCTATATGATCAGTGTTTATGGCACCACCGGTGCGCGTGATGATATTAGCCCTGACACGTTAAAGCGCTTAGCTGAATTAAAGTCACTCACGGATACCCCCATTGTGGTTGGTTTTGGTATTTCTAACCCACAACACATGCAACAGTTATTTGATAGTGGTGCCAATGGCGCGATTATTGCGAGTCATATTATTAATATGATTCAGCAGAATCCTGATAATAATGAACCCGTATTAAATTTTTTAAAACAATGTCACGTTTCTAAAGGAGAATAACCATGTTAATCGTCATGCAAAATAATGCAACACCAGAACAAATTCAACGTGTTTGTGAAAAAGTCATTGGTCTCGGTTTTATGCCGCACCCCATGCCTGGCGCACAACGCACTGCGATTTGTATTACCGGCAATGATGGCAGTGTGCAACAGCAACATTTTAGCAATCTAGCCGGTGTGAAAGAAGTGATTGTGGTTTCCAAACCCTACAAATTAGTTTCACGCGAATTTAAACCAGATAATACCGTCATTAACGTGAATGGTGTTGCGATCGGCAAAGATTTTACGATGATGGCAGGCCCTTGCAGCGTTGAATCTGAAGAAGCTACTTTGCGCATTGCCAAAAAATTGCATCAGCAAGGCGTGAAATTATTTCGAGCAGGTGCTTATAAACCGCGTACCAGTCCTTATGCCTTTCAAGGTTTGCAAACCCAAGGGTTACAAATTTTAGAAAAAGTTAAAGCAACCTTTAACATGGGGATTGTCACAGAAGTGATGGATGTTGAAACCTTACCCAATATTTGTGAGGTAGCTGATATTTTACAAGTGGGCACGCGTAACATGCAAAACTACAGTTTATTAACGGCACTGGGCAAAGTGAGCAAGCCGGTTTTGTTAAAACGCGGTATGTGCGCCACCTTAGATGAAACCTTGCTCGCTGCAGAATATATTATGGCTGGTGGCAATTATAATGTAATGTTTTGCGAGCGTGGTATTCGCACGTTTAACACACATGCGCGTAACACCTTAGATATCTCCATTATTCCTGCACTACAAGAAATCTCACACTTGCCGGTGATTGTGGATCCGTCACACGCAGCAGGTGTGACTAAATACGTGGCACCCCTAGCATTAGGTGCAGTCGCTGCCGGCGCGCAAGGTTTAATTGTAGAATGTCATGATGATGCTGCGAATGCGTATAGTGATGGCCAACAAGCCTTGCATCCCGATGATTTACGGGTTTTAATGCAAAGAATTAATGCCATGCAAGAACCAAGGCTAACTCATGCAACAAAAAATAACATCACTGAAAAAATCGTTTAACACAACCCTCACCGTACCGGGTTCAAAAAGCATAAGCAATCGTGCGATGCTACTTGCCGCATTAGCAAACGGTCAATCCACGTTATCCGGTTTATTAGCCAGTGATGATACTTTGGTTTTTGCCAAGGCCTTACGCGCATTAGGGATAGCAATTGATTGGGATCAGCAAACCCATCGTTGCACCATTCTGGGTAACAATGGCAATTTCCCAGCACCACAAGCAACCGTTTGGTGCCAAGATGCCGGCACTGCCACACGTTTTTTATTAGCAGCTTGTGCTAATGCCAGTGGCCATTTTCACTTTGATGGTTCCACACGCATGCGCGAGCGACCCCTTGCACCGTTAATTGAAATTTTAAAACAACAAGGTACGACCTTTCAGCCCGAAAATGCGACCAACATGCCATTGCAATTAATGGGTGCTAACGGTTTACAGGGTGGAGAGATTTTTATTTCCAGCCAACTGAGTAGTCAATTTTTATCTGGTTTATTAATGGTGGCACCGTTTGCTAAAAAAGCTTGCACAATTAAAACCGAAACCCACGCTCGCGCACCTTATGTTGCGATGACGTGTCACATGATGCAACAATTTGGTGTGGCCGTATTAAACTCAACTCCTGGTGTGTATCACATTGCCATACCACAAGCTTATCAAGCCTGTGGTTATTCGATCGAACCGGATTTATCCACCGCATCCTATTTTTTTGCAGCTGCCGCGTTAACCCAAAGCCAAATCACGATAGCTAATCTTGATCGTAATCGTTCACTGCAAGGCGATATCGCCTTTTTAAGTGTATTAGAAAACATGGGCGCAAAAGTCATTAACGATAAAGCCGGCATTACGCTGATCGGTCCCAAAAAATTACGCGGCATTAGCGTTGATATGAATAATTTTTCCGATACCTTCATGACGTTAGCCGCAATTGCACCGTTTGCGGATTCCCCGGTCACGATCAAAAATATCGCACACACGCGTTTGCAAGAATCTGATCGCATTGCTGCGGTTGCGAGTAATCTCGCCTTGCTGGGTATTACCACAAAGACCGGTGATGACAGTATTACGATTTATCCCGGCATTCCACAAGCAGCAACTTTAAGCAGTGTTAATGATCATCGTATTGCGATGGCGTTTGCGTTAATTGGCTTGAAAATTCAGGGAGTTATCATTAATGACGCAGAATGTGTAGCCAAAACCTGCCCGGATTATTTTGAATTATTAAAGAAATTGTATTTTTAATGCTGCCATGGGATAGACAAACCTAACTAAATTATTTACAGTTGGCAACTGCTCACACTTATTAATTCCAGGTATCTGCTCACCCTCGTAGCTTTATGGTTACCAAGAACGTTCAGATTTGGCGATCCCCGCTACGGAGTGAGCAGTTACAATTCCAGAATAATTATTAGAAAGAGGATATACCATAATGTTTGCTTTTGCTCCTGCTCCTGCATCCCAACGCCCTGAGCAACACCCTAAATTTAAACCAAAAAAATATTATCTCTTCACGGATATTTATAAAGACCTTGATGATGCCGCTGCATTAATTCTCTTGAAAAAAGAGATAGCTGCAATATTAGCAAAAGACCCTAAAGCAGAAATAGAAATCGTAACATCCAATGAGGTCATGTTTAATTTAACTCATTCACGTGTAGCAACGCTAAATGAAATTAGTGAAAAGCCAGGTGATTGCATCCCTATGCGCGCGGCCACCATGTATGCTTTACTACAGCAAGATGACGATTTTAAAGCGCCTTTACAGCTTGACCAGCTGCGCATTACTGCTGGTGCAGTGAATCTAGCTTACCAAGAAAATACCGTTGAAGATGAAAAAATAGCTATACGACAAAAAGAAGAAGAAGAAAAAAAGCGTGCTAGCGCAACACAGGCTACCGAACAATCAGTCACAGCAGAAGAAGAGAAGAAACGTGACGCAGAAATAACATTTAATTCACCTTATCATAGCCATTCTCTCTGGCATGATTTTACCTTACCCGAAGTGTTTTATGATTCGTTTGTAAATAAAAAATGGGGTAAAATTGACACGAATAAGATCCAGCCATTTGCTATTACTGTAAATGAACTAAAAAAGCTACAAGACCAAGATATTTCGATCTGCAGTATTTCCCCGCTTACTGATGTTGCAAACCTATTAAAAACTTTATCATCTAACAACATTGCTTATAAATTATTCGCTATGCTTGGCTCTGCTGAACGAGAAAGACCAGAACATAATATTGGGCAAGGTGAGGCTGGTTCTGCTGAATCATTTTTTTCTAGTCTTGCAAGCTTCTCACAGCAACTTGATCAAGATAAGACCCTTTCTGATCAGGATAAACGTAATTATAGACCTGTCATTATCCCGCTTGATATTACGCGCCGCGGCACGCCATTAGAACCCAACACTTTTTCAACCGTCTTAGATGACTTAGGATTTAGCGCCTTAGACAAAGCTATTTTACAAATTCATCTTAACCACATGGATCGCGCTGTTTTTAAAAAATACGGTGGTTGCAATTGGCACGATCCGATGGCAATGCTGTGTGCTATTAACCAAATTTGTGTTGATCTTGAAATGGATCTGCCTGAGTATTTACAAGCCTATATGGAGAAGCTAGAGTTGGTCGAAGTTGAATTAGCAGTGGTTGATTTTAAACGTAATCGTGCAAGCGATGGAAATTTTGGCTTATATGTATTGGCAGATAAGCTACCTCCAGGCACCAATGCCCCTCGTTTTACCGCACGCGTACCACGTTGTTGGGCTGCTTACTTACAACAAATAGAGTGGAAATATGAGCATCCTGTAGTTGAGGGCAAAGCTACCGTCATTCACGATGAATGCAAAAACATTATTATTTCACCCGCTTTTGAATTAACCCAATTGATGCGGCAGGTTAATTGTTTAATAAGCGAACCTAACGATGAAGCAGCCCAAAAGCAATATAGCGAAATTAATGACATTTTAGGAGCTGCTAAAACTGCAGCTGAAGCTATAAAAACCACAGATAACAAGGCAAAGGCTTTTAATGCTTTCTTAGCAGCATTAGGAACTGCTAATCAGCTACTTACTAATGAGCCTGTAAAGCAAAAACTCGCTAGCATTGCTTTAAAAATCTCAGAAATGTTAAAAGCCTACACACCAACTGAACAACGACCACAAGCTGCGATAATTGATTCACTGCTAAACTTAAGTGGCATTGAAGATCAGATATTAGCGTTGCATGATGTTTTTAATAATACGCTTAGAGCATCTAACCAATCATCCACAGCGCCTCGACCTGGTTCGCCGCGGCCGTCATGATAGAAACCTATAAATTGGATCTGCGCGATCTTTGCGCCCCCGTCATTGCGAACGAAGTGAAGCAATCCAGGGGCAAGAGCCAATGAATGAGATGTTAAGGTGACGAAAAATCCTGTCATTGCGAGGAGCGTTAGCGAATAAATTAGCTGTCATTGCGAACGAAGTGAAGCAATCCAGGGGCGAGAGCCAATGAATGAGATGTTAAGGTGATGTGAGTTAATCCGGTAGAATCGATAGCTTGCACCGTAAAATCTTGCAAAATCGAAGATCCTAACCCTGGATTGCAACGCTTACGCTCGCAATGACGAAGATACCCGTCATTGCGAACACAACGACGACAACACAACTTAACCTTCTTCCAACTCCAACCAACGATCATAAAGCGTTTGTAATTGCTGCTGTTTTAACGATAATTCATCGTTTAATTGCTGCAAACACTGTGCGTGTTCTGTTTGATATAATGCCGGATCGGCTAATTGTTGATGCATTTTTTCAATCGCAGCTTCTGCTTTGCTAATTTTTTCAGGTAAGCGATTTAATTCTTTTTGCTCTTCAAAGCTGAGTTTTTTGGCAGGCGCTGTGGCAGGTATAGCTGCTTGTTTCGTTAATAGTATTTGCTTTTCACGATAACTTTGGCTTTGTTGTAAATAATCTTCATAACCACCAACATACTCACGAATAACACCATTCTCATGAAAAACCATGGTACTACTCACCACATTGTTAATCAGTTCACGATCGTGACTAACGAGTAACACTGTGCCGTTGAAATCAACTAACCAATTTTCTAACAGTTCTAGGGTTTCAATATCTAAATCGTTGCTCGGTTCATCCATCACTAAAAAATTAGCAGGCTTTGCTAATAATTTCGCTAATAATAAACGATTGCGCTCACCACCTGATAACGTGCCAGCTAGGGATCTGGCGCGTTCTGCTGAAAATAAAAATTGTTGCAAATAACCCATGATATGCATGGTCTTGCCAGCAAATTCAATATGGCTTTGCGAGCCGGCAATATTATCCAGCACAGTCATGTTATCATTGATTTGATCACGCAGTTGATCAAAATATAACACTTGTAATTGCGTGCCTAATTTTACAAGTCCTGCATCACTTTTCATTTCATTAAGTAAAATTTTTAATAAGGTGGTTTTGCCACAACCATTATCACCAATAATCCCGATTTTATCGCCACGCATGATACAAGTTGAAAAATCGTTAATAATAGTTTTATCCGCATAAGCGTGTGAAACATGCTGCGCTTCAATCACCACTTGCCCAGATTGCTCGGCAGCTGTTGCAGCTAAATTAATTTGGCCCACACGCTCTTGGCGCTCTGTTCGTTGCTGGCGCAGCGCTTTTAAAGCACGCACGCGTCCTTCATTGCGCGTACGCCGCGCTTTAATACCTTGGCGGATCCACACTTCTTCTGCCGCTAATTTTTTATCGAAACGTGCGTTTTCTTTTTCTTGTGCTAACAATGCCGCTTGTTTGCGTTGTAAATAATCATCGTAACCACATTGCCACACGCTTAATTGGCCACGATCTAAATCATACACGGTAGTGGCTAAGCGTCGTGTAAATTGCCGATCATGGCTCACAAACAGTACCGTGGTATTAAGCTTTAATAAAATCGCTTCCAGTTGCGCAATTGCGGTTAAATCTAAATGGTTGGTGGGTTCATCTAACAATAGCAGATCCGGTTGTGTCATTAAGGCTTTGGCTAATAGCACGCGCCGTTTTAAACCACCGGATAAATCATTAAATAATTGCTGCGCGGGTAATTGGTAATCGGCGATCACTTTATCAATGATGGCTGCATGTTGCCATTCATCATGCGTTTCCAGTAATGCAGTTTTTAATAATTCATTCACCGTATGTGGGAAATCGGGAATGTCTTGGGTTAAGTAACTCACAGCCACGCCTTTAACCCATTCAATTTGCCCACTGTCTGGTTTAATTTTGCCTGCTAATAATTTTAATAACGTTGACTTGCCCACACCATTGCGCCCAACTAACGCAATGCGTTGCTTAGGCGGAATAATCACGTTTAAGTCTTGAAATAAAGGATGAATAGCCAGCCTAAGCTGAATTTGGGATAAACGCGCTAACACGGTGGCCTCTGTTAATTATGATGAGTGTGTAGGTTGTTTTTATATACAGGCTAATAATAAATTCAGCCTATTTTAACATTACAACGCCCTAACCTGCCCATCTTTATACACCAAATACGGCAAACCTGCCAATTGCGTAATCGTGGCGTTAGGAAAAATTTTGCTAATATTGGCGGCAAGGGTTTTATCGCCTAACCAGATCACTTCGGCAACTTTACCATCATTACGCAACTGCAATGAAAAAGCATTGCTGTAATCGTTGGGTAATTTAGCTTGCACCAACTTAATGAGTTGTGTGGCAGAATAACGTGGTGAATGAAACATAACGATGGTTTCAGCGCGCTTAGCACCGGCTTTGGGCACGAATACTGCGACAGATTCCTGCTGCAAACGTTCTGCAAGTTTATGCGCCAACTGTAACGCCTGAGTTGCTTGAAATTGCGGATTCGCCGTAATATCAATCGCAGCACTATTATCGGCGGTGATGTGATCATCCACTTGCATTTTATAAACACCGAGCAAGTCTTGCAGACTGTTAAATTGAATATGCTCTTGCTGCATTAATTGCGTGATTTGTTTTTGCAGTGCAAGCTGTGGCTGAGTTTGTAGACGCGTGATGGCAGTTGCCACATCAATTTCGTTAGTGTTGTTGGAAGCAAATAACATAATTGCTGCATTATCAGCAAGAATGCTGCTTGATAACATTAAAATAAATAATGTAAAAATTATTTTTACTTGATTCATAATACCTATCTCTTATTGTTCTTAATAAAATGTTCCGTCATTGCGAGCGTGAATATTTAAGCTGTCATTGCGAACGAAGTGCGGCAACAGGGAAAGGATCTGCAATCTCGCCAATCTCTATAACACTTGCAAGCCGTAACACGGCATTCACCAGCATCACCTTTACTATCTCACGCATTGCCACTCGCCCCTGGATTGCTTCGTCGCAAGCTCCTCGCAATGACGGCACCTCCGTCATTGCGAGCGTGAATATTTAAGCTGTCATTGCGAACGAAGTGCGGCAAC
>CAYGTS010000009.1:0-8050 GCA_964352905.1 uncultured Legionellales bacterium | reverse complement strand
TCGCCCCTGGATTGCTTCGTCGCAAGCTCCTCGCAATGACGGCACCTCCGTCATTTATTCTTGGATTTTCTTGCCACTATTAACCCAAGCCTTAATCCCACCGCACATTGAAAAAATGTTACGATACCCCATTTTTTGCAAATTGTCAGCAGCTAAAACTGATCGATGACCGCCACCGCAGTAAAGAATGATTTTTTGATCTTTGTCTTCAGTCAGTTGATAAATTTTCGCCTCAATCCAACCTTTACTCAAGTGCTTGGCACCCGCTATAAAGCCTTGATCGTATTCTTCTTTATCTCGCACATCGATTAAAATACAATCCTGAGGCTTTGTTTTTAGTTGTTGCTCAACGTCATCAATCGAAAGCTCTTTTACCCGTTTGCAAGCAGCTTCGCATAATTGTTTAAACTCTTCGGAAAGTGTGATCGGCTTTGTATCCATGTGATAACCCTCAACGTTTGAATTCAGATCCACAAGAATAACCTATCCCCATTGGAAATTAAAACGCTTCCTTATACTTGCCAGCTTGCTGGCAAGGAACACCGATCGCCCTGTCACTGAATTCTAAACCTCGTTCCCATCTTCAAGGGCGAGCGGTGTAGATAGACAAGCTTATTCAATCAGTTATAATCTTTCTTTTAAATTAAGAACAGAACTTAATAATGTCCCAAAAACCGCATCAAATTAACATGCTTTCTGCAATCGCCTTGGGCGTTTGCACAATGGTTGGCAGTGGTTGGTTATTTTCCTCTTACTTTGCGGCCAAATCCGCAGGACCTGCCGCCATTTTATCATGGTTAATTGCTGCAGTGATTGTAACGATCATGGCATTAAGCTTAGCAGAAATTGGCTGTATTTATCCTAAAACCGGCCTATTTTCGCGGTTGATAACCTTGTCACATAATGAGCATTTTGGTTTTGTAACTGCTTTATCTAATTGGTTTGTTGGGATTGTCGCGGTTCCCTCTGAAGCCATTGCCACGATTCAATACATTAGTACGATTTACCCTAAGCTCACGCCGTATATTTTTCATGGTCAGCAATTCACTGTGTTAGGTGTGATTTTTGTGGCTATTTTACTCAGCCTATTTTGCATTGTGAATTATTGGGGTATTCGGCTGCTGGTGTTATTTAACAATGCCATTGTCGTGGTTAAAATTGTTATTCCCACCATGACTGCGCTTATTGTAATAACCACTCATTTTAATGCGCATAATTTTACTGCTTACCATCATTCGTTTATGCCTTATGGTATTAAAAGTGTTTTTTCAACCATTGTTTCAAGCGGGATTTTTTATTCATTTTATGGCTTTCAGGCGGCGGTGAGTTTTGCAAGCGATCTTAAAGATCCGAAACGATCGATTCCTAAAGTATTAATGAGTTCGGTATGGATTGTGTTTTTAATTTATGTGTTATTGCAAATTGCTTTTATTGCCGCCATGCCAAGCCATAAAATTGAAAATGGTTGGCATGTCTTGCATTTTACCTCCCCATTGGCACAATTGTGTATTCTGTTGGGTTTAAACTTTTTAGCAACCATATTATACATTGATGCATGCATTAGCCCCACGGGCACAGGTATTGTGTATCTTGGTGCTAGCACACGCATGTTAACCGCGATGGCGCAATCAAAACAAATTCCGCAATATTTTTGCCGTAATTTAAAAAATAATATGTCACGCCCCTCTTTATTGGTGACCTATTTATTTTGCTTAAGCCTGATTTTATATTTTAGGAATTGGCAAAACATTGCTATTTTTACCACAACCTTTATTTTGCTCGCCTGTATTGCACTGCCGATCAGCTATTATCAGATCAGCGCCAGTAATACCAATAAAGACCTTTATCATTTTCGCTTAGGGAAAATTGGTGCACCGCTGGTCTTTTTATTTCTCACCGTATTATTTTTGGCAATTCCTTATGACAATTTATTAATTATGGTGATATTGCATATTGTTTTATTTTTAATTTATGCCGTGGTTTACAGCCATGCCAAAAATTTAAAATTAATCAACATTATAAAAAGCTCTTGGACTATTTTTTTATACCTTGTGTTTGTATTAGCCTGCACAGTGTTTGATCGCTTTATCGTACCCGATCGCTATCACACGTGGTTGATAGCGATTAGTTTAGTGTTATCTTTGGGTGTTTATCGTTTGTTACTAAAGCAAAAATCTTATTGATGACGTAACTACTCACTCCGTAGCAGGGAACTTCCTGATCCCCGCTTATCAAGAGGACTGGCGTTTGGGCCAAAGGAGGTGAGCAGATACTTAATGACAAGACTTCACATTTTCCGGAAAAGATTTTAACAAAGATTGATCACCAGAAAAATGATCATTTACTTTATTTAAAGTAGAAATAAAATCAGTGCCGGTCATGGCGTTTTCCCAATGCTGTTGCAAGATCAATAAGTTTTTACTGACTTTAGCGCTGGGCCCTGCATAATCACCACATTGATTAGCTTTTCCCACAAATAAATTGCTAATGATGCCATTCTCACATTTAGCCCAAAGACTACCATTTAGCTCAGTGCGCTGAGATGAAACAGTACCAATAATTTTGTCACCTTCATTGTACAAATTAACCGTGACTGGCCACGGCCCGCCATTACCCATAAGATCAGATGTGTCATAGGCTTGGCCTTGCCAAGTCCCTGTATAATCTTTACAAGCAGCTGCATAATATTTTTTAAGAGGAATTATAGGTTGATTGGTAGCAGCAAAACTCATTGTAGTAGTAAAAAATAAGATTAGTGTGAATAGTTTTTTCATAATCTGGTTCCTTAAGCATTAGGCATGCTAGCAATTTAGATACAAAAACGGCGCAAATCTTGCGCCGTTTTGGGATAACCACAACCGTTTAAACAGTAGCAGGTTGTTTTTGATCAGCAGGTTTTTGTGCTAACGCTTCGGTTTGTTGTTTAGCTTGATCTGCTTTGGCAACAGCACCTTTAACAGGGGCTTGCGCTTGCATTTTATCAGCTTGTTGCCCTAATTTTTTAGTGGTAGCAACTGTAGATGCTGCAAATGAAGTAGCAGCTAACGCAACAGATGCAACTAATACAGTGGTTTGAATAAGACGTTTCATATTGTTCTCCAATAGATTGTTAATTAAGAAGTGAGTCCAGTGTAAAATTAATAAGTGCTTGCAGCAATCAAATTTCACACTTTCGTGTAACAAGCTATTTAACATGTAAATAGCTTGTTACTTTATGAGTTGCATTACATTTTCAATGATGCGTAAACCCACATCGTTTGCTTGCGATAAAATGGATTCCGGGTGAAACTGCACTGCCCAAATGGGTAAGTGCTGATGTTCAATAGCCATGATGATACCATCCTGCGAATAGGCTGTTGCCATTAACTCATTTGGCAGCGTATCGGGATCGGCATAAAGTGAATGGTAACGTGCCGCACTAAATTGCTGTGGTAGGTTTTTAAATAATTTTCCGGCTCTGATTTCAATGCAAGAAGCTTTGCCATGCATCGGATAAGTGAGTGTTTTTAACTGTCCTCCAAAATACTCAACTAGCCCTTGTAGTCCTAAACACACACCAAAAATAGCAACATTATGATCAATAGCCATTTGAATAGTTTTGTGTAAATTAAAATCACTCGGTTTACCTGGACCGGGTGACAGCACCATACAATCGCAGTTTAGTTGCTTAAAATCAGCTTCACTAAAACCACTACGCCAGGTGACAAGTTCCGCACCAAATTGTTTAAAATAATTAGCCAGTGTGTGAACAAATGAATCTTGATGATCGACTAATAGAATTCTTTTATGCAATTGTTTTTTTGGTAATGCCTGCTGTTGAGAGAATTGTTTTGCAGGTTTAATAATCGCATCAATAAAAGCTGATGCTTTTAATTCTGTTTCTTGCTCTTCGGCAAGTGGATCGGAATCATATAAGATAGTCGCACCCGCACGCACTTCAGCAACAGCTTCTTTAATACGCATGGTGCGAATGGTTAAACCGGTGCTTAAATCACCATTAAAATTTAACCAACCAATTGCCCCACCATACCAGCGTCGTTGCGATTTCTCATGATCTTCGATAAATTGCATCGCCCAAATTTTCGGCGCACCGGTAACGGTAACCACCCAGATATGACTTAAAAACGCATCAATTGCATCAAACTCTGAACGCAATTGCCCCACAACATGATCAACGGTGTGAATCAAACGCGAATACAGTTCAATTTGGCGCCGCCCAATGACTTTAACGCTGCCGGGAATACAAATGCGGGATTTATCATTACGATCAACATCGGTACACATGGTTAATTCAGCACTATCTTTTTGTGAATTTAATAGGGTTAAAATTTGTTGCGCGTCTTCAATAGCATTATCACCGCGCTTAATGGTACCTGAAATGGGACAACTTTCAATGTGCCTGCCGCTAACTCTGATAAACATTTCAGGTGAGGCACCAACTAAAAATTCATCTTCACCCAAATTAATTAATGATCCAAACGGTGCCGGGTTTTGTTTTTGCAATGTTTTAAAAATGGTACTTGGGGTGCTGGTAACATTTCGGAAAAAAGATTGGCTGGGTACCACTTCAAATAAATCGCCACGACGAAAATAATCTAATGCTTTGGCAACGGTTTTTGCATATTCACCCGCCAAATGATCACGTTGCAAGCTTGTTTGTTGATCGCTAGGTATAAATGCTTTAATGATGCCTGTGCGTGCTAAATTTTTTGTTGTTTGATCACCAATAATAAAGTCATACTCATAATTCGTTGCAAGTTGGCGTTGGTGATCAACAATAACCAACTCATCGGGTAAATAAAGCACTAAATCACGTTGTGCAAGATCACGCTTAATTTTTAAATGCAATTCTTCAAATTGGTGAACGAGATCATAACCAAAAGCACCATATAATCCTAAATGTTCATCTTCTTCACTAAAGAATAGTGAAACTATCTCTCTTAAAATGCTAAAGATGCTGGCTTGGCGTGAACGGTATTCTTCAGCAAAACGTTGCTTATCACGTTGGATGTGTGCGTTAAAATGCAGCTTATCTTGTTTAAGATGACTTAAAAAACTTAAATTGGATAATTTTTCGGCAATCTTTTTTAATAAAATTTCACCACGTTGGTTCAAGGCAGTAATTGAAAAATCAAATCCCTGGCTAGTAATCACTAAGGGTGGATTAACAAATGCCACATCCCAACGTTGATAGCGGCTGGGATATTCGTAGTTAGATGAGAAAACCGCACCACGCTGTGAGTCTTGCAGTGTAATTAACTGATCAATGCCTTGCTGATAATCGAGTAAGGTTTGGGTTCTTATGATTTGAATACCACCCTGTGTTTGATATTGATAATTTTTTTTAACTGCTTTATTTTTTGTCATCCTAACACCTTTGCATTTTAGTTTTGATAGGTTGTTATTATACCATACCTTTAATCCTGCATTAAAAACGCTTGATAATCAGCCAGATCACCATCAAATAGTCGTACCGTACCTTCATCAACCAACCATAATTCATCGGCAACACTGGTTATTAATTCACGGTCATGGCTCACTAAAATCACGGCGCCTGGAAAACTTTGTAATGCTAAAGTCACTGCATCACGCATTGCCATATCTAAATGATTGGTTGGCTCATCTAAAAGCAGTAAATTAGGCCGCTGCCAAACTAATAAGGCTAAGGTTAAGCGTGCTTTTTCACCACCAGAAAAATTACGAATATTTTCAAACACGCGATCACTTTGGAATTGAAAACTCCCTAAAAAATTGCGTATCGCTTGCGTACTTGCCTTACGATCTAAATCTTGCACTAATTCAAAGGGTGTCGCATTTTTATCGAGTGAGTCAACATGATGTTGCGCAAAATAACCAAACGCCACACCTGGCATGATGCTTAATTCGCCCTGCAAAGGTGGTAATTCCCCCAAGATTGCTTTTAAAAAAGTAGATTTACCTTGCCCATTTTTACCCAACAAAGCAAGGCGCGCATTCGGCATAAGCGACATTTTAATTTTCGATAGCAACGCTTGGTTGTCATAGCCAATCGAAACTTTATCCATTTTGATGAGTGGCTGTGGCATTTGCTTGGGTTCTAAAAACTCAAATTTAAATGACAAACTTTCATAGATTGGCGCTAACTTTTGCATGCGATCAATTGCTTTTAATCGCGATTGCGCTTGGCGTGCTTTAGAACTTTTATAACGAAAACGATTCACATAATCCATCATGTGATCAATGGCCTTTTGCTGTTTTACAAATTGTGCGTTGGCTTGTGCAAGGCGCTCTGCACGCTGCTCTTCAAAAAGTGAATAATTACCACCGTATTCAACGATATTCTGGTTTTCAATATGAAAAATTTTAGTAATGGTATTATCTAAAAAAGCTTTATCATGCGAAATAATAATCACACACCCATTAAACCGTTGTACCCATTTTTCTAGCCATAAAATAGCGGGCAGATCTAAATGGTTTGTGGGCTCATCCAATAATAATAAATCGGCCGGCATCATTAAACAACGCGCTAAATTGATGCGCATGCGATAACCACCAGAAAATTCACCCACGTTTTGCGCTAATTGTTTATCACTAAAACCTAAGCCATGTAATATTTTTGCTGCCCTGCTCTGTACCGCGTAGCCATCAATTTCACTTAAGCGTGTGTGACAATCCATGATCGTATCCATGTCACCATTTTCTTCAGCTGCGGTAAGGTTTTCATTAATTTTGGCAACTTCCAGATCGCCACTGGCCACAAAATCCACTGCACTATCACTAATACCCGGCATTTCTTGTTGCATATGCGCAATACGTAAGCCTTTTTCTACTTCAAATTCGCCACGAGAGATTTCTAACTCATGTCTTAATACTGCAAATAAACTTGATTTACCGGAACCATTATTCCCAATTAAGCCAATTTTTTGTTTCGCGAAAATTGAGAGATTAATGTCTTGTAAGAGAATATTATTACCGCGCGCGATAGCAACGTTTTTTAATCTTAGCACTATTTATTTCCCATGGAATATTTCTGCAATCATGCACCTAGCACTACCACCACCGATCGTTTCAATCGTGGGAATGGCAACGACCAATGGTTCTGCAAATTGCTGTAAAGTTTGTTGTTGTAATTGAGTAAAATGGGCAAACGCGGTTTGCGACATAATATTATACTTTTTACCTGTAGTACTTTTCACTTGCAGAATATTACCACACATGTTTTCTGCTTGTGTTAGTGAAATTTCAATCATTTTTTTACTGGTTTTTTCAAGCGCATGTAAAAGCATCGCTCTCTCACTTGAATCATGGATTGCTTCTAAACAAACTACCGAAAAATTATCGCCTAAACTCATCACGATATTAGTGTGATAAATTAATTGTCCTTGTTTATCATAGCTATGAAATAATATTAATTGCATGCGCAACAATTTTGCTAACTCTTCTGCCAAGGATTGATCAGCGCGCGCTGATAATGACACATACATTATTTTATTACTATGATCAAACACAATGCTGCCAGTGCCTTCTAAAGCTAACTGTTGCTTATGTTTTGTTGAAAGATCGATAGTATGATTAATATGAATATGGTTCTCTGCCAATTTAGCGATTAATTCTGTGACGCGAATTTCAGCTTGGCGATTTTCAGCCAGCATCGGGTAAATAATTAAATCGGTTTTCCCTTCACTATTGATAAACGTAGAAAACCAATTATTGGGATAAACCGCATCCGGAGTTTTAATTTTTTGGTTCGATGCTAGTACGATAACCTGGATACTATGATCACGTAGTTTTTGCACGTAATGATCAAATTCTTCCATCGCTTGTGCTTGGATTGTAACGTTTGTTTGATTGGTTTCACTCATGAAACTATTGGTTGCTGCGGTTGCAGGGTTATATTGAAAATCATCCGGTGAAACCAAAAGTAAGGTATCAGTGATGTGGGGCATGGATAAGGTTACCTATAATTAAAATGGGCGTAACTATACTCTTCCAGCAATTCCCGGTGTAGCGAGGAACGGCCATATTTGGGCAATCTCACATTAAAAACACTAAAAAATGTGCTCATTTATTA
>CAYGTS010000008.1:0-33295 GCA_964352905.1 uncultured Legionellales bacterium | reverse complement strand
CGCCAAATCTGAACGTTCTGGTAAATATAAAGCTAAAGGGGGTGAGCAGATACATGTAAAGTAACTATTCACCTCGTAGCGGGAGCGCCCTGATCCCCGCTTATCAAGAGGACTGGCGTTTGAGTGTAGATACAATATAAATCAAGTAAGATCCCTTGCAAAAGCACTAGCGTGCTACTAAACTTATAAAGTAAGCTATGATAACTTACCTTTAGGAGTGGATCATGAAAAGTTCAATAACAGCGAATAATAAGGCAATTGTCTCATCAAAAGGGCAAGTGGTTATTCCCAAGGCCTTACGTGATAAATTAGGCATTCATGCAGGTAATGAATTATTATTTAAAGTACGCGCTGATGGCGTCATCGAGATTAAACCTGTAACACGCTCAATAGAAATGTTTTTTGGACGGTGCAAACAAGCCAATGAAGAGCCCATGACTATTGAAGAAATGGATGCAGCCATTGCTGAAGCTGTTGCTAAGGATGATTTGGCATGATTGGTGTTGACACAAATATCTTAGTCCGTGCTGTTTTAGATGATCATCCCGGCGAAAGTCATTTAGCAAAAATATTTTTAAAAAAAACGGTCAATGAAAAAAAATTATTTATTTCATCTTATGCCATCCTTGAAATGGCTTGGATTTTAAAAGTAAAAAAACGATCTCGTCATGAAATTTACGAATCAATACTCGACTTACTTGATTCGCCAGGAATAGTTGTGGGTCAGCGCGAAGTCATTGTTTCAGCTTTAGAAATGTATATAAAAGGGAAAGCTGATTTTGGCGATTACTTAATTTTAGCCGAAGGTGAGTGTTATGACGCGCCAAAATTGGCAAGTTTTGACAAAGCTTTTTGTAGAAGCACCCGCAGAGCACAACATCCCCAGAAGTATGCGTAAATTGTAAACGTGCCTTACTCAGTAAACAACGACTTTATGGTTTCAATGCGTTCGGTGGCATTTTCTTTTAACTTTGGTAATTTTTGAATGCGTTGCAAACGGTGTAACAAACCACGTTCATTGGCGACTTGAATACTTAAGCCTGGGCGTGCATTCATTTCTAAAATCAAAGGGCCAAAGTCTTTATCAATCACAATATCAATGCCAAGATAGCCTAATTGCGTCATTTCATAACACTGAGCTGACATGCTTAAAATTTCATCCCAAAACGGAATGTGGCGATTGCCCAATGGCTGTAAGGTATCAGGATGAAAATCAATCACTTCACTGTGATGATTCACACCATTGTTAGTAATGCCGGTCACAATATCAACACCAATCCCAATCGCACCTTGATGTAAATTGGCTTTGCCATCCGAATGGCGTGTGGGTACGCGTAACATACTCATAATCGGGTAACCCTGAAAAACAATCACACGCAAGTCAGGTACGCCTTGAAAACTAATTTCATCAAAAAAAGTGTGTGGTAAAACACGGTATTCAACAATCGCTTTATCTGTGTAGCCACCTAAGCTATGCATGCCGCTTAAAATATTGGAAATGTGTAAATAAATATCCGGTTTTTTAATTAATAAGCCATTTGATTTACGATAATAATCGCGGTATTTACCATTAATCACTAAAATTCCAAAGCCGGCTGCGCCATTGGCAGGCTTTAACACAAAGTCTTCTTTGGTGTTTAAAATGGTATCAATATTTTCAATTTGTGCGGCGATTTTAATGACTTGATAAACTTCCGGGGTGTTAATATTATACGCTTTGGTTAACTCTTTAGTTTTTAATTTATCATCCACTAGCGGCAAAAATTTACGGCGATTATACAATTGAATAAATTCAGCATTGCGCTGATTAATGCCTAAAATGCCTTTTTGCCGTAATTTTTTATAACGTGTAATCATCACTATTGCGCCAAGGTTTTAAAGCGAATTAATTCAGATAAGCGATAGCCACGATATTGGCTGAATATTAAAATAATTGCTAATAGCACAAACAATAATTCAGGAAAGGCAAATAGCAAATAATCAATAGCGGCATTATGCATGAACAAATACGCAATCGATGCAGCTAAAATACTACCTGCACCCGTGCGTAGGGTTTCTTTAGCGCCACGTTCCTCCCACATCACACACATTCTTTCAATCATCATGCTTAAAATCACAATTGGGAATAGTGCAATCGATAAACCTTGGTCGAGTCCCATTTTGTGCGAAATAATCGAGATAACCGCCATGAGCATGATCACCACCGTGAGAATAGCAGATAATCGCGGTACGAGTAATAATCGCAAATGTTCTAAATAAAAACGAATCACTAAACCAATGCTAATGATCAAAGTGAATAAGCTAATTCCCCAAATTAACCCAGTATCACGAAAAGCAAGTGCCAACAATACGGGTAAAAAAGTACCGAAGGTAGCAAGGCCAACAAAGCTGCGTAATAATAAAATAATTAAAGCACCCAGTGGAATGGTTAATAATACGTAACTGCTCGCCCCTTTAGCTTGCTGTTTACCAAGAACGTTCAGATTTGGCGATAAAAATGGCGAAAATATTTTTGAGAAAGCGCAGTTTATGCGTTATAAATGAGCATTTCGATAAAAGATTTTCGCTGTTTTTAGCCCAAAGATGGACGTTCCCTGCTACGGAGTGAGCAGTTACAATAATACTTTATATAATTCTTGGGTTGGAATAGGCAAATTGGATAATGAAAAATCTAAAAAGGCACTCGTGCCTTTTTCACGGCGATGTGCTAATAACTGTAAAACGCTTTCAGTATTTTCTGAAACTGAAAAAACCACTTGCTCTAATTTAGCGCCTTTAACCGTTATAATGGGTTTAGCATTATAAGACCAGATTAAAAAATTGTTGGGTAATGTTTTTTCAGCTGTTTCAGGATTAAAATAAAGCCATTGTTTACCATCATGAACCATGAGCCAAGGAATAAGCGAGGTTTGGGTAGATGATGCTTCTAGATTAATACCCTGCACAACTCGTGCGTGAATATTAGCCATGCTGAGCAACTCAATAATCACTTTTGCACGACTCATGCGTGACAGTTTGCGATCGAGCAAAATATCAAGATTAGTGTTTTTGTCTTGATTAACTAATTTAATGGTTGCTGCGGTAAAGGTTTCAATATCAGCAGATTGATCGCGGATATCCTTTAAAATAGCTGTTGCTGCTGCGTGTTGTTTTTCATTGAATTCAGGTTGGGTAATCGTAGTTGCCGGTTTTAATCGGTACTTTTGTTCTTGATCGGATGTATAAACCATGATGCGATAAAATAAACTGTGTAAGCCTTTACCGCGTCGTGTTGACCACACTGATTCGCGATTATCTTTGTTTTGATTGAAAGCCAAACCATAATGTCTTGAAATAAAACTCTCATCTAAAATCGCAAATCCAGGGGGGTGTTGCGGGATAATAAAATTCATTTTTACCGGCGTGTCATCGGCACGCAAATTGATTCTGGCATCGACCACCCAAATTTGCTTGGTATGAGAGGGCTGTAATGGAATGCCAACGACTAGCCATTTATATAAAAATGAACTGAGGCCGATAGCTGTTAAGATAACGATTAACAGAGTTAAGTGGGTTTTTCTTTTCAAGAGACATCCCCAAGTTGGCATGTTTTTGGCTGCAAAAAGGTTTTGCTAGGATTAATCATGGCGCCGAATTGCTTAATGGCACTGCGGCCGAGTAATAGTGGGTAAACAAATTGATTGCGATCAGTTAGATTCACTTTAATAACGTGTTTATGCGTACCGATACAAACCGTCATTTTAACCACTGGGCGGCGATTAAATTCGCGTTGTTTGCGATCTTTACGTGAAGGCGCGCGTTTTAAAATTTTTACAAAATCAATTACCTTACGTTTTACGATTAGGGGTGGTTTTCCTGCTTGTGGCCTTACAGAAAAAGTGACCCACTGCTCACCATTCTTGCGATATAAATGAATGTTTCTGGCATCGAGTGAAGAGGTTTTTGCGCCAGTATCCATTTTGGCTTTTACCGTATAACCCTTAACAACAAAGGTGGCGTATTCGACTGAGCCGAAGATGACCGGTGTTGGATCAGCAAAGCTTGGTGTAACGAGGATTAGACTTATTATAAGTAATAATAGCTTTTTCATGGGGAGCCCATTGGTGAGTTAAATTGGCGCAATTCTAACATTGCCTAACGTGAATTTCATCTTTGTTGTGAATGCCTGAATAGCTGCATGTATAGCTTTAGTGAGGGATGGTTAGCCAGCAATTCCCGGTGTAGCGGGGAACGGCCTCAAATCTGACCGTTCTTGAATCATTCAGCATCACGCCGGGAATTACTGGTTTTTAGTCCAACCGCCAGCCCTCTTGATAAGCGGGGATCAGGGCGTTCCCCGCTACCGGATGAGCTACGCTATCGTTTTGATTAATATGGACTCATATACTGGCACTGGTAAAAAGAGTTATTTTTTACCTGGTTTTTTTTTCTTTTTTTCCTCTGCGTTACAATCAATCAAGGGCTGTAGTTTGTTTTTAATAAAATCAAGTTGAGTCTTAACTGTTGGATTGCTCTCAGCGGTAGGTTCAGCTGCTTCGATGAAGGCGATTAAGTGCCTTTTCGCACCGGCAACACCGCTGTTACTAAAATCTTTGATTGCTTGTAAGGATGCCCTGGCTTCAGGAGGCAATGCAGCAACACTGCAGGTGGTGTTTGGCGCTTGCTCAATGTCTTTTATAGGATCAAAATCTTCTGGTAACTGAGAGCACAGATCATAAATAGACTTAATATTCTCAACTGGATCGACCCGACAGCAAGGACATGCTAAGGGCTTGCAGTGTGCTATAATATCCATCATTGGCAGAGAGTGCAACTGAACTGGCCCTAGATCATGGGAAACGTTCGCCATGATTTCCTTATTAAAGGATTGTCTAAATTTTTGTTTCTCTTTTTCTTTTCGTTGTTTTCTTTCTGCCTCTATTGCTTGTCTTCGCCTATTTTGCTCAGCACTTTTTTGGTTTTTATCGCGCTCACGCCTATCTGCTAGCCATTTTTGTTTATACTCTTGTTGCTCTCTTGCGCGAGTCTCATAATCTTGCATGACAATGTTGGCATATTCTTCAAATGAGAGAGGTTCAGGAACCTTAATCATGTGAACATAAGCGTCATATAACGTTTTGGTTTTAGGGTCTTCTTTTGCAGTTTTACTATCTAATTGTAGTATTCGCGTTGTAGCAGCATCCAGTAAGCGACGTGCTTGTTGATTACGCTGCTCAATTTCGTTTATGAAACGTCTTTCTTTATGCAATTGGGCTTCATTCGGTTGCGTGTTAATCCATTCGAAAAATGCTTGTTTTAATTCATCAGTTACCTTAAGTTGAGCGGGTGATAATGCTGATGAAGGTTGCTCAAACGTTAGTAATGCTTCAAAAGTTTGCCAGGCCTGTTGCTGCATTTGTTGTTGCTGTTGTATTTCTGCTTGCTGCGTTGCTGTTATTGCAGGTTGCGGTGTTGCTGCAGGGATCAGATCCTGCAGGAGTTTTTCTAAATAAGGTTGCTGCTTATCCTTTTTTGGCAGTGGAGACTGTGCGATGACTATGCTTTTTGCTGCTAGAGTCGATGCGGCAATGATTTTCTCCATCATATTCCTAGCGGCATATTGAGCAGCTTTGGAAGATTCACTTTTGAGAGTGAATGTGTCATTTTCAATCGCAGTGCATTTAACGAGTGCTGTCATAAAGTCTGTGGTAAACGGTTGGCACAGTATGACTGTATCAAATATTGAACCTTGGGCTTCATCTACAGTAAGCACGCATAGCTGATCATTCTGTATAAGTAAAGCCTCTTTGTCAGTTTGCGAAAAAACAACAATAGCAGCGTTTTGTGCGGTTACGTGCGCAATTTCTTGATAATGTTTCAATAGACTCTTTTGCCATTTATCCCGCGGAAGTTCAAAAGACTGCGTTTTTCCAATATCTGTTATGCTGTCAGCAGGCTCTTCAAGTTGTTGCGGCTGATTACCACACAATACAGCTTCGATTGTACGCATTGAATTTGTGCAGGCTATTACAGCTGTAGATCGATAAGATGTCGTTAGTTTTACTTCCGCACTGTTAGACAATTTCCTTAGATATTCAAGAGGTAATTCACCCATCACATCGGTATCAACAGCCACGATAAACTTTCTCCGGTCTCGATTTGCGCATGCTGCCATTGACATAAGGATAACCGGTGGCATTTGTTCTGTGTCATCGCAGATAATGTTTGATTGGCGCACATCATCATTTGCAGTCAATGAATTTAGCTCGGGGTCTGTCGTTAACAGGCTAAGATCAACGTAGTTTTCTTGCTGAAGCCATGTTTTATATTGCGTAAAACGGTTAAACATGATTCCTCTTTGCTCTTTGTTTTGCACGAGCGTATTTTCTCCACTATTATTCCAGAAGCGGTTAAAATCCTGTTTATGAATAAACTGCAGCAGAGCGATGTGTCGTAAAATTGCATAGTCATTTACCCATTTTTTTTGTTTGTTGTTTTTGTTAAGGTTAGCATCAAAATTTTTTTCATTACAAAACGCAATGAATTGATCCATTCCTACTATTTTTGTAGCTTCTGGTAGCCTGGCTTTGAAAAACGCTTCAAAGCTAGAAATTTCAAGCAGAGGCTTAAGGTCTTCTTCTATTACTTCTGATTCGGCTTCTTTTTTCTCTTCCATTTCCAATTCCAATTGTTGATGGGTTCTTGGAAGAACAGATTTGGGTTGAGTGCAGTTACTTAGAACGATTGTGGCAGATGAAGGTGATGATGTTAGGTATAGAATACGCTGTGATCCAACGCTATTAGTTTGTAGCATAGTATTCAGTGCTAAGGTTTTACCTGTATGAGGTGGGCCTGAGATAACAATAGTCTCAGTTTTTTTCAGAGCAGTAACAGCATGAGCTTGCTGTGCATTAAGGCGATAAACATTATCGCCAGTGTCTGTGACATAAAGATGTGGTTGCTGCGGCTGCAATTGTTGCATGACACTGGAATGGGTTGCCTGTTGTGGTTGCTCTGCTGCTGTTGGTTGTGCAGCTTCGATAATATCCATCTTTAGTTTTTGTGCTGCAATTGTTAAAGGCTTTTTATTGATTGCTAGCAGCGTTGCGAGTATCCCACCCTGCGTATTGTTATATTTCCGTGCTGCTTTTGCATAGTCATGGTTGTGAGCTTCTAACGGAACGTAGTAGGTTACGCCACCCTCACTAAAAGTGAATAACAGTATGCGGCGAGTATCATTTAGCCTAATACTCATAACACCCTCGGGGAAACTTTCTAGCTTTTCTAAATGAGCGCCGCTCCGCATCGTGCCGATTGATGAAAGATCAGTCATGATTTGTGACAGTTTTTGCTGATCTTCTGTGTTTATTGTTGGCATTTCAGGCAAAGAATCTACATAAACTAACTGATGTGCTGGCATACACGTGCTTCCTATGGTTTTTATTAAGTTATTGAGAAGAGTATCTTTTATAATTATTTATTAGCTGTAACTCACTCCGTAGCAGGGAACGTCCATGTTTGGGCTAAAGGGGGTTAGCAGATACTGTTAGCCTACAAAATATATTGGCTCAAATCTTCATCTTCGGCTAAAGGAGCAAGATGCTTATTGACATAGTTTTCATCGATCACAATTGTTGAGCCACTGTGATCCGCGGCATCAAATGAAATTTCTTCAGTAAGACGTTCCATGACCGTATGCAAGCGACGTGCGCCAATATTTTCTGTGCTTTCATTCACTTGGAATGCCACTTCAGCAATACGTTTAATCGCCTCAGGGGTAAACTCCAAGTTAAGATTTTCTGTTTTCAAGAGCGCACAGTATTGATCTTTTAGAGATGCATAGGGTTCAGTTAAAATGCGCGTAAAATCCTCGGCGGTTAAGGCTTTTAATTCAACGCGAATGGGTAAGCGCCCTTGTAATTCTGGAATTAAATCAGAAGGTTTAGCTAAATGAAAAGCACCGGATGCGATAAAAAGAATATGATCGGTTTTAACCATGCCATAACGTGTAGAGACCGTGCTGCCTTCAACTAGCGGCAATAAATCACGTTGTACACCTTCGCGTGAAACATCACCACCACTGCGATGTGAATCAGAGCGCATCGTGACTTTATCAATTTCATCAATAAAAACGATACCATTGTTTTCAACATTATTAAGCGCGGCAAGTTTAATTTCATCTTCATCGATTAGTTTAGAGGCTTCTTCTTCCGGTAAAATTTTCAGTGCTTCTTTAACTTTAATTTTACGTGTTTTAGTTTTCCCGCTATGAAGATTTTGAAACATACTTTGCAATTGGTTCGTCATTTCTTCCATACCGGGAGGTGCCATGATTTCAACGCCAATTTGTGAAGCTTGCAAATCCATTTCAATTTCTTGATCATTTAACTCGCCATCGAGTAATTTGCGACGAAATAATTTGCGAGCGCTATTTTCTTCTTTTTCGGTAGTAGGCTCATTTTCAAACGCGCCACGTGGTGAAGGTACTAAGACATCAAGAATACGATTAACCGCCGCTTCTTCCGCGCGGGAACGGACTTTGCTCATGGCTTCTTCGCGTGTCATTTTTACAGCCATATCGGCTAAATCACGAATAATTGAATCAACATCACGACCAACATAACCGACTTCAGTAAACTTCGTTGCTTCCACTTTAATAAAGGGTGCATTAGCAAGTTTGGCCAAACGACGTGAAATTTCAGTTTTACCCACCCCAGTAGGTCCTATCATTAAAATATTTTTAGGTGTTATTTCTGCAGCCAGATCTTCTGCGACTTGCATGCGGCGCCAACGATTACGCAGGGCAATCGCAACGGCTCGTTTTGCTTCGTTTTGCCCAACAATGTGTTTATCTAATTCAGAGACAATTTCTTTGGGAGTCATGGTAGACATGTGCGTATTCCTATTTATTTATCATCCAATGATAATTCTTCTAAGATGATATTGTGATTAGTATAAATGCAAATATCGGCAGCGATCGTTAATGATTTTTTAACAATTTCTTTGGCGGATAACTTGGTATTATCTGACAATGCCTTTGCCGCAGATTGTGCAAAAGGACCACCAGAGCCAATTGCAATTAAGCTATTTTCAGGTTCGATAACATCACCATTACCGGTGATGATTAATGATGCAGTTTTATCGGCAACCGCAAGTAAGGCTTCTAATCTGCGTAACATGCGATCGGTGCGCCAATCTTTGGCAAGCTCAACGGCGGCGCGTGTTAAATGACCAGAGTGTTTTTCTAATTTAGCTTCAAAGCGCTCAAATAAAGTGAACGCATCGGCGGTGCCACCGGCGAATCCGGCAATCACTTGATCTTTGTAAATGCGACGAACCTTACGCGCACCACCTTTCATGATCGTATTACCCATGGTGACTTGGCCATCACCGCCAATCACCACGCTATTGCCGCGTCTAACAGATAAAATCGTCGTACCTCTGAATTGTTCCAATGCATAGTCCTCATTTTTTAATGTGACCTTGCCTCAAATCTGACCGTTCTTGAGTCATTCAACATCACACCGGGAATTACTGTCAATGAATGTATATATGGGGCGATTTAAAAGTTTTCAAGCATCCAGGTGGCGTAAAAAGCTTTTTATTTTATTACCAGCAAGACGTTTTTGATCGCTTTGGGCGAGAGTTTTGGATTGATACGGACCAATCACAACGCGATACCACGTGCTATTGTGTGCTTGAAATTTAGCAACATTCACATTAAATCCCATTAAGGTTAATTTGGCTTTCACATGATCGGCATCTTGTTGTTTGTGAAAAGACGCCACTTGCAAATAATAACTGCCTGTTTTTTTTGGTGTTTCGGTATGGGCAAGTTGTTGGTGTTGCGGTGATGCAACCGTTATTGGTGGTGTGGATTGAGATTGTGTAGGCTGTGATTTTTGCTTATGTATAACGGTTTTTTGATTTTTAAGCATTGTATAGAAAGAAAATTGTGGTGCAGGTGGATTTTTCGATTTAACAACTTGTTTGGTTTTATGGTGCGTTTGGTGTTTAGCCTGTGGCAATAATTGATCGATAGAATGCCTAAAATCAGCATGGTTTTGGTAAAAATAAATACCCGCAGCGGCAATCCCGCCCAACACAATACCAAGCAATAACCATTTCACAGGCGACGCAGATTTTGCCTGACGCGAATTGCTGCGGCTTTTTGAATAATTGCTACGCGTTGTGGTGGTTCTTGGTTTTGTCTTTCGTTTTGCCATTACATTGCTTCTGGTACAGAAATTCCTAACAATTGTAAACCATTTGCGATGACTTGTTTAACGCCGGTGATTAAACAGAGGCGCGCATTGCGTAAGTCATCATGTTCTACAATAAACTGAGAGGTATTATAATAAGCATGGAAGGCATTGGCTAGCTCTCTTAGATAATGCGCCAAGGTGTGTGGATCGTGCGCATTCGCTGCAACTAAGATAATTTCAGGGTAACGCACCAACTGGCGAGCTATTTCAATTTCAGCGGTTTCAGTGAGTTGAGTTAAATTTGCCAAACCAAGCGTTTGATCCCATTGATAATTTCTTTCTGCCAATTGCCTAAACACGCTGCAAATTCTGGCGTGCGCGTATTGAATATAGTAAACCGGGTTATCGTTAGATTGTGATTTAGCTAAATCTAAATCCAGGGCCTGCTCATTTATCACTTATAAACTGCGCTTTCTCAAAAATATTTTCGCCGCTTTTATTGCTAAATCTGAACGTGCCCTGCTACGGAGTGAGTTACAGGTTTTTCATGAAAATAAAAAACGTTATGGTTCAAGAAGGATTAGAAAAGCCTTACAAAAACAAGGTAAGCTAATTAGTAGAAGGCGGGTTGCTAAGCTTAAGAAATGCCGTAATGTAAAATGAAAAAGTATTGTAAATTATATCGACCCACCCGTTTTTGCAAGAATGTTTGTGACTAAAAAATGAAGTGATAGACTGCAAACTTATATCCGACCTGTTAATGAGTATTTAAGTTATTGCTCTGGCCCTAATGAACTCTGCGCGTTGGGAACTATTACCAAATCTGACCGTTCTCGGTGAATCCACCTTCAAATTTACTGAATAGTTACAAAATCTTTTAGAAAAACAACGGATTCTAATCACGATAATGCAATATTACCGAATATTCTAAATCGAGATTTTCATGCTGAAAAAATCGATCAGAAATATGATGGTGATATATTGGGGAATATTTTTTCAAGCCAGTGCCAAACTCTTTAACTATAACTATAACAATGGCAATGAATGGTTTGTGACAAATTGTTTATTATCACCGGCGTAACTGTTACACTAGTCTATGATGATTATTGCTTTGTTTCGATGTAACTATTCACCCTGTAGATTGGAAGGTCCTGAACCCCCGCTTTCGCGAGGAATGGCGTTTTTATCGCCAAATCTGGACGTTCTTGGTAAGTTTATCTCCAAATTTGCTGAATAGATACGTTTCGATTTATAAATTTTGGGTAACTACTCACTCCGTAGCAGGGAATGCCAAATCTGAACGTTCTGGTCAATATAAAGCTAAAGGGGGGTGAGCAGATACAATTTTGGTATATAGAATCAAAGGAGATAATTAAATGCATCGTTTTAAAAATATAGGAGTAATTCTTGATCTGAAACGAACGAATGATGATGTGATTGATCATGCTAAAGAACTTGTGATCATAAACCGTGCTGTTATACATTTCCTTTGTTTATTACCCGATGGAATATCCGCAAAACAAAAAAAAGATATTGAAAAAGCTATTCAAGAAACGATTGATTTTGATTTTATAATTTATTTCTTAACGGGAAAACCTGTTATTGACATTACTCATTACAGTGTCGATAAAAAGCTTGATATAATATTGATCGAACCTGAAAGTCAGGAAAACAGAATCAACTCCTTTTTTAAGGGATCGCTTGCTTTATCGCTAATGAGAAAAACACCTTGCCCTGTTTGGGTGGTTAAGCGGCCTGTAACTGAAACTTATCAGCGTATCTTGATTGCTGTGGATCCTAATGAGGAAGAAAATGGCACTGAGCTTAATGATAAGCTTATTCAAATTGGCACTTCTTATGCCAAAAGACAAGCAGCAGAGTGCTATCTAGTGGCAGCTTGGGCCTTAAAAAGTGAAAGCATCCTTACTGGTGCGTTTCTCAATACACCTCCTGCTGAAATTGAGAGACTTAAAAAAGAGTGTAAAGAAAAATACACGTATCAATTTAAAATATTGCAAGAACGTAATCATAATATTTTAGATGAAACTATTTCAGAGATGATATATGGCGAGCCAGGTTTAGGCATAGCTAAATTTGTAGCAGATCGAAAAATCGATTTAATTTTGATTGGTACAATTGCACGAGCTGGACTTCAAGGTTTTGTGATTGGCAATACTGCTGAAAAAATTGTCAATCAAGTAGATTGTTCAATCATGGCTGTCAAACCTGATGGTTTTAAATCACCTATTTTGGCTTAGATAGTACAGTTTTCCAATTAATTGTGCGCTAATAGGATTTGTTATTATTATAAAGATAATGAGCAAAATAATTTCAGTAAAACTGTGCAAGTTTTTTAATTGGATCCCGACACCTAACAAAATTAGACCAGTGCCTAGTGTACCAGCTTTGGTTGCAGCATGCATTTTGAGGTATAAATCAGCTAATCGCCAAACACCAATGGCGGCAATTAGCATAAAAATTGAGCCAAATAAGATCAGTAAATTACCCACTAGTATCAGCATGATTTGCCTCTTTTGACATTAAAAATTTGAAATAAGCAACTACCGCTAAAAACATAATCAGTGCCATGGTTAGACAAACATCAATATAAACCGGTTGATTGCTTATCAAGGCCCACAACGCTATACCCGCCATCAGTAAGTTGACAAGTATTTCCAAGGCTAATAATTTGTTCAGCAAAGAAGTAAGGCGAACAAGTAAATAAAAAGCAATTAGCACAGCTGCAATAATAAGAGAAATAGCAATATATAATATAAGACTACTAACGATTATCATATTCAATAAACCTCATTACTTTTTTCATTAATTGATTTTCAATAAAAGTGATAATATTTTTTTTATTTTTTGAAAACATAATATGAATCAGGAAAATTTTTCTTTTTTCATCAATATCAATTACCAGTGTGCCTGGTGTCAGTGAGATTAAATTTGCAAGAATACTAATTGCAATAGCATGATTTGTTTGTAGCTTAATTTCTATCAATTCTGGCTTACTTTTACCCAATGGAGTTAATACTTCCCAGGCAACCAAGATGCTGGATTGTAACAATTCCCAAAGCGTATAAAAGCTTAATATAACAAGTTGCAGCATATTCACTCTAAAACTTAATCGCTTTTTTGCAGCACAAGAATGAATGATGAGAGAAACCAATAGACCGAATAAAATATTAGGCATACTAAAATTATTACTAAATCCACACCAAATAAGGGTTAGAAAAAGTATCATCCAAAATCGGGTTTTCATGATTTTTCTCCAAGCACCGCGGTGATCATTGCTTGCGGTTGACTCATTTCATTTGCAACTTGGTTGAGCATCGATAATAAACCTTGAGGGTATAATCCTATTAATAGTGAAATTAACACCAGTGGCAGTAGAGATGATAATTGAGAAAATGATAGTTTAAATTTTATAACACTCATGCCATCTACTTTTTCACAATACGCATAGCGCCAAATTTTAATCATGGAATAAAGTGTAAATAGACTAACTAAAATAGCAAAAAATAATGCAATAAAGTGACGTTGAGTTAAGATTACCTTAAAGACTAAAAGTTTTCCCCAGAAACCTGAGAAGGGTGGAAATCCTGCCAAAGACATTGCTGAAATAAAAAACACTCCTGCTAACATCGGGCAGGCTTTGGTAATTTGGCCAAGTACTACAAGTTCATCGCTATGGTATTGCTCTTTGACGATACTGGCAGTCATTAAAAGCGATGTTTTTACAAAAATATTGTGAATCAGAAAATAAATCGCGGCAACAATTGCCAAAGGTGTTTGAATAAATGTAGCTAATAAAATATAACCAATCTGACTTACGATATGAAAAGATAAGATATCTTTAATTTTAAAATTAGTTGCAGCACCCATGACACCAAAAAACATGGTACAACAAGCTAAAAATATAAAAAATGATTTTATTGGCATGTATGAAATAGGGATCCATAGCCAAACGAGCTTTAAAATAACAACCATGATCACTTTGGTAACCATGCTTGATAACAGTAGTATTGAAGAGCTGTTCATATTGGGATAAGCATTAGGTAGCCAAAAATAGAATGGAAATACACCACCTTTAATACTTAAGCTTAGTATAAATAACACGATGCTAGGCCATATTAAATTATGTTGATTTTGATTAAGATATTGTGCTATTGCCGCATAATTTAAACTACCAGTAATACCGTATATTAGTGCAATCGCTAATAGCATTAATAAGGTTGCTAATATATTAAATACTGCATATTGATAAATCTTTTTAGTATTATTTGAAAAATTTAAAGTGAGAAAAATGAAAGCACTCACCAGCATGACTTCAGACCACACATATAGATTAAATATGTCAAACGTTGCCAAAGCACCAATAATGCCGATCACCATCAACCACATTCCCGTATAAAATGAATTAACATTTTTACTTAGAGTATGATCTTGGAAGCTATATATACTTACGCAGCTCGTAATAATCGCAAAAACAAGCAATAGCAATTTAGTTAAACTGTCAAAAACCAGGCTAATACCGTAGGGAGCAGGCCAATCTGCTATTTGAATAACAATCAAGCCTTGTTTTTCGATAAAAATAATAACACTTAAAATTAAAAATAAAAAAGATATTGCGAGATTTGTTATCTTTGCCAGCGTTAATTTATTGTTGTTTAACATCATCTGCAATACAATAGCAATAATTGGTAAGCTAAACAGCAATTCATGGAGGAGATTACTTTTCATCTTTTTCGTAAACCTTGATCAAAATGCATAAAAAAACCAATAAACCAAACCCGATTACAATTGCCGTTAGAACTAAAGCTTGCGGCAGTGGGTTTGATATTTTTTCTAGTGATGTACGCCCTAAAAAAGCAGGGAGGTTTGTAGCCAATCGTCCACTTAACAGCAAGATCAGGTTAATCGTTGTGCTAAGTAATACAATACCAATGACCTTGCGTCGTATATCATCTTCTAAGATCAAGTAGAAACTAATTGCTATTAATAAACTCAATGTTATCTCAATCATCAGTATTTCCTTCTAATCCTTCAATAATCCATAATAAGCTACCAATAATTGAAAAATATACGCCAACATCAAATAATAAAGGTGTGCCTAATTTAAAATTTTCACCTAAAAAACTTACATCCACCCATACTGCTTTCAGTAATAGCTTGTTAAAACATAATCCAAAGAACATACTCACAGCAAGGCAAACTATTCCAATGCATATGATCAGAACTGATTTATTCATAATAAATGTTGGCAATTTATTATAGGCTAAGCTATGAAAACTAAAACCAGCACAGGCAACTAATGCACCAATAAATCCCCCTCCAGGATGGTTGTGACCTCGCAACAAAAAAAGGACTGAAATGAGTAAAGTAAGTTGGAGGATCAAGTAACAAAATGTTTTAATGATCAGCATGGTTTGATTGCCTCGTGATAAGAAAATATTGTTTCAATAAAAGTGAAACAGCTATCGCAACAGCAACCACAACAATTGCTTCTCCAAACGTATCGAGTGAACGAAAATCTACCAAAATGACGTTAACAATGTTTCTTCCATACGCTGAAGTTAAGCTATTTTTTGAATAAAACTGTTGTAGTTCCTGATTAAAGATAACTAATTTTAAGCTGAGTAATAAATTACTCATTATAAAGCCTAATCCAAGTGAGATAATGCCGTTAATATATTTTGTTTTTTTTGCAGTTGCTCTTGTTTGAATATTAACATCCTTGAGTGCCATCAATAAAACAATAATAGTTAGAATTTCTACTAGTAATTGTGCAAGACTCACATCAACCGCACCATTAATGACAAAGAAAAAAGTACTTGCAATACCAATCATACTGAGGCTGATTAGATTATGTAAAAATTTCTCTGAAGCTAATAAACTCAATGCGGAACCGGCTAAAAATAAACAGATCACCCAATATTTTACTGGCAGCATAAAATCAACAGGCAGATCAATATTATGTAAAGACGTTGATAAAAAAATTAAAACAAAAATAAAAACACTAAAACTACTTAATCTAAGTTGTGTTGATAAAGATTGATTTTGGGTGGTCTTGGTAAGAAAACGCCCAAAATTTAACAAAAATGTTAAGAGTAAGTTAAAAAGAGAAGCTAGGTTTAAATATTTGGGCACATGCCGATGATGCTTCTTGAGATCAAAATAGACGAATAATAAAATGACGCCACCAACGACCACAAGCAAACTAAATAAAAAACTTGTGGGGGTACTAGGTGTAATAAAAGACGTTGTAGAAGTCGTTAAAATAGCCTTAATTGCAGGGCTTACTATTTTCTCAATTTGTTTGTTAATGACATTAAAAAGTAAAATGATGAGACTTAAAATAAATGGACACATTAATCCAAATTGTAACTTTTGATATTTTAATACGCTACTACGATTCTTTTTCAATAGATACCATAAGCATCGTAAGCTCGCTGCCGCAATTAGCATACTACTTAGGATACTCGTGCCCATCAAAAAATAGGATACGGAGGGAGCCGCTAATTTTGCTTCAAAGATTATTTCTTTCATTGTAAAACCAAAAAATGGTGGCAGCCCTGCCATTGCGCTAAAAGTGATGATAGCAATAACAGCAAGGCTAAGTCGTTTTCTCGCTATGCCTGTTAATAAATTTAAATCCCGTGTTTGGTACTCTTGATCGATAGTGCCCACCAACATAAAAATACACGCTTTATAAACTGCGTGAAAACATAAAAAAATTACAAAAGCTTCAATCGGTAAGGTACTTTTACCACCAAGCAAATATAACATTGCGCCTAGTGCAAAAATAGTTGTATAGGCCAGTATGGCTTTTAAATCTTTTTGAAATAAACTGATTAAACTCGATATAAGCATGGTTATTAGGCCAAAAGTTGATAAAACGGGATACCACCAGGCCAATGAACTGAATAATGAATGAAAGCGCGCTAATAAATAGATACCCGCATTAACCATTGTTGCTGAATGCAGGTAGGCACTAACTGGCGTGGGTGCTCTCATTGCGCCTGTTAACCAAAAGTAAAAAGGGAACTGCGCTGATTTAGTGATAGCACCGAAAAAAATAAATAAAAAAGCAAAAAGTAATGGTAATGAATTTAAATCTTTTGTAGTAGATTGAATGATTTTTGTAATTGACCAGGTATTTGAGAGGTTATTCAATAAGATAAAACCAACCAGCATAATTAGACTGCCTAAAACACAAATAAATAGACTATTAAATGCCGCTTGATTTGCTTTTTCGTCTTCAGTATTAAATTGAATCAATAAATAGGAACTGATAGTGGTCAGCTCCCAGCATAAAAACAACATTAGCAGATCATCTGCTAGTACGATACCCAACATGCTAACAGCAAAAAGCTGTAACAGTGAGAGTAATTTTTTTCGTTTAGCAGGCTTACGTTGTGTATAGATGACACTGTAGATGAACACAACAATGCCGATCCCACCGATTAATAGACTGAACAATTTTGATAATCCATCAACATGGTAGCTGAAATTTATTTTAAGCGAGCTTGCCCATGCCACAGCATGAAAGTTGAAGGGATCGATAATATTTATTGCCCAAAAGGTAACAATTGCCCAATAGCTACAAGTTAAAATAATGCATAGGGGTTTTGCTTTTAGAGCCAATACAGCGCTCAGTAATAGTCCGATTATTAGATAAATTGTTATTGGCATGTATCTGATATTCCTTAGTAGCTATTTATCTGTTCTTTAGACGGTTCGTATTGGTATCACTGCAATATTATCAGTATTAAGCGCTAATGCCAGTAATAAAATATGTTCAACTCTATCATTGGGTGTGCGTGGTCTAAAAATATTTAGATAACCAGTATCAAACGATATCACCTTGTTAATCGGAATAACAAATCCACGGAATATACGATTTTGATCGATGGTTTGATTAGAGACCCAAACTGTTTTTTTTACACCGGTAAATAATTCATCAAATACATCAAAAATGATATCTTTTGTATTTCAGTCCATTAACGAGAATTCCAAACGTTGCCTAAATCTAATGGAAAGCCCTGAGTTATTGCTCAGCCAACAATTTTCTAGACGACTACGTAAGGAGATTGCCAAATGATATGAAATTTTTTGGTTATATTCAAGTTGCGGCCAAAGTCGTTGCTCTATAGCTGAGCAGCAATTCCCGGTGTAGCGAGGAACAGCCAAATATGGGCGTTCCCATCTACATGGTAAATAGTTACAAAAAATATTGCTCTAAGCGTGTTGGAACCGTTGGGATCCTAATTTGATTCATCACGTTATAGTAACATTGACTATCCTTGGTCAAGGCTCCACCTAAATCGGTAACTGATCCAATTTGAATAACGACAGGTGAAATCAGCAAATGCAGCTGTGCTAACAATTAGTATAATCAATTTGAATAATTGCTACGCGTTGTGGTGGTTCTTGGTTTTGTCTTTCGTTTTGCCATTACATTGCTTCTGGTACAGAAATTCCTAACAATTGTAAACCATTTGCGATGACTTGTTTAACGCCGGTGATTAAACAGAGGCGCGCATTGCGTAAGTCATCATGTTCTACAATAAACTGAGAGGTATTATAATAAGCATGGAAGGCATTGGCTAGCTCTCTTAGATAATGCGCCAAGGTGTGTGGATCGTGCGCATTCGCTGCAACTAAGATAATTTCAGGGTAACGCACCAACTGGCGAGCTATTTCAATTTCAGCGGTTTCAGTGAGTTGAGTTAAATTTGCCAAACCAAGCGTTTGATCCCATTGATAATTTCTTTCTGCCAATTGCCTAAACACGCTGCAAATTCTGGCGTGCGCGTATTGAATATAGTAAACCGGGTTATCGTTAGATTGTGATTTAGCTAAATCTAAATCAAAATCCAGCGCCTGCTCATTTTTGCGCATGATATAAAAATAACGCGCATTATCATTGCCCACTTCATTGCGCAATTGGCGTAGGGTCACAAAAGAACCACCGCGTGTTGACATTGGGATTTTTTCTTGTCCGCGATACAGTGAGACAAATTGCACGAGTGAAGTTTGTAACTCAACATGACTATTGGTTAAGGCTTTAATACAGGCTTGCAAGCGTGGCACGTAACCGTGGTGATCGGAACCTAAAATATTTAATAACACATTAAAGCCGCGTTCACATTTATTTAAATGGTAGGCAACATCGGATGCAAAATAAGTGGTTTGCCCATTGGCGCGGATTAAGACGCGATCTTTTTCATCACCAAAATCGGTTGCACGAAACCAAAGCGCACCTTCTTTTTCGTAAGTGTGGTTATGTTTTTGTAATTGACTAACTGCGTGTTCAATTGCGCCTGATTTTAATAAGCTGGCTTCAGAAAACCATGTATCGAATTTTACGTTAAATTCGAAAAGATCGTCACGCATATCGGTGATAATTTTTTCCAGCGTAAAATCAGCGATTTTTTGAAAATTTTCTAGGCCTAAGAGTTGCTTAGCCTTCGTGATTAAGGCATCGATGTGCGCTTCTTTATCGCCACTGCCATCGGGTTGTTCATCCAGTGGTAAGTTGCTAAAAAGCGTAGCACAATCAATCTTAAATTTACCTGGGTATTGTTGTTGCAATTGTTTAGCAATTTCAATCACATAATCGCCCTTATAACCATTTTGCGGGAAAGTTAAATTATCCTGCGACAATTGCAAATAACGTAATAACACACTGACCGTAATAATTGAAACTTGGCGGCCGGCATCGTTAATGTAATATTCACGCTGCACGTCATTGCCAGCTGCTGCCAAAAGATTAGCAACACTGTCACCGTAGGCGGCATGACGGCCATGCCCTACGTGTAAAGGCCCGGTTGGGTTGGATGACACAAATTCGACTAATATTTTAGTGGGTTTTGTTTGAGTGTGGCGACCAAACTGTTGGCCTTTGCTGAGAATTTCGTTAATCACATTAAACTGCGTGGTTTTTTCAAGGTAAAAATTAATAAAGCCGGGACCGGCAATTTCTATTTTGTTAATAAAATCGGGTTGTTCAAGCGCATCCACTATTTTTTCAGCTAATTGCCGTGGTGGGCATTTGGCTTGCTTGGCTAAGACCATCGCAATGTTACAAGCAAAATCGCCGTGTTCTTGCGAACGGGTGCGCTCTAGGGTGATGGTATAAGCTAAGCCTGCATCAAGTATGTTTTCTTGCTGTAACTGGGCTAACGTTGCTTGTAATAAATCAATTAGTTGCTGTTTCATGGTTTTTTATCGGTCAGCTAAAAGGCTGTTATTATGCGCTCAATTTAAAACCATCGCAATCATTAAGCAGTCTGGTTTTTTACTGCCAGTTGTAGTGCTGCAATCCAACTTAATAAACGACGGCGGTTAACACCAAAATCAAGAACACCGTACTTAGCATGACTGAAAAGCATGATAGAAGAAGTCGTGCCGGATAATTTAATAAACTCAACCGCAATAATATCAGGGAAACGAAAGATTCTGCTGCGCTGAATATAAACTCGTTGCAAACCATCTGTTGATTGATTGTTGAGTTTAATGTTATGGCATTTTTCTATGATTTTTTCAAAATGTGTAATTAAATTTTCAACTGTTAAGGAAAATACTGGGCTTATTTGGTGTGGTGGTAAATTACTGCAACCCTGTGGCGCAATAAAATAAAAATTATTGTATTTGGGTAAACTTAAATGATTAAAATTCATTAATGCTATTTTTTGCATGCTTTTCCTTGCTAGATTTTCTCAAACACATCCACTCGTGCCGGCGGAATATTAAACCAAATTCGTTTATGCTGGATACGTTTTAATTTGTGCGAATGATGGCCTAAGTGCTTAGTATAGCTATAGGTAAATTGAATAAACAAATCACCGGGTTTTAGCAAGTTTTCAATTTCATCGCTAATCGCCCTAACTAATTCTGTTGGCATTGAACGCAATGGTAAACTGGAAACAATGCAATGGATTTGGTTTTTTTGATCAGCTAATAAGGCCGATAATTTCACGGCATCGCCATGTATAATCTGTGCTGTGGGGTAGCGCTGTTGCAAATAATCAGCCAGTTTTTCAGATTGCTCGATAATAATAAGCTGCTTAGGATGCGATACTTTTTTTATTAAGGCTTGGGTAATGGCACCCGTGCCAGCACCTAATTCAACAACGTAGCCCTTGATCTTATCCGGGATGGGATCTGACATTGCTTTGGCTAACAGTCTTGAGCTGGGAAATACTGCGCCAACACTGCCATAATTATTGATAAGCTCTTTCAAAAAGAGCGATAAGCCAGCTTGGCGTATTCTTGAAAATAGTTTTAACATTATGATGAATTTCTCTCAGGGCTTACCTTTTATAGTAGCCCAGTCTTGCGGTATCAGGAAATGATTATAGAGTTTATTTTCGGCGCTGTCAGGTTTAGGGTAATAATTGTAATGCCAAGCCGCAAGGGGAGGCATTGATACAAGTATTGATTCGGTACGGCCTTGCGATTGAATACCAAAAATCGTGCCACGATCTTGTAATAAATTGAATTCTACATAGCGTGAGCGGCGGAATAGCTGAAATTCACGCTGTGCTTCTGTGTAGCTAAGCTCTTTGCGTGAGGTTAGGATCGGCAAATAGGCTTTAAGAAAATGATTGCCAACCGATTGCATGAAGGCAAAACAGGTTGAGAAATCCCAGCGGTTTAAGTCATCAAAAAAAATCCCGCCAATACCACGTGGCTCATTACGATGCTTTAAAAAGAAATAATCATCACACCATTGCTTAAATTCAGGGTAAATAGCCTTGCCAAAGGGATCACAAGCCGCTTTGGCTGTTTGGTGCCAGGCAATGCAATCTTCATCAAAACCATAATACGGTGTTAAATCAAAACCGCCACCAAACCACCATACCGGTTCGCAACCTTCTTTTTCGGCAACGAAGAAACGTATATTCATATGTGTGGTTGGCGCCATTGGATTGCGCGGATGGATCACTAACGAAAGACCTAATGCTTGAAAATGCCGTCCAGCTAATTCTTGGCGTTTTGCGGTTGCCGCTTGTGGTAAATGATCACCAAACACATGTGAAAAATTAACCCCACCGCGTTCAATGACGTTACCATTTTCTAAGACTCGCGTGATCCCAGTGCCGCTTATTCCTGCCGCGCTTTTTTCGCGCGACCAGTCGTCTGTTAAAAAGGCTTTACCATCAACGTCCGCTAGCGCATCACAAATTTGTTGTTGCAAGGTTAGTAAATAGCTTTTAATTGCTTGGATGTTCATTTTCTACTCTTTCAATTAGGTCAAGTCGTGTTATTTTCTAATAACTTGATCCGTTAACGCATCAATAATCTTAGATGGGTTTTGCGCATCACCGACTTTACCCTCAATAATATAATCGATGGCATCACCGAAAATGGCTTTTACTTCTGCTGCTGTTTTAGCAGGAATTTGATTGGCAATGTTGGCACTCGTGGAAACCAACGGTGCGCCCCATTCTTGGGTGAGTTGATTGGCAATAGGGTGCGCCGTCATGCGCATGGCAACACTTTTGAATTGGCCGGTGATCCAGCTTGGAATGCTCGGTCTTGCCGGTAATAAAAAAGTCACGGGCCCCGGCCAGGCAGCATAAAGTTTGTTTAAAATCGGATCGCTTAAGTTTTCGATATAAGTTGATAAGGCTTCATGATTAGGGATTAATAAAATTAAGCCGCGACGAACGTCGCGTTGTTTCAGCGCGAGTAACTTCTTAACAGCACTTTCATTAAAGGGATCGCAACCCAAACCATAAACCGCTTCGGTAGGATACGCAACAATGCCACCTTGTTGTAAAATCTGAACAGCTGGTTGGTAGCAGATTTTTTTCATGCTAACCCCTCAAAAATGGTATCTAATCCGGTTTGCCAAGGTAATGCTAATACATGCTGAAATTTTTTGGCATAGGGATCGTTTGATAAACAATAGCTTTCTGCATTGTCAAATTCATTGGATAATTTTATAAAATGACGTAACATGGATTCATTCACCTCACGGGAGCTTTTAATTTCTATTAATGCTTTTTTCTTGCCTGGCCTTTCAATAATTAAGTCAATTTCATTATCATTGAGGGTGCGAAGATAAAAAAATTTATAATCATTTTGATAATAACTGGCAAGTGTTATACATTGATTAATTATAAAATGTTCAAAAGCGTTGCCATAACTCATCGTTTTTTCAACTAAGGGTACCGTTAGATTATTGGTTAAAGCACGGACAATACCTGTATCAAAAAAATAAAATTTTGGTTTTTGTGAAACCCGTTTGCGAATGGAATTATGGTACGGTTCAAGAAAATAGCCAATCAACGTATCTTCTAAAATACCAAAATAAAATTTAGCTGTTTTATCATCAACCCCGACATCACGAGCAATTTTTGAATAATTAATAATTTTACCATTGCATTGTGCAGCAACTTCTAAAAAACGTCGAAAAGGAGTGAGATCCTTTACCAATTGTTCAGCAATCACTTCCTCTTTCAAATAAGTATGCGCATACGCATGGAGAAATTGTCTTTTTGCCGTATCTTGGCTATGTAATAATATTTCAGGCAACGTCCCCCACTGCAGCGCAGACATTAAATTAAATTGCTCACCTAATTCTTTATAGGTTAAAGGATATAAATGATAGACGAAGGCACGACCACCGAGTAAGTTAATGCCGGCTTTTTTTAATTTGCGTGCACTTGATCCTGACATGATAAAGATTTTATCGTGTTTTTTCATGAGACGTTGGACTACATTTAATAGTTCCGGGATTTTTTGGACTTCATCAATAATCACATGCGTGATTTGGTTTGGTAGGGCTTGCACCATATCAAAGAGATTATCAGGTCGTATGGTTAGTTGGCGCTCAAGATCCGTATCTAATAAATCAAACCAGGCGGTGGATGTTTCAGGGAAGCGCTTAGCAAGTAAGGTGCTTTTGCCGGTATTTCGTGCGCCAAACAAGAAAAAATGGTGATTGTCAGTGAGTTGGATTAAGCGCTGCAGCATTGGATTCAAATCCGATTTTGTCAGTAGTTTTCGGATTCTACTCCGGGAAACACTTTAAATCAATATTTTTTATAAATTCTCGGAGTGCACTCCGGTTTTGGCAGTATTTTCCGGAGTCAACTCCAGAAAATACTGCCATCTTACGCTTCATCTTCATCAATATTTTCAGAAAACCCACACTCTTTTTGTGGACAGATTTTCTGGTTACCACTGCGTTTGGTGATTTTTTTAGTTAAAATCGGCCAATGACATTTGGGGCAAGCCTCTGCAACGGGCTCATTCCATAATGCATACTTGCAGTTAGGGTAACGCTCACAGGAATAAAAAATTTTGCCGTTACGTGATTTACGCTGCAAAATCGTGCCTTGCTTGCAGTCAGGGCATTGCACACCGGTATCTTTAGGTTTTTCTAAAGGTTCCATATGCTTGCAATCAGGATAAGCCGAGCAACCAATGAATTTACCATAACGCCCTACTCTGATGACCAACGGCGCTTTACATTTAGGACACTCGCGACCTTCGATCACTTCAGCGGCTTGCGCTTCTTCGGCATTTTGATTGAGGTTGCGGGTGTAGCTGCAATCAGGATAACCTGAGCAACCAATAAAACGGCCCCGTTTGCCCAAACGAATCGATAATTGCTTGCCGCATTCAGGACAATTTTCATCGATCATTTCTTGCGTGACGTCTTTGCGCTGCACCGTTTCTTGAATGTGGCCGACCAGCTTAATAAAGGGTTGCCAAAATTCTTTTAAGGTTGGGACCCATAGTTTTTCACCGCGTGAAATATCATCAAGATCATTTTCTAATTGCGCAGTAAAACTATAATCGACATATTGAGGGAAATATTCTGTTAAAAATTTGGTAACGATCCTACCAACATCGGTTGGCTTGAAGCGTTTATTATCCATAATGACATATTCACGATCCTGTAGTGTTGAAATGATCGTAGCGTAGGTTGAAGGGCGGCCAATACCAAACTCTTCTAAGGTTTTAACCAGGGTTGCTTCGTTATAACGTGGTGGTGGTTCAGTAAAATGTTGGTTAGCATTGATTTTAATTAAATCAACTTCATCACCTTCTTTTAACGGTGGCAGTAATTTATCATCTGTATCGGCTTTTTTATCATCCGTGTCTTCTTGATAAACTTTAATAAAACCGGGGTTAGCAATTGTTGAACCATTGCTACGCAAACGGTTGCCTTTGCCACAAGCAAAATCAATCGCAACCGAATCAATGGTGGCATGGATCATTTGGCAAGCAACCGTGCGTTGCCAAATTAAATTATAAATTTTGTATTGTTCAGCACTTAAATATTGTTTAATGCTATCCGGTGTTAAATGCACTGAAGTGGGACGAATGGCTTCGTGCGCTTCTTGCGCATTTTTACTTTTGGTTTTATAAACACGCGGCTCTTCAGGTAAATCATCTTTACCATAGTTTTTTTCGATAAAATCGCGAATATCAGCAATAGCTTCAGCAGCCAAATTAACAGAGTCGGTTCGCATATAGGTGATTAAACCCACTGCACCATCACCAACATCAATCCCTTCATATAATTGTTGCGCGGTACGCATGGTGCGTTTTGCCGTAAAACCTAGTTTGCGCACGGCTTCTTGTTGTAAAGTCGATGTAATAAATGGTGCGGCTGGATTACGTTTGCGTTGTTTTTTCTCAACATTAATAACCGTTAACTTGCCCTTAGCGAGTTTTTCTAAATTCGCTTTGACTTCTGTGGCTTGAACCTCGTTATTAACGGTGAATTGCTCAACTTTTTCGTTATTATATTCGACTAAACGTGCGGTAAAATCTTGTTTTTCGGCATTAAGATCGGCAATGATGCTCCAATATTCTTTTGGATCAAAGGCTTCGATTTCGAGTTCACGCTCAACAATTAAACGTAGTGCAGGGCTTTGTACACGTCCTGCGGATAAACCACGGCGAATTTTCTTCCACAATAATGGTGATAAGTTAAAACCAACCAAGTAATCTAAGGCGCGTCGGGCTTGCTGCGCATTCACTAAATCCATGGAAACTTCACGTGAATTTTCCACAGCATTTTTAATAGCGGATTTCGTGATTTCATGAAAAACCACACGTTTAACAGTTTTATCTTTTAATAAGCCTTTACTGTTTAAAATTTCATACACATGCCAAGAAATAGCTTCCCCTTCGCGATCAGGATCGGTGGCTAATAATAAGGTGTCGTATTTTTTAATGGCTTTGGCAATTGCCTCGATATGTTTGGCGTTGCGTTCGATCACTTGATATTTCATGGCAAAATCGTGTGCTGTATCAACCGCACCTTCTTTGGGAATTAAATCACGCACGTGACCGTATGAAGCCAAGACTTCAAAACCTTTGCCCAAATATTTCTTGATTGTTTTAGATTTAGCAGGAGATTCTACAATGACTAATCCGTTGTTCATAGCTTAATGTAAACCACTTTTATTTTCGTCTAACACAAAGTCTTCCATCCAAGCTAATTCTGCTTCTAAACCTGGTATATTAAATAATATCATTAAGACTACCCATTTTAATCGTGGCAAATCAATTTCTTCGTTTGCTAAGGCCATCGCACGATCGATGACTAATTCACGTGTTGCTGTATTTAACACACCAATTTGTGAGAGAAAGTGTAAAAAACCAATGCCGGCGCTCCCCAATTTTAGTTTTTCTTCTTCAGTAAAGACACGTAACGCCGTTGCCTTTTGTGCTTGTCCACTAAGAACAACCTTTGCTAAGGTTAATCCTTCTAACCAATGGAAGGCTTTATGAATTTCAGTTAAGGTGAAACCTTGTTCTTGCAGTTCGGCAATAAGTTCATCTTGACTACGATTTATATTACAGTCGTACTCCATGTAATTTTCGAACAAATACATTAATACATCGAGTATATTTTCTTTCATTTGGTTTCCTAACACTTTAAGTGTTCCTTATGTAACCATTTTTTGTTTCACTAATCAATCCTCGCAACGATAATGATTGCAAGGTTGTGCTAATGGTTGCCGCATCAAAACCGCAGTGAGCGCTTAATTGCTCGGCATCGATTTCGTCATAACCCATTAATTTGTATAACTTTTCTTGAGTTGATGTTAAATCCTTAGGTAATTCGGGAAGTGCGATCTCACGAGGTGTTGGCGTGGATAATTGCAATTCTTCTGCTAAATCTTGGCTGCTTTCCACTAATTTAGCGCCTTGTTTTAGTAAGTAATGACAACCTTTTGCGAGCGGATTATGAATTGAACCAGGCATGGCAAATACGTCGCGATTTTGATCTAAGGCGTAGTGTGCAGTGATTAAGGACCCACTCTTGAGAGCGGCTTCAACCACGAATACACCTAAACTTAAGCCACTAATGATGCGGTTGCGGCGTGGAAAATGATTAGCTTGTGGTGCCACACTTGCAGAAAATTCACTAATTATAACGCCATTTTCACGAATTTTAGCAGCTAATTCATGATTTTGTTTAGGATAAATATTATTCAAACCACTACCTAAAACGGCAATGGTTGGTTTATTTGCAGCAAGACAGCCAAGGTGAGCGGCGGTATCAACCCCCAACGCCAGGCCGCTAGTAATGTTTAAACCCGCTTTAGCTAACGACTTGGCAAAGGTGAACGCATTTTGTTTGCCATGCAAAGAAGGATTGCGGCTGCCAACAATGGCTAATTGTGGCTGCTGAAGATATGAAACATCGCCCTGGCAATAAAGCACGAGCGGCGGTTGGTTAGTTTCCAGCAATAGGTTGGGATATTCGGGGGATGCGATGCTTAGAATAGCATGATCATGAGATTGCATAAGCCAGTTGAGATCGTCATCAACTTGCTGCCAAGGTGGGTTGGTTATTGCGGTAATAATTTTGCTATGGAGTTTTAATTTCGCCAACTCATTTGCCGATAATGAAAATAATTCAGCCAGATTCACTTGCGTGAGCAAATGCTTAACCGATCGATAACCAAGGCCATTAATGTGATGCAGCGCCAGCCAGTAGCGTATGCTTTGTTTGTTAGAAGATGGTTGCATAGTAGTCTTGCCAGTGTGGGTTTTGTTTTTCAATGAGTTGTAGTTTCCAAATGCGCTTCCAAGCTTTTAATTGTTTTTCACGAGTCATCGCATCATACATTGCTGTATGTAATTCAAAATAAACGAGCAGGTGTAATTTATATTTTTCGGTAAATCCTTTAACCACATTATTTTTGTGCTCCCACACACGTTTTTGCAAATCAGAAGTGACGCCTATATACAATGTGCCATTTCGCTTGTTGCTCATGATGTAAACCACCGGTTCTTTTTCATACATGATTTAATCCTTAATTAAATCAGATTGGTATTTCAATCTCATCATTCTACCTAAGCGCTCGCTCATAGGCGTCAACTTAAGAACCGCCTCCCCAACGAAAGTTGGGGTCCAGGGAGAGAATCCACTAAATTCAATTTACATGCGTATTTTCTAGTACAAAAGCTATCTAAATTCATTCTGATTTGTATCTGCTCACCCCCTTTAGCTTCATATTGGCCCAAACACGGACGTTCCCTGCTACGGAATGAGTAGTTACCCTGATTTCATGTTTCCCAGTCTTTTTCCCTGGACCCCAACTTTCGTTGGGGAAACGCTAGCTTGTTCATTTTCTTAAGTTGACGCCCATGAGCAAACGCTGGGGGTCCAGGGGATAGAACTACTAAGCATAATTTCCATAAAATTTTAGCTATCCTATTTGCCTAAACTTTCCCATTTACCGTCTCACACAGTATAATCAGCCAGTAATTCCCGCTGTAGTTGGGAACAGCCATATTTGGGCAATCTCACGTTAAAAATCCCAAAAAATGTGCTCATTTATTATGTATAAACTGCGCTATTTTTTGAAATTTTTAACGTGACCTTGCCTCAAATCTGACTGTTCTTGAGTAATCAGACATTACGGCGGGAATCGCTGATAATCAGCGCAAACTTATTAACTGCAAGAGACTCGCATGCGCAAATTAAAAATTGTTTTTGCTGGCACGCCACAATACGCTGCCGATATTTTACAAGCCTTACTTGAAGGCGGTTATCATATCACAACTGTTTTAACACAACCCGATCGAAAGTCTGGTCGTGGCCGCAAACAAATGCCTTCTGAAGTTAAGCAAATTGCCATGCAACATGACATCCCTGTCTTACAACCGGAAAATTTACGCGATGAAAAAATAATTCAACAATTAAAAGATTTACAACCAGATATTATTTTAGTCGTGGCCTACGGCTTACTCTTGCCAGAAAATATTTTAAATATTCCTAACATTGCGTGTATTAATGTTCATCCTTCTATCTTACCGCGTTGGCGAGGTGCCGCACCTATTCAATATGCGTTATTAGCAGGCGATCACAAAACCGGCGTTGCGATTATGCAAATGACGCGTGGTTTAGATAGTGGCCCAGTTTATCAGCAAGTAGAATGTGATATTGCTGAAAATGATAATGCTGTAAGTTTAACTAAAAAATTAACTGCGTTAAGTATTAACACATTAGGTTCGGTGTTAGATCAATTAGCTGTTAAAAGTGTTACGCCACAATCACAAGCTGAAACAAATATTACTTACGCGCATAAAATTAACAAAGAAGATGCCATGATTGATTGGCAAAAATCAGCACGTGATATTCATAATCAAATTCGCGCTTTTAATCCCGCACCGGTTGCATTTGCAGATTTTCAAGAGCAACGTGTACGAATTTACCAAGCACACATTTTGGAAGAAAAGAGTAACCACACGCCAGGGATAATTTTACAGTTTACTAAGCAGGGATTAGATATTGCTTGTGGTAAAGGCAGTATTCGAATACTTACCATGCAATTTGTTGGCGGTAAAGTACTAAATGCCGCAGAAATTTATAATGGCAAAAGAAATTTTTTTAGAGTGGGCGAATATTTTGGTTGGAATTTAGCATGAAAAAAACACGCGCCTACGCGGTAAAAATTATTGAACAATTATTAAATCGCCAAGGTACTTTAAGTTCTTTGCTTGATCAATACCAAGCAAAATTAAGCGATCCGCGCGATAAAGCATTATTGCATGAACTGTGTTATGGCGTATGCCGGCAGTTTTGGCAGCTTGATTTTTTTTATCAGAATCTTGCCACCAATAATAAAGCGAAAAAAAATACCCTATTGCAAGCAATCGTGGTCGTTGGCTTTTATCAAATAATTTATTTACGAATTCCTGAACATGCTGCGGTTTCTGAAACCGTTGGGGTATGTGTGCAATTAAAGAAACCACATGTTAAAGGTTTGGTTAATGCAGTTTTGCGGCGATTTTTGCGTGAAAAAGAAAGCTGGCTAGCTGCAGCAGCAAACGATAGCCAAGCGCAAACACGTCATCCGCAATGGTTAATTAATGCGATCGAAAAAACTTACCCTGAATCAGCGCAAGCGATTTTTGAAAGTAATAATCAATTACCCAATGTTACTTTGCGGGTAAATCTTAAAAAAATTAGTCGTGTTGGTTATTTGCAGTTATTGCAGCAACAGCAAATTAATGCAATTGTGGTTAACGAATTAACGAGTGCCATTTATTTAAATCAAAAATATGATATTACGCAATTACCAGGTTACCAAGAAGGTTTTTTTTCAGTACAAGATAGCAGCGCGCAATTAGCTGTAAGTTTACTTGATTTGCAAAACGATCAACGCGTGTTAGATGCCTGTTCTGCGCCTGGGGGAAAATTAACGCATATCTTAGAGCAAGAGGTAAATTTGCAAGCCTGTATTGCAATTGAAAACAATCCTGAACGTGCCAAAAAAATCACTGAAAATTTACAGCGTTTGAATTTAAATACTAAAATTATTTGCCATGACTTGTTAGATCCAACTTGGTGGGATGGGCAATTATTCGATCGTATTTTATTGGATGCGCCCTGTTCTGCAACGGGTGTTATTAAAAAACATCCTGATATTAAATTATTATTACAAGCAAATGATATTGCAACATTAAACCAGCAACAACAAGCCATGCTAAATACTTGCTGGAAAATGCTTAAACCGGGTGGTAAATTACTTTATGCGACTTGCTCTATTTTGGCGCAAGAGAATCAAGATATTGTGCAAGGTTTTTTAGAAAAGCAAAAAAACGCCCAATTATTGCCGCTTGTAAGCCCTTGGCCCTCACAAGCAAGCATAGGTTTGCAAATATTACCTAATGCTAAGCAAGTTGGGTTTTATTATGCATTGTTGGGGAAGAACAGTTAGCCTAAATATCTTCTGTTTTGATCAACACCAAGCCGTTTGGTTCTATCTGCCCCGCTAAATATTTGCGGCGGGCCAGGTGTTCAATACGTTCATGCTGGGTGTTAAAGACAGATACAAGATTTTTATTGTGATCAGCAAAGTGATCTTCTAGCGCCTCCCGACTAATAGCGCAGGAAACCGTTTTATCGCCGTCGTTACCGGTAAAAATGACGATTTCACGTATCGAGTCGTAACGCGCATTGCTTGCAGGGAAAATAAGATGACGTTGGTCTAGCATGCCCAGTACGGCAAGAATACTTAGCACGGTGGGTAATTGGATATCGGTTTTTCCGCTTTCAAAACGAGAAACGGTTGGCGTACTCACTGCCGCCAATTTAGCAAGCTTTGCTTGTGTTAACTTTTGTGCTTTACGTCTTTGTTTTGCTTCTTCAACAAGACTTAGCCAATTAATGTGAAACTGCCATTCCATCGTTTTTCCATTTTCTCTAGTAGTCTATGTTTTAATTTAGTGCTTCCAATGCTAGATTTTTCTATGCTTGTTAATGCATTGGGTAACCGACTTTTCAACGTTTGTATAGCATCTAATAGCCCATCTTTTCCCATGCCAAACGCTTTGCTAAGTTTTAGTAGGTGTTTGGTCTTGAGTTTGCCCAGTGCTAGGTTGTTTATACCACAGACTTGCAATGCGATCGCTTGGTATTGTGGGTAAACACTAGAACCCACCAAATCATAGGCAGGTGTGAGACGTAGTCCATCGTTGGTGTGAAACATGGCAAAATTTTTAAAATGCGCATCAGTATTACCTGTTAGAAAGCAGCTTAAAATGCGGCGTAACAACCTATTTGCTTCTGCTGGTACACAGAGTGGCGTATTCAAAATGAATTGTCCCATTTCTTCATAGCTACCTTCGTATTTCTCATCGCCAGAAGCGTGTCCCAAAAGTTGATTGAATTCTTCAAAATGGTGCAAGCGTTTGCCCGTTGCTGATCGATCAAAGCGTGGAATGATCAAAGCATTTTCCTTAAGAAAAGCAAGCTGCGTTAATTCCATTTTAACAATGTCATCATCTGGCAACAGCGCTGAGCAAGCCATTGTGGTTAAATATTCCAACTCAAGCAGTTCATCAAGATTACCAGAAGATAGCTTGGCAATGTGTGTGCTAAGTTCATTCGGCCTTGTGGGACGAAATGTTTTACCTTCTTTAACAAGCAGTAGCTTGCGCTGAATACCCGATAAAGAAGCGCGTCCTAAAAGAGCTGCCAAAGTTGTTTCATCAGTATGATCAAGTTTAAGATGTTCTTGCGGATCAGGATCAATCACTGCAACGGCTCCTGCAAGATCATGACCAAACCCTAACAGCAGAGCAAAGCGATGGCGAGGATTTACACCTAAAGCTCGTGCCTGTGCCTTCTGGAACCAACCTTCGGCTACCAGATTATCAAAAAAAGGGTGCAAGCCATGTTCAGAAATATACGGCTTGCTATCCAATGGTAGGGTGTGCGCTATGGCTGGTTGATTTGCATCAAGATAGGATTCATCATAGGTAAAATCATAGCGGCCGCCTGGTTTTTCTTCCAGTCGCCCTACATAAGTATCTTTATAATAAACATTACCCCAAAGCGTTTTAGCCATATAAACTGCACTTTATATTTTTAATATAATTAATTAATAATATAAAGTATAGTTTATGTTAAAGCGGATTAAAGCGCAAGCATATAAAATCTGTTTTATATATTTGGCTGTTGCCGCTGACTTGGTGCGGTAGCCGGTTCAGTTTCTATTTCTTAGTGTAAAACCAAAATATTTACTAAATGCTTTGTAACTATTCACCAAGTAGACGGGAACGCCCATATTTGGGCTAAAAACGGCGAAAATCTTTTATCGAAATGCTCA